>JBCCIN010000009.1:0-32421 GCA_039028235.1 Pseudomonadota bacterium
AGATCGACAAGCTGACGCTCGAGCCCAGCGCTTCGGTCGCCCCGTTCGTCGTCAGCATCTCACCGCCCCAATACATCAACTTGCCAGGCGACGAGCAGCATGTCCTGCCGTTCAAGGTGACCTGGCGCGGGATCAAGCCCTGTGGTGATGAGGATGTGGTGATCAATGGCGGGCTCAATGCGGTGGCCGACAATGAGGTGATCGCGCGCAAGCCCGTGCGCATCACCGTGCCGGCCTGCCCGCCGGAGTTCGTTTATGCGGTCAAATATGTATGCGGGACGCAGGACGACTGCGGTTGCCCGGAGGCTCCTGTGCGGCCGGGGCGCTATGCGACCGAGATCAACATCCAGAATGTCGCTCGTCACACGGCCAAAGTGACGAAACATCTGGTGCCGACGGTCACCGCCGGCATTGGTGTCGCCCGTGAGCCCAGCTTCAAGGGTCCGGTGGGACGGGATGCCATCAAGCTGCCGGCGGGTGCTGCGACCATGGACGACTGCAAGCGGCTTGCGGAACTGCATTACGGTGCGCCCGCCGAGGGTCGCCTGCCGCTGACGATCGGTTTTCTGCACATCATCAGCACACAGCGGCTCGTGGTCACGGCGGTCTACACAGCGACCGCAGCGGACGGCGGCCTCAGCATGGACGTTGAGACGGTACAGCCGATCGAGCGTCCGCAGCTGCCACCAACACGCCCCATTCCCTTCTAAGGGCTTGTCAGCCTGAACCTCAACGATAAGTCACAACAGAACGACGTTGCGATAACCTCCCGAGCGGGCCTCGGGAGGTTTTTTTTGCGTGCTAACGAGCGGGAATGACGTCCGTGGCAGCAAACGACGTCGAAGGGCTCATTGCCTTCCGCCTTGACGAATGCGGATCGGGCGTCTTGCATATCCTTCACCATTCTCTATCACGATGATCGCGGACGCGTTGTGCATGGCCGGTCGGGAAGCCGATCGTCGTCAGCCGGGTTTTGACAGCCCCCTTTTCACCTCTCAATGCCGATCGTCGGAGGCATATCGCCTATGCTGTTCCGCTGGTTCGAAGCTCGCATCAATCCGTTCCCGGACGAGGAGCCGACCAAGCCGCCGACGGGACTGGTCGCCTTTTGCCTGCACTACGCCTGGCCGGTCCGGAAAACGCTCGCTTTCATGTCGCTGACATCCGTGGCGATTTCGATCATGGAGGTGATGCTGTTCGGCTTCATGGGCCAGCTGGTGGACTGGCTGTCCGAGGCTGATCGCGCCACCTTCCTCGCCGACGAAGGATCGACCTTGGCCCTGATGGCCCTGTTCATCCTCTTGCTGATGCCGGTCACCATCCTTCTCGGCTCGCTGATCATCCATCAGTCTCTGCTCGGCAACTTTCCGATGATTTTGCGCTGGCAGGCACATCGCTATCTGCTCGGCCAGAGCCTCGCCTTCTTTCAGGACGAATTCGCAGGCCGCGTTGCCACCAAGGTGATGCAGTCGTCGCTCGCCGTGCGTGAGGTCGTGATCAAGGTGCTGGACGTGTTGCTGTACGTCGCCGTCTATTTCACCAGCATGGTGATCCTGGTCGCAAGTTCGGACCTTCGGCTGAGCGCGCCGCTGATCGTCTGGCTGATCGCCTATGTCGCAGCGCTCTGGTATTTCCTCCCGAAGCTGCAAGAGGTTTCCAAGCGTCAGGCCGATGCGCGCTCCGTCATGACCGGGCGCGTCGTCGACAGCTACACCAATATCCAGACGGTCAAGCTGTTCTCGCATGCGCAGCGCGAGGTGGCCTATGCACGTGACAGCATGGAAGGCTTCCTGGAGACGGTGCATGGCCAGATGCGCCTTGCCACCGCGCTGCAGGTCATCGTCTGGTCGCTGCAGTCCCTGCTGCTTTTCAGCGTCGCCGCACTTTCAATCTGGCTTTGGCTCCATGATGCGGTCAGCCTGGGTGCTATTGCCGTGGCGATCGGCCTGGTCCTCAGGCTCGGTGGCATGTCCCACTGGATCATGTGGGAAGTATCTGCCTTGTTCGAGAATATCGGCACGGTCCAGGACGGCATCACCACGCTCGCTCAGTCCCAGGACGTCACCGACGATCTGAAAGCCAAACCGCTCAAGGTCACCCAAGGCGAAGTGGTCTTCGATCATGTACGCTTTCACTACGGCAAGACCCGGAGCGTCATCGAGGGTCTCTCGCTGGTCATCAAGCCTGGCGAAAAGGTGGGGCTGGTCGGTCGCTCGGGCGCGGGCAAGTCGACGATCGTGAACCTGCTGCTTCGCTTCTACGACATCGAGGGTGGCAGGATTTTGATCGATGATCAGGACATCGCCGCCGTGACCCAGGAAAGCCTGCGCGCCAATATCGGCATGGTGACCCAGGACACCTCGCTCCTCCATCGATCCGTCCGGGAGAACATCCTCTACGGCCGGCCGGACGCCGGCGAGGAGGCGATGCGCCATGCGGCGGTTCAGGCCGAAGCGGATGACTTCGTCGGCGGGCTCACCGACCCGACGGGACGTGCCGGCTACGACGCCCATGTCGGCGAGCGCGGCGTCAAACTCTCGGGCGGTCAGCGTCAGCGCATCGCGATCGCCCGCGTTCTCCTCAAGGACGCGCCCATCCTGCTCCTCGATGAGGCGACGTCAGCGCTCGATTCCGAAGTGGAGGCGGCGATCCAGCAAAGCCTCTATCGTCTGATGGCCGGCAAGACCGTGATCGCCATCGCGCATCGCCTCTCGACCATCGCGGCGATGGATCGTTTGATCGTGCTCGATGAGGGCCGCATCGTCGAAGAAGGTCGTCATGATGCCCTGATCAAAGCCGACGGCGTCTACGCCAATCTGTGGCAACGTCAGTCCGGAGGCTTCATCGACACCACCGCTGCGGCAGAGTGAGGTTCTGGCGTCTCGATATCACCGTCGAATGTGCGATAGATCGGCGGCAGTGATCTGCGCCGGAATGCGAGCTTGGCGGCATCGGCATCAGATGTCGTCTTCCCGCGCCTTACACCAGCGAAAGCGAGTCTGCGCTTCAGCACGTGGCCAAGCGGTGTATGGTGGCTTTTCGGTTGGATCGAGCGGGGACAGCGCATGGAAAGCTATGGCATCGAAAAGATTGGAGAGCAGCGCTATCGCGAAGACCCCGGCCGGTCCTACGAGGACTTCGAGGTTGGGGATGTGTATGAGCATTGGCCCGGAAGGACGGTGACGGAGACGGATAATGTGTGGTTCACCAATCTGACCATGAACACCCATCCTGTGCATTTCGATGCGCATTATGCGTCGAAGACCGAGTTCGGGCGGTGTCTGGTGAATTCCACGCTGACGCTGGCCTTGGTGGCGGGGATGGCGGTGAGCGGATCCTCGCAGAAGGCTGTCGCCAATCTCGGGTGGGAGGAAGTCAAGATGCCGGCGCCTGTGTTCGTCGGCGACACGCTCTATGCGGAGACGGAGGTGCTGGGTAAGCGCTTGTCGAAATCGCGACCCACGCAGGGCATCGTCCGCGTCCGGCATATCGGGCGCAATCAGGATGGCGTTGTCGTGATCGACATGGTGCGCTCCTTCCTGGTGGCCAAGCGCGGCCATGCCACGGTGGATAATTTCGATCGGCCGTCCGCTTGACGGATGAGCTACGCCCCGAACCGGGTGAAGAGCACCAGGCGGCTCATGCACAGTCACAGGCAAGTCTACGCAGCGGCGCAGCGCCGCCGTCGACTGGGGAATTTGTGGCGCTTTGTGCACTGTTGACGTCGTTGGTGGCGCTGTCGATCGACAGCATGTTGCCGGCCCTAACGAGGATCGGGGCGGAGCTTGGGGCGGGGAGCGAGAATCAGGCGCAATTCGTCATCTCGGCGCTATTTCTCGGGCTGGGACTCGGGCAGATGCTCTATGGCCCGCTGTCCGACCGCTTCGGGCGAAAGCCGGCTATTCAGCTGGGGCTGGGAGTTTTCGTCCTGGGCTCGGTCCTATCGATTTTTGCAACATCTTTCTCGATGATGCTGGCGGGTCGAGTGCTGCAGGGGCTGGGGGTGGCCGGGCCGCGGATCGTGACGGTGGCGATGGTGCGCGATCGGTTCGTCGGCAATGACATGGCGCGGATCATGTCCCTGGTCATGGCACTTTTTCTGCTGGTGCCGACGGTGGCGCCGGCGATCGGCCAGGCGATCCTCCTGGTGGCGTCCTGGCGCTGGATTTTCGGCATGCTCTTGACCGTCGGCCTGATCGGCTGGGTCTGGCTGGTCCTGCGGCAGCCGGAGACGCTGAAGCCGGAGCATCGCCGACCGTTGTCGTTCGGAACGATTGCGCGCGGCGCGATCGAGACCTTTCGCAACCGGACCACAGCCGGCTACGCGCTCGCCGCCGGGCTGATCCTGGGCGCGTTTCTGGTTTTTTTGAGCACGGCGGCGCAGATGCTGCAGGGGCAGTATGCACTGGGCAGCATGTTCCCCGTCTACTTCGCAGCGCTCGCTTTGACCCAGGGCGCAGCGTCGCTTCTGAATTCACGCCTGGTGATGCGCTTCGGCATGCGCTTTTTGACCAGGGTGGCGATTTTGGGGGTGATTCTCACCTCGTCGGCCTTCTTCATGGTGGCAGCTTCGATGGCCGGTCATCCGCCGTTCTGGGCGCTAATGGTCTATCTGCTGATCCTGTTCTTCTGCATCGGGCTCCTGTTCGGCAATCTCAATGCACTCGCGATGGAGCCGCTCGGTCACATGGCGGGCATCGGGGCAAGCGCCATCGGCACGGTGACGACGCTGATGGCGGTGTCTCTGGGTGCTTCGGTCGGCCTGCTCTATGACGGCACGGTTTTGCCTTTGGTCGGTGGCTTTGTCGTGCTCGGTTCGCTGTCGTTCGCGGCGATGCTGTTTGCGGCACGCGGGCAGTCATGATCCGGCAGGATGGCGATGCTGGGCCGGTTTCCGCTTTGAGATGACGGGCCGTCGGGGCTTGCCGCCCTGGAATTCCGCCAGTAAAGCTAACGCGCTTTTGTCATCAATCGATCATCGTTCCAGGGGGAGTGGGCGGTTCGACCGAGCCTGTCCACGCAAATCTTTATGACGCCAACGCCGACGAGCAA
Source organism: Pseudomonadota bacterium (assembly GCA_039028235.1). Taxonomy (GTDB): domain Bacteria; phylum Pseudomonadota; class Alphaproteobacteria; order Geminicoccales; family Geminicoccaceae; genus JANQPX01. The sequence continues at coordinate 5,053 of JBCCIN010000009.1, forward strand.
TCCCGATCTTGCCATTCGCCGGGCTGAGTTTCAGACCCTGCCGGAAGCGCTCGACTACGCGGCGAAGGGTGTGACGGGCTTCAGCTTCTATTCGGCGCGCGCCGAGCTCCTGTCGACGCTGACCTATGCCGAGATGCGCGAGCGCGCTGTCACCATGGCGCGCGGGCTGATTCAGCTGGGGCTGGCGCGCGATGAGCGGGTGGTGCTGCTGGGCGACACCGATCCCGAGATCATTACCGCGTTTTTTGCCTGTCAGTATGCCGCTCTGATTCCGGTGATCGTGCCGATCCCGGCGAGCCTCGGCGGGCGGGAAGCCTACGTCGAACAGCTGCAGCGCCTGCTGATCAGTTCCAAGGCCGCGGTGGCGATGGCGCCTGCCGCCTATCTCAGTTTTCTCGAAGAGGCGGTCGCCGGACTGGAGACGACCCCGAAGACCGGCACGCCGGCGGACTTTGCCGAACTGCCTGGCAGTGCTGTCGACATCCGGCCGTTTGGCCCCGACGACATGTGCTATTTCCAGTATTCCTCCGGCAGCACGCGCTGGCCGCACGGCGTCGAGGTGCCGCAAAGCTGCCTGATGGCCAACGGCCACGCGATCGCATGCCATGGGCTCGAGATCGGGCCTGGCGACCGTGGCGTCTCCTGGCTGCCGCTCTACCACGATATGGGGCTGGTCGGCTTTCTCCTGACCCCGGCGCTTTGCCAGCTTTCGGTGGACTACCTCGCGACCCGGGACTTCGCCAGGCGCTCACTCACCTGGCTGAAGCTGTTCGGTGAGAACGGCAACACGCTCTCCTACAGCCCGACCTTCGGCTACGACCTCTGCTGCCGGCGCGCGGAGAACGCGACCTCGCAGACCTTCGATCTCAAGACCTGGCGGGCGGCCGGCATCGGTGGGGACATGATCCATGCCCAGGTCATGAACCGGTTTGCCCAGGTGTTCGCGCCGCACGGCTTCGATCGGAATGCCTTCGTCGCCAGCTACGGCATGGCCGAGGCAACGCTCGCGGTGAGCTTTGCGCCGCTGGACAAGGGGCTGGTGATCGACCGGATCGACAAGCAGCGTCTGGCGGATGCGCACATCGCCCTCCCCGCCAACGATGAGACCGACGGGCAAGATGCTCGCGATTTTGCCTTTTGCGGGCCGGCCTTACCTGGTCATGTGGTGGAAATTCGCGGCGGCGAAGGCGAGGTCCTGGATGATCGCCTGGTCGGCCAGGTGTTTGTCAAAGGCCCGAGCATCGCGAAGGGCTATTACGGCGAGCCCGAGGCGTCGGCCCGCGTCTTCAAGGATGGCTGGCTGGATACCGGCGATCTCGGTTATCTCGTGAGCGGCGAGGTGGTGATCACCGGGCGTAGCAAGGACCTTATGATCGTGAATGGCCGCAATATCTGGCCGCAGGACGTGGAATGGGCAGTTGAGGAGTTGGACGGCCTCCGGCGCGGCGATGTCGCCGTCTTCTCGATCGAGGATCAGGACAGCGACGCCGAGGTGGTCATCCTGGTGCAGTGCCGTTCGCGCGATATCGAACTTCGAGACCAGCTGGAAAAGGACGTGAAGGCGACCGCATCCAGGGCTGCGGCTGTGGACGGGCGGGTGCTGCTGGTGCCGCCACACAGCCTGCCGATGACGTCGTCCGGCAAGCTCAGCCGGGCGCGCGCCAAGCAGAACTATCTGGAAGGTCTCTATAGCGAGGTCGACGAGCCGCTGGTCATGGCGGCCGGCGAGTGATGTTGTGCCGGCCATCGCGGTCACCGGCGCCAGCGGGTTCATCGGCCGACGGCTGATCGAGCGGCTCTGCCGGGACGGATTTTCCGTGCGCGCGCTGATGCGTCGGCGTCCCGTTCAAATCGAGACTGAAAGAGGCGATCTCGACATCGTCACCGGATCCCTTGGCGACGACGAGGCGATCAGCGCGTTGATCGACGGGGCCGACGCGGTCGTCCACCTCGCCGGTCTGATCAAAGCACGCACGCGCGAAGCCTTCTTCGACGTCAACGCAGGCGGCGTCCGCCACCTCGCAAGCATTGCCGCCGCACATGAAAAACCGCCGAAGCTGGTGCTGGTCTCGTCCCTTGCAGCTCGCGAGCCGACACTTTCCAGCTATGCGGCAAGCAAGCGCGCGGGTGAGGAGGCCCTGTCGACACTCGGCGACGCCCCACCCTGGACGATCCTTCGTCCGCCCGCCGTCTACGGTCCGGGCGATCGCGAAACCCTCGCCTTCTTCAAGAGCGTCAGCCGCGGCCTCGGCACCATGCTCGGTGACCGTCATGCCCGCTTTTCCCTGCTCCATGTCGACGATCTGATCGATCTCATCCTGGCGGTTCTCGATCCGGCGATCGCTGACCGTATGACCCTGGAACCGGATGACGGCAGGGAGGGCGGCCATAGCTGGTGTGGCATGATTGCCGCAGCTGAACACGCTTTCGAGAGAGAGGTCATCAGGCTGCGCGTGCCCAAATTGCTGCTGTCGACCGTGGGCTACGTGAATGCGGGCCTGCGCATCTTCCCCGGCTACACGCCCATGCTAACCCCAGAGAAAGTCAGGGAACTTACCCATCAAAATTGGGTCGCCGACAGCCGTAAGATTCACGATGCAACCAGCTGGAAGCCAGGGATTCCGGTGGATCGCGGCTTTCCTGCAACGATCGACTGGTATCGATTGCACAGATGGTTGTGACAAATTGCAACAATTTGTGACTTCGACTAAGACAGCTTTCCTTGCACTGTCATAAACCTCTCCGCTAGGACCGAGCATCGTCTGAATGGAGAAAAAGGCACCTGAGCTTTCTTGAATGGATGACAACATCGTCAATCAAGTGATTGCCGTTCTGCAGAAGTTCGACAAGACCGGCAAGTCGATCCAGGCGGACACTGACATCGCCGCCGAACTAGATCTGGATTCGCTTGCCGTCATGGACGTGATCATGGAGCTCGAAGACTCACTCGATATATCCATACCGCTGAATCTCATTCCTGATATCAAAACGGTGGGCGATTTGGCCGACACAATAGGTCAGTTGAAGGAGGAAACCTGAGCCATGTCGTTGTTCCAGCGCTTTGAGCACCTGGCCCAGTCGCACCGTGCCGTCAAAGATATCGGCGCCGATCCCTTTCGTGTGCGCATCGACCGGGTGCTCTCGCCGACCGAGGCGATGATCGGCCGAAAGCGCATCCTGCTTGCGGGCACGAACAACTATCTCGGCTTGACCTTCGATGCCGGCTGCGTGAGTGCGGCCACGTCCGCCCTCGAAACACTCGGAACCGGCACCACCGGCTCCTCCATCGCCAATGGCCATTACGGCGGCCACCGCGCGCTCGAGCAGGCGCTCGCCGCGTTCTTCGGCTGCGAACACGGCATGGTCTTCACCACAGGTTATCAGGCCAATCTCGGGATCATCTCGACCGTGGCCGGCCCTGACGACTATCTCCTGATCGACGCCGACAGCCATGCCAGCATCTATGATGCCTGCAAGATGGGCTCGGCGACCGTGATCCGCTTCCGCCATAACGATCCGAGGGACCTGGATCGCCGCCTCGCCCGGCTTGCCAATGAGCCCGGCAACAAGGTTGTCGTGGTCGAGGGCATCTATTCGATGCTCGGCGACAAGGCGCCGCTCAAGGAGATCGTCGAGGTCAAGAAGAAGCATGGCGCCTATCTGATCGTCGACGAGGCCCATTCCTTCGGTGTGCTCGGCGAAACCGGCCGCGGCCTTGCCGAGGAGGCGAATGTCGAGGCTGATGTCGACATGATCGTCGGCACGTTCAGCAAGAGCCTGGGTGCCGTCGGCGGTTTTTGCGTCTCAAACCTTCCGGATTTCAACATCCTGCGGGTGGCCTGCCGCCCCTATATGTTCACCGCGTCCCTGCCGCCGTCGGTGATCGCATCAGTGCGCGCGGCACTCGAGACCATCAAGCAGCGCCCGGAGCTCATGACCACGCTCTGGGAGAACGTCAATCACTTCTATGACGGTCTGGAGCGCCAGGGCTTCCTCCTCGGCGAGCAGAAGAGCCCGATTGTGGCCGTACGTCTGCCGAGCCCGGAGCTTGCGGTGCATATCTGGCACGAACTCCTGCAGGCTGGTGTCTACGTCAACCTCGCTTTGCCGCCGGCGACGCCTGCGAACGAGGCGCTGCTCCGCTGCAGCGTCTGCGCCGCGCACACCAAGGAACAGCTCAGCATCATCGTCGACAAGGTTACGGGCATCGCCTACGAAACCGGCTTGCTCGAAGCTCCGGCCAAGGTTGCCGCCCTCTGACCGGACACCGGTCGGCGGTTACTTGACGGAGATTGTCTGGAAACGAAGACGCCATCGGGCTCCCGGTGGCGTTTTTTCGTCGGCATTGCGCACTTGGTCCATCCCGAAAGATGGACGTGAGGTCAGCCTGATGGGCGTCCTGGCTTAATTGACGAGGATCAAAGGCAGCGAGACCCGCCTGCCCTACCCTTGAAGCTGTCGCCGTCTCAGTGGCAGGCGACTTCGCGGTAGAGGGAGTTGGCCTCATGTACAAGACCATCATGGTCCCGGTCGATCTGGAGCATCCGGATCAGCTCGAAAAGGCGCTGTCGGTGGCAGCCGATCTGGCAACACAATACCATGCCGATCTCTATGCCGTCGGGGTCACGAGCTCGGCGCCTGGGAGGGTCGCCCATAATCCGACGGAATATACCGAAAAGCTCGAAGCCTTCGTGGTCGAGCAGACGGTAAGGCGCGGCGTCCGCTTTCAGGCCAAGCCGATGGTCTCGCTCGACCCGGCCGTCGATCTTGACGATACGCTCAAGAAAGCCGGAGCGGAGATCGGCGCCGATCTGGTGGTCATGGCCTCCCATATTCCAGGCTTCCTCGACTATATCCTTGCTTCGCGCGCCGGCTATCTCGCTTCACACTCGGACCTGTCGGTCTTCGTTGTGCGTTAAGGGGAAAGGTGCGTTGACGCTTGCCGCGACAGCGCTCAAAGGTCTGTTTCGAGAGCGGTCACAGGCTTTTCGGAGCTGATGAAATAGGACGCCTCGACGGTGTTCCCCTTGGGATGCACCGGCCTGACTTCGACGACGTAGCGTCGATGCAGGCTGCCGTCGGCGAGATGGACATCGTAGACCTGACCAGCAACGGCCTGCACCGGCACGACCGATTCGAACCAGACGTCATCGCACGCAGGCGCCATGGCCGCCATGGCCGCGTCATATTCCCATTGTTCGTGATAGCGGGCGAAGGCCTCGCGGCCGATCTCGTAGCTTTCGCTAAACGCACCCAGGATGTCCGCCACCTGTTCCGCGGTGTTGCACGCGATAGCACGGAAAGCTGACGTCCGCTCGCCCGGTGTCAGATGCGGCTCGACAAAAGGCGACGTCATGGCGCCAAGTGCCAGAAAAACTCCGGAAGCGCCGGCCAACGCCAGCCAATGTTGCGTGATCATGACTTAAATCCAACTTGTAGCAGCTCGAAATAACTTCATGAATCGGATCATTTTTATTCCAAAGGAATTATCGCTTCAAGTGAAATTATCGACCAGCTTGTCCGCGAAAGGGAATATTGATTCCGTGACGGCAGGCAGGTGGAGAGCAGGAGCAAAACACCGACTTGGCGGCTACCGCACCGCACTCAGCCGATAGACGCGCCAGAGCAGCCGGGGCGCATTGAGAATGGGATGGCGGCGCTCGAAGCCGCTGATCGGAACACGCACGCCGGTGTGGCGTTCGACCTTCCACAGCGCATAGTCGACACCGCCGTCAAAGGTGAAGAGGCTTTTCATCAGGCGAAGGATCGAAAGGGGCTTGCCGAGGAGACGACGGGCCAGCCAGGAGCGGCGCACGCGGCGGATTTCTTCGACCGGTGCTTGAAGATCGATCTGGCCGTCGTCACGGATTTGATCGGCGAAGACAAGCCGTGCCATCCGATCGTAGCGCGCCCGGTCGGCCCGATAGATCGTCGCGGCGCGCTCGGCGCTTTCCGGACGAAGTTCGGCGCGGTAGGTCTGACGAAGAGCTTCCTGCCATAGATCTGCCGGGCTGGCGGGCGAGGGGACAAGCGGTGCGCTCGCGCTCAGCATGGTCTCCACGGCACGAGCGATCGCCTCGGTGATCTCGCGCTGCGCCGTGCCGTCCCGCGCGCGGAGCATGGCGACAGGCTGGGAAAAACGCGCCCAGAGTGATGGGTGAAACGCCGCAGTCGACGTGCCTTTCACGAACTGCGCACGGCCGACCACCGCATATTTGGCGCGCACCATACCCCCCTGCCAAGGGTGCTCGATGTAAAAGACATTCGGCGGCAGCAGGCGGTTGGCGAAGGCCTGCCAGCGGCTTTTGTAGGCGTCTCGGTAGTCGTCGACGATCGCATAGAAATCCTGGATGCCTTCGGGCGGAGCATCGTCGGGGTCCTGCCGGAGGCAAGAGCCATAAAACAGCACCGCGGCGACCGTGGCGCCATGCCGCTCCCGGATCGCGTCGGCGAGCGCCCGCGAGGATGGGTGCACCTCCCGTTCAAGCTCCGCCGCAACGGCCTCTCGAAGATCCAGATCAGGCAATCCGGCCTCCGTTTCCAGCTGTCACGAAGGTCTGGGTACGATCGCCGGTCAGTCGGATCGGTATGCCCGGATGCGGATGAAAAATTTCGCCGTCGAGCACGACCGGGCTTTCGATGTCGATGGTCAGGTCGCTTGCGGACCCGCTTCGATAGCCCTCCTCCCCCATCCAGCTCTTGGGGCGGCCGCGCAGGACCGGCAGGAGGGCGCGTCCCAGACGCTTTGGTGGGAAGTCGACGCTGGTGTAGCGGATGGCTTTGCCATTGCCGTGCCAAAATGGCCTGAGGCCGAGGATCAGCCTGTCGAGCGTTGTGGCGATCAGGAGCAGGTAGGGCGCGTTCGGCCGCTGGTCACCATCGACGTCGAGCGCCATCGGCTCACCGCGGTAGAGCGGATCATCGGTATTCGATCGGCCGAACAGCAGGCGAAGCAGCGAGAGCGAGAGCGTCCAGGCGGAGGCGAAACTACCGGCGACCCTGCGAGTCCGCACGCGGTCGTTGGCGAGCTTGACCGCTTGATAAAATCCGGCAGCACCGAAGAACATGCCGTAGACCGGCGGCTCGTCCGGCCCGAGGGCGAGGCCGATCAGCGGCCGGGTGGTGGTGACACCAACAGCATCATCCTTTGACGTCATCGATGCCAGAAGCCGTTCAAGCCCCTTTCCCGGAGACGTATCGAAGCCGACGTCCTTGGCGATCACGTTGGTCATGCCGCCGGCGAGCACGGCGAGCTTGGGGGTCCTCCCGTTCAGATCGCGCCTGTTGAGCTCGGTCAGCACCGCCTGCACCGTGCCGTCGCCACCATTGACCGCAATGACGTCGACCTTGTCGCGCATCAGGCTGACGATCAGCGGACCGAGGTCCGAAAAATCCCAAAGCTCCTCGTGACGAACGTCGGGATGGTCGGCAATCACGGTCTTCAGCGCCGCCAGCGCTCCCTGCCGGTTGCGCTGGCTTCGCGGATTGCTGATGACCGCAAGCACAGCCATGGCCTGCTACGCCGCTTTCGCTTCGAGCGGCTCGGTCAGATACGAGCGAAGGCCGTTCTCGTCACGGACCAGATAGCCCTGGGTGATGCGCACTGCGTGAAACAGGAGCGACAGCACGGTCCAGAGCGCCATGAGCATGAAGCCCATGATCGGTGCGCCGAACAGGGTGCAGACAAGAAGGATCGAGATGTTGGGATTACGCCTTGCCGTGATCAGCCGGAAGAAGCTGTCGATCGGCCGCCAGGTGTGCATCTGGATGGTGAAGGCCTTGATGAACAACCCCTCCTGCAGCCGGCCGATGACATAGCCGACCGTGACGATCAGAAGGGCGACATCGAGGAGCGGCGTGGCGGCCGCCTGCTCAGGCATGGTCTGATAAAGCCCATACCACCAGGCCCACCACCAAAACGGCGGGTGAATCAGGTCGATGCCGTGATCGAAGATGTTGCCCCATTTGCTCGAGGTGAGCGTGACGCGCGCGAGCTTGCCGTCCACCGTGTCAAGGAAAACCATGACGAAGGAGACCGCGAGCCCGGTGAGGAAATGGCCTTGCATGAACAGCCATAGGGTGACGAACACCAGAACGAGGCTCGCCATGGTGACCATGTTCGGCGAAAGGCCGAGCTTCACCGCCTGACGCGTGACCCATCTCGCGGGCAGCGGCCAGAGATATTTGGTGACGAAGTCGGTGATACCCTTGTAGGCGCCGGCGAAAATACGGTTTTCGATGGTTTCGATGGTCTCCGGACCGACCTCAAGGGCGTAGGGCACCTCGCGTTTTCTGAGCTTGCGATTATAGGCCGAGCCGATGTCGAGAACGCCCTTCACAGCGAGGTTAGACGGGGGCTGCAGGTCAGGACCGTCCCCCGCGGCCTTGAGAAAGGCGACCACCGACGCGGCATCCGCGGCGCTCACATGGGCGGCGACCGGAGTGCTGGGAGCACCTCCTTCACTGTCGATCGCCAGGATCGCACCCGGACCATGGTCCACGAGCCCCGCCACCAGGCGGTCTTCGAGTGCATAATCGGCGCGGATCAGCACCACGCTGCCGGTGCTCGGCAGGGTCTCACCATCGGTCAGCACCGCGTCGACGTTCAGCGACTTGATGGTGCGGCGCAGGCGCTCCTCGGTGGTCAGGCCCCAGATAGTGATATCGGACCGCCCGACCATGCCGACCACGGCTTTGCCGTCGGCAGCGTTGGTATTTTCGTGATTCGCACTAGATGTAGACAGCGTCATGAACAGCTTAGCCTCTTCCCATGAAACAGAACGCCGCTTGACAGGGTCGCCCGACGCGGACAACAAAAGCGTGGTTGATCACGGCTTGTACGGCGCATGTTGAAACTCGCTCACCTCTCCGATCCCCATCTGCCACTGCCCGCTCAGGTCGACTGGCGGGACCTTATGAACAAACGGATGACCGGCTACGTCTCCTGGCGGCGTCACCGGCGATCGGTGCACGACCCGCGGGTTCTCGCCGCCCTTACCGAGGACCTCAAGGAGGTTCAGCCCGATCACACCGTGGTCACCGGCGATCTGACCAATCTGGCGCTGCCGGCGGAGTTCGACCGGGCCATCGGCTGGCTCGCGGAACTCGGTACACCCGACGATGTCAGCGTCATTCCCGGCAATCACGACGCCTATATCGAGATTCCGTGGAACCAGTCGTTCGGACGGCTGGCCGCCTATATGGCGCAAAACGGCGAGGAATTGAAGACTGAAGCGTCAACTTTTCCTTTTGTACGTAAGGTCGGACGCATTGCGATCGTCGGTGTTTCCAGCGCCATTCCGACTCGCTGGTTCTCGGCAGCCGGCATGATCGGCCAGGCTCAGCTGGTGCGTTTGCGCATGATGCTGAAGGAGCTTGGCGAGGAAGGCTATTTCCGCACGGTGCTGGTGCATCACCCGCCGATCGACGGCTCGGCACGGGTGAGAAAGCAGCTGCGCGACGGCAAGGGCTTTCGCGAGGTGATCGGCGATACCGGGGCTGAACTGGTGCTGCACGGCCATAATCACCGCTTTGATCATGGCGAAGTGACGACACCGCTCGGCGCGGCGCCGGTTATCGGCGTGCCGTCGGCATCCGCCTGGCCGCGCCATGGGATGAAGCCTGCCGCCTATCACATCTACCGGATCGGCTCGACGCCCGATGGCTGGACCATCAGCATCGATGTCCGGCGCTTCGACCGACGCAAGCAACGCTTCGCCGCCGCCGGCGGCCAAACCCTGTCGGTGCCGGCTGAAATCGCGGCGGCATCCGCCGCCTGAGGGCAGCGTGCCCATCGCAACGCCTGCGCTCATCGATGCCTATAGCCTGCGTTACCACAACTTTGCGTCGGTGATGAAGTTATTGCGATAACATCAAGTGAATGCGAGGAAATTCATGCCTGGGCCAACCTCATCGACTCCGACCCTCGAGCGCTTTGAATATCCGCATCTGCTGGTGAAGGACTACGAGCACTGGTGCGTGACGTTAAGGCGCCATCAGGTCACGCTCGGCGCGCTGGTGCTGATCGCGAAGTCGGATGCGACGGCCTGGTCCGAGCTGCCGAAGGACGCCTTCACCGAGCTTCATCTGGTGACTTCGGCGATCGAAAGGACGCTTGGCGGGGCCTTTGCCTATGACAAGATCAACTATCTGATGCTGATGATGGTCGATCCGAACGTGCATTTCCACGTCTTGCCACGCTACGAGCGGGCGCTTGCCTTCGAGAGCCAGGATTTCGCCGATGCCGGCTGGCCGAAGACGCCTGATCTGGGATCCGGCCCGAAGCTGGACGATGAGATGGCCAAAAAGCTGATCGCGCATCTGCAAGCGTCCTGGCAGGACTGACAGGCCGACGCCCGCGAACAATCCCTTGAAGATCATCAACCGCTACATCATCCGCCACACGCTCACGCGTTTTGCCCTGTTGCTCGGCCTGGTTCTGTTCGCGTTGCTGATGGAGCGACTGGTCAGATTGCTCGATCTGGTCGCCACCAAGAACACGCCGTTCGACGTCGTCGGCAAGCTCATGCTCAATCTGATCCCGCATTATCTGAGCCTGGCCTTATCCACCGCCTTCTTCATTGCCGTCCTGATGGCGGTGATCCGGCTGCGCGAGGACAGCGAGCTGGATGCGCTTTATGCCGGCGGCATCAGCCTCTACCGCATCGCCCGGCCGATCTTTGGGCTGGCCTGTGTTTTCTGCGTTCTGGGCGCCATCGTGATCGGACTTCTGCAGCCCCATGCGCGCTATGGCTATCGCAATCTCATGCACTTCGCGGGCTATGGCAGCTGGTACAATGTCCTGGAAAGCGGCGCTTTTCTGACGGGCATCGACGACATGACCATGACCGTCGGCAGCATTTCCGATGACGGCCGCGAGCTTACCGATGTCTTCTTCCACGAGCGCAAGGACGATGGCGCCAAGACCACCACCACGGCCGAGCGCGGGAGGTTCGAGGTCAGCGAGAACGAGACGCTGATCCTGACGCTCACCAACGCGACGCAGGTGGTCGACGATACGACCGACAAGAAACCCCTGGTGGTCAAGGTGAAGAATTTCTCGCGCGAGATCGACACCCTGTTCGCGCCGCCGCCCTTCCGCCCGCGCGGCCGCGACGAACGCGAGCTGACACTGGTCGAGCTCTGGCAACAGCAGGACGATCCGCCGAAGAAGTCTTCGATCAACGAGATGGCGGCCGAATTGCATTCGCGCATCGTCAGGATCGTCTCGATCCTGTTTTTGCCGTTTCTCGCCGTGGCGCTGGGGGCCACCTCGCCCAAGCGCCGTCAGGGGCTGAACCTCGCCCTCGGGCTGTTTTTGCTGATCGTCTACAACGAGATCCTGCAATTCGGCGAGAACATGATCGAGGAGGGCGAGGTCTCCCCCTGGATCGGACAGCAGTTGCCGATGCTCCTGTTCCTCGCGTTCAGCGTCTGGATGCTGATACGCGCGGCGAAGCGCGCCTCGGCGAGCGGCCTCGATCCGCTTGGCGCCCTGTATGACTGGCTGACCGACGCGCTTCGCTTCTTCAAGCCGGCGAAAAGCGGCTGATGTCGGTTCTCGGCCGCTATCTGTCCTTGATCTTCATCGGCAATCTGGCGCTGATCCTGATCAGCGCAGTCGCCCTGCTTCAGCTGTTCGATGTAATGAGCGTGGCCGACGACCTGCTGAAGGATCTCGGCGGCGGGTTTCAGGTGATTCTGCGCTACAGTCTGTTGCGCCTGCCGGTCCTGGTGACCTTTCTCCTTCCCTTCAGCGTCCTCCTGGCAGCACTAATGACCTTCGGACGGCTGCATCGACACAGCGAACTCGTCGCCATCCAGGCCCTGGGCATGTCGCTTCACCGGCTGCTGCTCCTTCTTCTGCCGGTCATGCTGATCGTGGCGTTCCTGCATTTCCTGATCAGCGATCAGCTGACGCCCCGCGCCAACCGGGCACTCGCCGACTGGCAGGCATCGACCGAGACGCAAAAACCGGGCGACATCGCCCTTTGGCTTCGGGATGGCGATCACCTCGTGAGTATCGGTGCTATCGAAGAGGACGGGCGGCGGCTCGAGGACATCGTGATCTTCGAGCGGAACGACAAAGGCAGTCTGACCGCCCAGTCGGAGGCCCGACAAGCGGTGTTCGATCAGGATGCCTGGTGGCTTCTCGACATTCGAGAGCTCGCCGTGCGGCCGAACGCCGAGCGTGCGGAGACGATGGTCGAGAGGGAAGCCTGGCAGACCGGCATCCGGCCCGGCCTGGTCAAGGATCTGGCCGCACCGCCAAGCGCCCTTTCGATCGCCCAGATGCGGCGCATCCTCGATCATCCCGAGATCGGCAGCCGGCCGATGCATGTCTACCGGACGTGGCTGCACAAGAGCTTCGCCCTGCCGCTCGCCTCCCTCTTTATGGTGGCGCTGGCGACGGCCTCGGTGCGCGGTCTGCAGCGCCAGGGCGGCGTGGTGCTGAACGCGCTGGTGGGCTTCGGAGGGGCCTTTCTTTACTTCGTCGCCGACGGCGTGCTTCAGGCCCTCGGCGAGGCGGGCTCCGTCTCCCCTGCCCTCGCCGCCTGGCTGCCGCTCGGCCTTCTGGCAGCGATCTCCGCCGCCGTGGTCTACTGGGTCACCATGCCACGCGGCCGGCGCAAGGCCGGGACGATGCCGACAGCCGATGATAGCGCCGAGGCCGTCTCGGCCTGACGCTTCTTAACACCCCTCGTAGGCATCGATCGTTTCTGTGTCTTCAGTCCACCTAGAGCATTTCCGGAGCAAGTCGATCCAGCCCGCACCCCCTCCCGACCACCCCAAGCGAGGGTACCCTATGGGTGGTCGGGAGGGGGTGCGGGCCGGCGCCGCGTAAACCTGACCGGGAAATATTCTAGCCACCTCATCCTTTTTTTGGGCATTAACCATTGGCTAATCCATACCGGCTACGATGGCTTTCAGGTCCATGCGATCCTCGGAATCCGAGCCCAGCCCGACCTTTTCTGCGCACGGGCGGATTCCCACGATCACATGGACCGAGGAAAGGCTTACCGGAGCGAGGTTAAGTCTGGGTTAAGAAGACCTGGTCAATCCTGATCGAATCCCGTCGAGCAATCCGGTCACGGCCCAGGACGGTCGGTATCATACCAGCCGCACAGAATTCTGACCGAGAAGTCCAAAAGGCCAACCGTGCTCATCCTTCTTTAACCCGCCATGGCTATCATCCCGCATGTATCGCTGGTCCATGCGATCCTGGGAGTCCGAGCCTCGCCCACCCTTTCCTGCGGGCGGGCGGATTCCCAGGATCGCATGGACCATGAAACAGCGTGGCATAGAGGCGTTAATGAAAGCCTAAAAGTTCGAAGAAATCCCGACGTCGCAGTCCGGCTGATACATCGATCCAAATATTGCGATCAGCGATGCTCGGATCGATGCAGAACAAACGGCCGCGTGCAGCGGCTCCTGAATCATGGGAATGCGCCGCTGCACTGGCGAGATGCAGCCCTGAACGTGCCTGGTGGTCCAGCCGCGGAAGCTTGATATAGCTGGCATCACTCCTGACAGCCGCCGTCAGCATGTCATCTCGGTGTCACAAGTTGAGCGTTGAAAATTCAGCGCTTTGGGCCGAAGGTCGGAGCCTCATTTCACATCGGAGGTCAGGACGCATGTCGCAGCACGGCCATTTCACCTGGAACGAACTCAATACCCGCGATGCCGAGGGCGCCAAGGCATTTTACGGGAAGACGATCGGCTGGACCTTCAATCCCATGGACGACCCGGAAGGCGACACCTATTGGATTGCGATGGATGGCGAAACGCCGGTCGCCGGCATTTTCACGATGACCGGCCCCGCCTTCGAAGGCCTCCCCAATCATTGGTTCGCCTATCTTGCGGTCGACGATGTCGACGCCAGACTAGAGAAGGCGGTGAGCGAAGGCGCCGAGGTGAAGCGGCCGCCTTTCGACATACCCGGCGTCGGCCGCATCGCCATCGTCCAGGACCCGACGGGAGCCGTCCTCGGCTGGATGACGCCCGCCGAACAAGGCTGATACCTGCCGCCCAAAGTCCTGATCCATGCATTCGGAATAGCTGTGGCGTTCACTCTTCCTTAACCCGCCATGGCTATTTTCGGACCTGTCTCGCTGATCCATGCGATCCTGGGAGTCCGAGCTTCGCCCAACATTTCTCACCGGGCGGGCGGATTCCCAGGATCGCATGGACCATGAAACAGCGTGGCATGGATGGATTAACGAAGGTTCATCGGTGGCGATTACGAAAGCCTGAGGACGGGCGAAAAACCACAGCAGGCGATGCAGCGCTTCGCGCTATCGATGGAAACTCGGTGCTGTCGGTATGGCAGAAGGAAGAAGGCCGGCGCAGCCATAACCGCTGCCGCTCGTAGCGGCTACTTCGTACCGTAGAGACGGTCGCCGGCGTCGCCGAGGCCGGGAACGATGTAGCCGTGATCGTTCAAGCGCTCGTCGATCGACGCGGTGTAGATCGACACGTCCGGATGCACCTCCTGCATCTGGGCAATACCTTCCGGGGCGGCGAGCAGGCAGGCGAATTTGAGCTGCTCGGCGCCGTCATCCTTCAGTTTGGAAAGAGCGGCGACGGCGGAGTTGCCGGTCGCCAGCATCGGATCCACGACCACGGTCAAGCGTTCGGACAGGTCATCCGGCACCTTGTAGTAATATTCGACCGCGACCAGGGTTTCGGGATCGCGGTAGATGCCGATATGGCCGACGCGGGCCGACGGCACGAGGTCGAGCATGCCGTCGAGCAGGCCGTTGCCGGCACGCAAAATCGAGACGAAGCAGAGCTTCTTGCCCTCAAGCGCCGGCGCCTTGGTCGGGGCCACAGGCGTTTCGATGTCGATCTCGGTCAGCGGCAGGTCGCGGGTGACCTCATAGGCCAAAAGCAGGGCGACTTCACGGGCGAGCTGCCGGAACTTGACGACCGTCGTGTCGGTCTGGCGCATCAGGGTCAATTTATGCTGCACCAGCGGATGATGGACCAAGGTCACGTTTTTCGAGGCGCTATCATCACTCACGTCCGGTCACTCCGCAATCGCATTTTATCTCAATGATCGACCATGCCGGCGCTCTCGCCGATGCGTGCCATCTCGTCGATGCGGTCATATTTATTCATGGTGACGATCTTGGCACCGCGAATCATCAGCTCGTCGCGGCAGGCCGCCAGCTGCGGATCGGCAAGCGCATCCACCAGGGCATCACGAATACGTTCAAGATCATCTTTCGACGCGTTCTGGGACGTGATGTAGGGGGGAGCCGGGGCGAGCGGTGAACGGCCGAGCACGCGGAAACTGTCGAGGGCTTCGGGCATCGAGCGCTTGATCAAGCTGAAGGTCACGGCATCGATGGCGGCGACGTCGGCCTCGCGCGCCTCGATCGCCTCCAGGCTGCCGGCATGGCTTCCGGTAATGATCTGACGGCCGAAGAAGCGGCTGCCGGGGCTGGCGAGCGGCGCCACCATGGCGCGCAGAATGTGGCAGCCGGAGTGGGAGTCGAGCCCGCTGATCGCTGCGATCCGGCCGCGCAGATCCTCCATATTTTCCGCCCGGCTTTCCGCATGGACGACGATCACGCTCGAATACTCAGGCCCCTCGCAGCCGGGCACGTCGTAGCAGGGCGTTGCGATAAGCTGCGGCTTGGTGCCGTAGGAGCGAATTAAAGGAAAGCCGCAAACCTGCCCGAACATCAGATCAGGATGACGCCAGACTCGTTCGGCGCGCTCGCGGGTCAACCGATCCGGCACGTCCTTCAGCCCCTGCAGCTTGAGGGCACGCGCGATGCCGCGCCACCAGGCGTCGGTGGCCGAGCGCACCGGCTCGAAGTCATACATGGGCAAAGCAGCGATCATCACCATTCCTTAATTGCTGCGCTCGAGGAAGTCGATCATCTCATCAGCCATATGATCGAAGTCCGGATTGTAGCTCAGCCGTCGCAGGATGTAGTTCTCGAGATTGCCGTCACTCATTTCACCATAGCGCAGAATGCGATCGCTCTGGCCTTCCGCCTGTCCAGCGCAAGCCCGTGCTTCCGGCGTTTCTCTTTGCCAGGAATAGTGCAGGCAGTCGTTGATCTTTGCCGATGCACCGTAGCGGGGATTGTCCGGTGATGCCAATAGGGCGATATGGGCGAGATCGAGAATTGCCCCGCCGGCATCGCGGTTTTCGGACTCGTAAGGGTTGATCCGGCAATTTTCCGCCGTTGGCTTTCGCCTGGCGCTGTTCGACGACGCGGGTGGCAGCACGCAGGAGCTCGGCCGGACGGTGACGCAGACCTGGCTTTCGTTGTCGCCGGGGTCGCGGCGCTCGACCGTGCAGCGGCAGTCGGGAAAGGGGGCATCCGGGTAGCGGCTGTACCAGAGCAGATGGCGCGGCGTGACGCGCTGGGCGCAGAACCAGTCCCTCGCAGCACCGGCGTCAGTGACCGCATCCTCGGCGCTCAGCACCATGAAGAGCGGCACATGCAAAGGCGCATCCCGCTCGAACAATGCGCGCCCCAACCCTTCGGCCGCGACGACGCTCGGCTTGGCAATGGAGTGATAGCGAAGGGAGCTGTGCTTTTCGAAGACTTCGCCCCAAAGCGCATTGCCGCCAGGACCGACCGCCGCAGGCGCGAAGGACGGCGGCGTATAGTCGAAAGCGGGGGCGAGCATGACGACGCCGTTCAGCTCGACGTCGGGCGGCATATCCAGCTCATGAGCCGCATCCAGGGCGAGGTTGGCACCGAGATCGAGACCGGCGATCACCAGCCGATCCGCCTCGCCGCGAAAGCTCCAGACAGCGCGCTCCACCGCCTCGCGCCAGGCAGGCAGGCCGGTGTTCAGGAGATCACCGGGCACGGTGCCGTGGCCGGGAAGGAGGATGGCGCGCACCAGATAGCAGGCCTTGGCGAAGCGAGCGCCCAGGTCCCACATCGAAAAGGGCGTATCGTTCAGCCCGTGGATCAAAAGGACGCCCCGATCGTACTTGGCCTCCGCCCGTCCCTTGCAGTCGCGGTTCACCGGGTTTGGGCGGAGCTCAAACGGTCCGACCGCGGCCACGTCCTGGCGTGCGATCGGGGTGCCGGCGGCCTCGTTAATGGCCATGGCATGGCGGCGCGCGCCCTTGATGTAGGCGTCAAAGTCGTCGCTTGGCATGACCGGCGGCAGGTTGGTCGGCGCGTAGCGTGATACCTGGGTTTCACCCCTCTCCTGGCAGGCGGCGACCAGCAGCGGCAGCAGCAGAGCGAGGAGGAGGGAGGAGATCGAGCGTTTCATGCCCGGAGGTTTAGCCGAGAGCGGCTGATATCGCCAGCGTGCAGGCAGGCTTTCAAGCGAGCAGATGCCAGATCAGGCCAAGAGCGCCCGTGAGCGCCAGCGTCCAGGCGAGGCCGAGATGTAAGCGGAGCAGCGCCACGGCAGCGACCGCGGCGAGTGCGACGGAGATCGGATCGACCGTGGCGATAGCAGGCATCCAGAGCGTCAGCGGCCCGAAGGCTACGGCGCTCACCTCGGCGAAAAAGACGTGCAGGCCGAACCAGACCGAGAGGTTCAGGATCACGCCGACCACGGCCGCGGTCACCCCTTTGAGCGCGCCGGAGAGCCTCGGCATGCGCTGCAGACGCTCGATGAAGGGTGCTCCGGTGAAGACCCAGAGAAAGCAGGGCGCGAAGGTCGCCCAAAGGGTCACAGCGGCGCCCAGCAGGCCCATCACGACGGGCGGGCCGCCGCCGAAACGATAGGCCGCGAGATAGCCGACGAACTCGGTGACCAGGATGAGCGGGCCGTTGGTGGTTTCGGCGAGGCCGAGGCCATCAAGCATTTCGCCGGCCGTCAGCCAGCCGTGATGCTGGACCACCTCCTGGGTCATATAGGCGAGCACCGCATAGGCGCCGCCGAAGGTGACCACCGCGAGCTTCGAGAAGAAGACCGCGAGTTCGGTCAGCACGTGTTCCTGCCCGAAGAGGAACGCGACGGCGATGAGCGGCATCAGCCAGACGGCCAGCCAGGCTGCGGCTGTGCGCAGAGCCTTCCCAAGTGATGCGTCGCTTTCGCCGTCTGACATCTGAGCATCAGCCACGTCACCGCTCGCCGCCAGCGAGCCGACAATGGCCGCAAGCAGGATCACCAGGGGGAACGGCAGGGCGAGAAAAAAGGTGGCAATGAAGGATGCGGCCGCGATCACCCAGTCGATCCGGCGCAAGAGCGCGCGTTTCGCCACCCTCAAAAGCGCCTCGACGACGATGACCAGGACGGCGGCCTTGATGCCGACGAAGATCGCCTGCACCAGCGCCACCTCGCCGAAAGCGGCGTAGATCGAGGCCAACGCCAGAACCAGAAGGGCACCCGGAAGCACGAACAACAGGCCGGCGGCGAGGCCTCCTCTAAGGCCATGCAGGCGCCAGCCGGTATAGGTGGCAAGCTGCATCGCCTCCGGGCCGGGGAGCAGCATGCAAAAGCTGAGCGCATTCAGGAACTGCTGCTCGCCGAGCCAGCCCTTGCGCTCCACCACCTCGCGATGCATGAGCGCGATCTGCGCGGTCGGCCCGCCGAAAGAGAGAAGGCCGATCCGGAGCCAGACAGTCAGCGCCTCGGCGAAGGATGGGCCACCACCGGCTACCCGCCGGGCGGCGGACAAGCCAAGATCCCGTTCACTCGCCATGTCAGCGCCGGCTCGGTGCGGCAGGCCAGTCATGGCCTTCGTCGACCGCATCGCGCGCCCATCGATAGAACGCGTCATAGAGCGTCATGCCTGCCTCGAGCTGCTCGAGATCGTCCCTGAACATACGTGACAGCCCGAGCGATGCGGCGAGGAGGCCGGCGGCTTCCGGCGCCAGGTCATGGCGGTTGGTGTCCGCCCCGCGCACGATCGTGGCGAGCCTTTGCAGCGGTTCCGTGACCAGAGCGAACTCGTCGGTCATGACATCGAAAGTGCAGCGATCACCGCGATGGCTCCAGAAGACATCCTCGACGTCAAAGGGGGTCGCCTGGAACTTTTCGGCGACATCGAGCACCTCGGAGGGCGAGACGAACAGGAAGAGGGCTTTCGGATCGACGAAGCGCCTGATCAGCCAGGGACAAGCGATGCGGTCGATCTTCGGCCGGTGCCGCGTGACCCAGATCGTCCTGCCATCGGCGTTGCGGCTCGGCAGCTTGGCGGCAGGCACCAGCGGTTCGCCGGCATCGCGCCAGGCAAAGATGCCACCTTCCAGGCTCTCGGCGGCAATACCGCGATCGCGGAGCATGGCGGCAGCACCCTGGCTGAGTTTTTTTCCCTTTTGGCAGACGACGACGACCCGCTGGTCAGCCAGGGTTCGTGCGAGGTCGGAAATTTTGTCGAAGGGCTGGCGGAACGATCCCGGTATCAGCCGCGGATCGTCATGAAAATCCTCGTCGATACAGATGTCGACGAGCACAGGCGCTTTCGGCGTACCGATCAGGCGGGAAAGCTGGGCGACGGTGATTTCGGTCGGCGACGGCATGGAGCGTCCTCCCAATTTAAGGGGCTGAATGGACGCGAATCTTGGGCTGTCGCCTCACGGGGCGCTCGCGAACCCCATGCTCGGATTTAAGGGACCGGGTTCGAAGCTGTCAATGTCGCGTGATAAATGCGAGAGCATGATTTCGGTTTCCGATCATTCGGCCTATGGTTCGCCGATCGACCCGGACGGGCGGGTACAGAATGAGGGCAGACAAGGGAGTGGACTCATGACTAAAGACAGCGCGAAGGACTTGTCGCGCCGACATCTGATGAAAGGCGCTGCTGCGGCCGGCGTCGGTCTTGCGGCGGCCGGACAAATCAGCGCGCCAGCGCGTGCGGCCGCTCCTTTGATGGGTGCGGAACGGCCGAGCTATTATCGCTTCGAGCTCGGCGATTTCGAGGTCACCACCCTGCTGGACGGCGCCGTCCAGCTCGAAGGCCCGCACCCGATTTTCGGCCAAAATGTCGAGGCCGCCGAGGTGCAGGCGCTCGCGGAGAAGAACTTTCTGCCGCCGGACCAGATGTCAATCAGCTTCACCCCAGTCATCGTCAATACCGGCGATCAGGTGATCATGTTCGACAGCGGCAATGGGGCAGGTCGCCGTCCGAATGCGGGACATGTCGCCGAGCTCTTGGAAAGTGCGGGCTTCGCTGCAGGTGAGATCGATATCGTCGTGCTCACCCATTTCCATCCCGATCACATCGGCGGCCTGATGGAGGATGGCGCACCGCTTTTCCCCAATGCCAGCTATGTGGCGAACGAGGCCGAGTACGACTTCTGGAGCCCCGAGGATAAGCTCACCGGACCGACCGAACGCGTCGCCAAGCTCACCCAGTCGAACGTCGTGCCGCTGGCTGAGAAGATGACCTTTCTCAAGGCCGGCGGCGAGGTGGTCTCGGGCGTCACCGCCGTCGATGCGAGCGGGCACACGCCGGGACATACCGCCTTTCACCTGGAGAGCGCCGGCGAACGGCTGATGATCACCGCCGATACCGCCAATCACTATGTGGTGTCGCTGGAGCGACCAGACTGGCATGTGCGCTTCGACATGGACAAGGATGCGGCGATCGCGGCGAGGAAGAACGTATTCGGTATGATCGCCGCCGACAGGATTCCTTTCACCGGCTACCACATGCCGTTTCCAGCGGTCGGTTATGTCGAGGCAACGGATACCGGCTTTCGTTACGTGCCCGCGTCCTATCAGCTCGATCTCTAATCGTCGTCGGCGGGCACGGTCTTGGGACTCGCCGGAAGGATCACGCGATCGTTGGCCGTCACGGCCGGGCTTTGATGCGACGCCGTGCTCATCGATCGATAGAGGGCTTCGCCGGCCTCGGTTGGGATCCAGATCCAGCCGGGGCCGTCGGCCCACCCGCGCTTCCTAAGGAGCCCGGCGGAGGCCAGGTCGTCGACGGCGGAGAGGTCACCGAATTTTCGTTGCAGCATCGCCGGCGCCATGCCGCGCACGGCCTTTGGCATGCCGCAAAGCCGCGCCAGAATGTGGAAATGCACGCTGTCATGCCGAACCTTCATCGCGCCATCTTTACGGCAAAGTTCGGTCTCGTAAATTTTATTCTCATCCGGAGTTGGCGCTGACGCTCGCTTTCGACGGGACATCACGCACGAAATTATTGTCGCGTTTTTGCATCAGATAGAACTTGAAACGCGGCGTGGTGTCGGTGATCACGAAGTTCAGCACTACGGTTTCGCCAGGCTCGACCACGCCGTCAAAGAATTGCAAACCGTCGTAGGGTTCTTCGGTTTCGAAATTGGTATCGAAACGATCGGACAAGAAGGGGCGTCCCGCCTTCGACTCCTGCCCGAATGAGAGGCCATCGCCAAATGTGCTTTCCTGCAGCAGCTTTTCGCGCAGTTCCAATGTGAACAGTGTCCAGGGTTGGGAGGTGGCGTTCCTTACAACCTTGGTGATGGCGAAGCCGACATCATGGTGCGAGCGAATGCGATTGCCGAAACGAGCGTTCATGCCGCGGATCACGATCACGGCCGGCCCATAGTCGGTGATCTCCTCGACCAGGACGACCGGGTCGTCGAGCGTGCCGGTCCCCGATCCTTCGAGCAAACGCACCCCACCGAGCTCATCGCTGAAGATGAGCCCGCCAAGCGCCAGCTCCGTTGCTCTCGCCGGCAGCGCCAGGACGACCAAGGTGACAAGAACGGCGAGTGATCGAGGACGGCTGAACATCATGGCTCCGCTTCTCAAAGGGCGGCTATCCGGCACCAGACCCACTCGTTTTCGCCGACCGGCCACCCATTCATGCTAGCATAGAAAGCATCGGCGTCACCGCCAAAGCGGCGGCATGGCGAGCGGCCGTCCACATCATCGCCAGCAGGCGCCAGCACCCCCTTGCCGAAAATTTCCAATCAGAAATTTGGAATGGGAGCGGATGCGTGGGGTTCACTCCCTATGAGCAGACCCCGGGCCGGCATGGTTTCAGCCATGGCCGGCAGCGGCACTGCCAGCGCCCGATCGCAGTATGTCGTTATGCGACGCCGGGCGGTCTTCCCATGGCGGCTGAGAAAGAGCCGCCGCCCCGCCTCCCCAAGTCGACTGGAGTCTCCGAATGACCCGCATGTTCACGATGTCCAGGCAGATCGCCGTCGCTTTCGCGACGATCGCCCTTTTGACATTGGCCGCGCCGGGTGCCGGCCAGGCTGCTGAATTTTCCGACAGCCAGCTGAAGTCTTTCGCGGTGGCCTGGACCAACATCAACCAGCTTGCGGAGCAGTGGAAGCCGCAGGTGGAAGCCGCGCCGTCGGAGGATCAAGCGGCGGAAATGATCAAGCAGTTCGAGGTCGAGGCCAGTCAGGTCATCGAACAGACCGAAGGCATCGGCACAGCCGACTACGAGAGCATCATGCAGGCGGCCCAGTCTGATCCCGCGCTGCAGGAGCGAATCTTCGCCATGATGCAGGAAGTGCAACCGAAGTAATCGACGATCCGAGCGTGGCATCGGCCTTAAGGAGCCATCGTGCCTGACGGAGGCCTGTGCCACGCTCTTTTTGAGCCAGCTATTGACGTTTAAGGGCCTGACGGGCAGATCGGTCGCGACGATCCCAAGAAGGATGCCTTCGAGCCTCGCCGCCATCGATGTCGCTTACCGTAACCCTTGCCCTGCTCGCCGCTTCGGTGATTGTCGTGGCCTTCGCCAATTGGAGCGAACGCCAGGATCGGCCGCTCGGCAAGACGCCGCTCGTATCCTACCCCGTCTTGCAGATGGTCGGCATCGTCGTCGCTGTCCTCCTGATCGCCCACCTTGTGTCGCTGCTCACCGGCCAGCCGCTGCGCGGTCGTCACATGCAATGACCACACCACTCCCGGCCCGATCCTGCCGTTCGTCGATAATGCAGATTGTTGCCCCGCAACCTCCGCCGTTGCCAGCGGGGCGGCTGCCGCCTAGCATACCCGCGCACATGATCGACGATGGAATTTTGGCAAGAGCGAAGCGACGGGAGACAACCATTGCACGCATGTCGTCGGGAGCTGGCCCGACCTTTGGCGACCAGAAAAGCAACCTTGTTTTCCGCAGCTCTCCTCATGCTCGCTGCAGCCGTCGATGGCGCATACGGGCAGACGGCGACGGACTTCGCGCCACCGACCGGTGATCCAGCAATCATCACAGCCGATGCCAGAATGGAGCTGCTATTCGACGATGCCTGCTTCACCGAGGGCGTGACAGTAGCGCCCGACGGTCAGGTCTATTTCAGCGATATCACTTTCACCAGCGGCTGCCGCTACGGCGATAGCACGCTGCCCCAGGCCGGCATCATCTGGCGTTATGATCCGGCGAGCGCCGAGACCTCGATCTACCGGTCCCCGAGCGGCATGGCGAACGGGCTGAAGTTCGACGCATCCGGCAATCTGATCGCGGCCGAAGGTGCCGATTTCGGCGGTCGCAAGGTAACCATCACCGACATGCAGACCGGTCGCGCGCGCATCCTGGCCGCCCTCTATGACGGCCGGCCGTTCAACGCGCCGAACGATGTCGCCGTCGATCTGCGTGGCCGCATCTACTTCACCGATCCACGCTATCTCGGCCATGAGCCGGTGATGCAGCCGACCATGTCGGTCTACCGCGTCGACCCCGACGGCACAGTCGCCCGGGTCATCTCGGATGCCGGCAAGCCGAACGGCCTCCTGATATCGCCGGATCAATCGACGCTCTATGTGGTCAGCAATGACAATGGCGCCCTCGATTTCACGCGCCTTGGCGAGACCGAGGCGACCCAGCGCGGACCGATGGTCATCTGGGCGTACGATCTGGCGCCCGACGGCTCCGCCGGCAATCGCCGGGAATTTGTCGATTTCGCGCCCTACGACAGTGCGGGCGGCCTCGCCGCCGACGTCAACGGCAATGTCTATGCCGCCGTGCGCCGCGCCGATGCGCCGGGCGTCTATGTCTACAACACTGAAGGCAAGGAACTCGCCTCCATTCCCACGGGCGACACGCTGCCGAGCAATCTCGCCTTTGGTCGTGGCGAGAACGCCAACCTACTCTACGTCACCGCCGGCAACGGCCTCTATCAGATCCGCATGAACGTTCAGGGCTACCATCTCCCGGACTCATAAGCGGGCCAGACCGATGAAAATCACTGCGATCGAGACGCTTCGCCTAGACGAGTTTCCGAACCTCCTTTGGGTGCATGTCCATACCGACGAAGGTCTGGTCGGCCTCGGTGAGACGTTCTTCGGCCCAGCCGCCGCCGAGGCCTATATCCACGAAAGCGCCGCCCCTCGCCTGATTGGATGCGATCCGCTCAGGATCGACATGCACTCCAAGACCCTGCTTTCCGGCTATCTAGGCTTTTCGTCGAGCGGGGCGGAGATGCGCGGCCTGTCCGCTCTTGATATCGCCCTTTGGGACCTGTTCGGCCAGGTCACCGGCCAGCCGATCCACCAGCTGCTCGGTGGCCTGTCGCGCGACAAGATCAGGACCTACAACACCTGCGCCGGCTATCGCTATGTGCGCCAGAGCGTCGGTCAGCTCACCGACAATTGGGGCCTCGACGGTAACGAAGGGCCATATGAGGACCTCGATGCCTTCCTGAACGACGCCGGTACGCTTGCCGAGAGCCTGCTGGAGCAGGGCATCACCGGCATGAAGATCTGGCCGTTCGACTATGCGGCCGAGGCGTCGGGCGGGCTCTACATATCGTCCGAGGACATGAAGAAAGCCGTCGAACCTTTCGAGAAGATACGAAAGGCCGTCGGCGACCGCATGGACATCATGGTCGAGCTGCACTCGCTTTGGACACCGAGGCCCGCCAAGCAGGTCTTCAAGGCCCTGGAGCCTCTCCAGCCGTTCTGGTTCGAAGATCCGATCAAGATGAACGATTTCGATACGCTGGCAGCGCTCGCCGCCTCGACCGACGTGCCGATCTGCGCGAGCGAGACGGTGGCCACGCGCCCCGTGTTCAAGGAGATGATGGCGAAGCAGGCGACCGGGATCGTCATGCTCGATCTCTCCTGGGTGGGCGGCATCTCTGAGGCCAAGAAAATCGCGACCATGGCCGAGGCCTACCAACTGCCCGTGGCACCCCATGACTGCACCGGCCCGGTGGTATTCACGGCAAGCTGCCATCTCTCCCTCAACGCGCCGAACGCGCTGATCCAGGAGAGCGTGCGCGCCTTCTATCACGGATGGTATCAGGAGCTGGCGACCGAGCTTCCCAGGATCGAGGATGGCCACATTTACCCGCTGGTAGGCCCCGGCCTTGGCATGAAGCTCCTGCCTGATATCCTGAAACGCAAGGATGCGCATGTCCGCCGGTCGGATGCTGCGTAAAAAGACTAAAAAATCGGAGGCTTAGGGACCCAAATGCTCCTGAAGGACAAGGTCTGCGTCATCACGGGTGCAGCATCCGCCCGCGGCATCGGCAAGGGCACGGCTGCTATGATGGCGGAACACGGCGCCTATATCGTGCTCCTCGATCTCGACGGCGAAGCAGCAGCCGCGGCCGCCGCCGACATCACCAAGAGTGGCTTCGGCATGGCCTGCGACGTCACCGATCCGGCCGCCTGCCGGCACGCTGCGGAAGAGATCCTGGAGCGCGCCGGCTGCATCGACGTGCTGGTCAACAATGCCGGCATCAGCCAGCCCTTGAAGCTTATGGAGATCGGTCAGGAGGACTACGACAAAGTCCTCGACGTCTCCTTGAGAGGCACGCTCAACATGAGCCAGGCCGTCACCCCAATTATGCGCAGCCGGCGCTCCGGCTCGATCGTGTGCATCGCGTCGATCTCGGGTCAGCAGGGCGGCGGCATCTTCGGCGGGCCGCATTATTGTGCCGCGAAGGCCGGGCAGATCGGGCTTGCCAAGGCGATGGCCAAGGAACTGGCGCCCGACGGCATCCGCGTCAACGCCATCGCGCCCAGCCATATCGATACCGACATCGGCGGCGACCTCATGACCGATGAGGTAAAGCAGCGTCTGGTCGACGGCGTGCCGCTCGGCCGGGACGGCCGGGTCGAGGACGTTGCCGGCGTCATCGTCTTCCTTGCCTCCGAACTCGCTGCCTACGTCACCGGCACAACCATCGAGGTCAATGGCGGCTCCTACATCCGGTAGTGGCACGTCCACCTCGTTGACTTGAACCGTCTTGGCCAGGCGCTACGGTTTGCGCCCTGGTTTGAGACCGGATTAGATCCTGACTTGAACTGAGAAAGCGATATCAATGTCTAGCCGGCCTGTCCGCAACGTTTCGAAAGACGAGCTTCGCGAGAAGGCGAAGATGATCCGGCGCGAGGTGGTGCGACTGACCGACATCTGCGGCTCCGGGCATTACGGCTCCGCTTTCTCGATCGCCGAGCTGCTGGCGGTGCTCTACTACCAACTGCTCCACGTAAAGCCGGAGGAGCCCCAGTGGAACGACCGGGACCGCTTCACCATGGGCAAGGGCCACGCCGCGATCGGCCTCTACCCGGTGCTCGCCGATCTCGGCTTTTTTCCGACAGAGGATCTTGACAACTACACGCGGATGTTCTCGCCGCTCGGCGATCACCCCGACATGAAGAAGGTCAAGGGCGCCGATTTCTCTTCAGGGTCCATTGGCCACAACTTGTCGGTGTCAGTAGGTATCGCCGCCGGCCTCAAGTTACAGAAAAGCCCAGGGCGCGTGGTCTGCATGATGGGCGACGGCGAGCAGACGGAGGGGCAGGTCTGGGAGGCCGCGATCTCGGCGGCCCACTGGAAGCTCGACAATCTCGTTGGCCTCGTCGACATCAACGGCGCCGGCTCCGACGGCGACCCACAGGAAACCATGGCGACCGAGCCGCTCAAGGACAAATGGGCGAGCTTCGGCTGGGATGTTTTTTTGTTACAGGACGGCCACGATCTCGACCAAACGTTTGATGCCCTGAATCGCGCGCTGAACGAACCCCGTGACAAACCCGCCGTGGTCCTCGCCTACACCGTGGCCGGCAAAGGCGTGTCCTTCATGGAAGGCACCTGGCAGTGGCATCTCGGTTTTCTCGGACCGAAGGATTTGGAACGCGCCTATCGCGAGATTGAAGAAGGAGTCATCGGATGAGCACGCCCTATATGAGCGCCGAGCTCCGAGAAAAGATCGACCTCACCGATACGACGGTGACAGAAAACTTCGACGACGCGTCCTGGGACATGGTGACGGCGCTTGCCCTCTCCCAGCAGCTCACCACGGGCAAGACCCTCCTCGACCTCGCGGACGCCGGCAATGACAAGATTGTGGTCTGCACTGCTGATCTCGGACGGCCGACCCAAGTCGTGAACTTCGGCCGCAAATACCCGGACCGTTACTTCAACTTCGGCATCGCCGAGCGCAACATGATCGGCGCTGCCGCCGGCCTCGCCACCACCGGGCTCACGCCGGTGATCTCCAACTACTCCTTCTTCCTCGCGCTGATGGGCGTCGA
>JBCCIN010000010.1:0-15339 GCA_039028235.1 Pseudomonadota bacterium
TCCGCAGGCAAATCCGTGGTCAAAGAGGCGAGATTGACGCCCGGGACAGCGCCGTTCTGCTCCTCCGAGCCGACTGGTGGGCTGACCGTACCGGCAAGCGGGCTTCGCGCGACCGGCACCCGAACGCTGCCTGGTGCTGCGGCGACGATCTGCTCCTCCTGAGCCTCCGCGCGCGGCGGTGACGGCCTCGGCACCCAGGTACCCTCGGCAACGCCGCTCTCCTGAGACGCCGACGCACCTGCGCTGCCTTCATTGATCACCGGCCCGCCGGTACCTTGAACAAGCTCTTCCGCCTTGACCAATGCCAGGGCTGCATTGATCTCGTTGATCTGATCCTCGACCGCCAGGAGGTTCTGACGCGCGGCGTCCGTCGCTTCACCGGCGGCAGCCTTCAAGACGTCGACCTGCTGCTCCAAGCCGGTATTGAGCGTGCGGACTCGCGCTAGATCGGCGTCCGTGGTCTCCAGCCGCCCCCGCAGCTGCTCAGCTTCCGTCCGGTTGCTGGCAAGCTGCGTGCGCAGAATACCAGCCTCTTCCTCCGCCGTCTTGCGCTCGATATCAGCGTCCTCAAGTGCTTGGCGTGCGGCCGAGAGCTCGGTGCGCGCCGTCGCAAGCTCCGTGATCGTGGCATCCAGATCGCGTGCGAGACGGCCACGTTCCGCGCCGACCTCCTCGCTGGTCTGCCGAAGCTCCACGAGCTCGGCGGTGTTTTCCGCCTGCTGCTTCTCGGCGATGAGCGTCTGCTCGCGCGCTTCATCAAGCTGGCGCTGCAAGCTTGTAATCTCGCTGGCCGATTCATCGGCCGCTGCGGTCAGGCCCTCGACGCGAGTACTGAGATCCTCGCGCACTTTGGCTAGCTCAACGGCAGTCTCCCGCGCAGCCGTCTCTGACCGCGCGAGGCTTGTGCTCAGTTCCCGGTTCTGCGAACGCAGCGCCACCAGCTCCTCATCGAGGCGTCTGGTTTCAACAGCGGCTTCCTCCGTCGCCCGCTCCAATTCCTGCAACTGCCGTTCAGTCGCCTGCTTGGCGGAATGGAGTTCGCTATTGTCCGTCTGAAGCTGGCTCAGAACGGATTTCAGCTGTCTGTTCTCCGCCTCGGCCGCCTGCAGCTTTTCCCGGATTTCACCGGCGACTTTGGCGATTTCGGCGGCCTTGGTCAGTTCAGCCAGCCTGGATCGTGCGGCCGTCAGCGCCTCATTCAGCTCGGAGAACGGCACGTCATCGATCGTCTCGCCTGCATCGGCAGGCGTTTCCGCCGTCGCAGCTTCACTCTGCTGACCGGCGGTCTGCGCCAGCACCGTTCCGGCGAAGACCAATGGCGATGCGGTCTGGCGCAGGCTGCCCGCCAATACATCGCCTGCACCGATGCCATATGACAGAACGAAAAGAGTTCCTACGAGCCCCGGCAGAATCAGCTTTCGCGCATAAACGAATTCGGACATCTGTATGATCCTAAGCTGCGGCCAGGTTTTTCTACAGAATCCAGCCGTCCTTTGGAAGGAAGGATCATGTCGCTTGCGCAATTCGCGTCAAGACAAATCTACTTCTAGGCAAATTTCACAGATTGCATAAGCGTTTAAGGATCGCCAATAGGTCAATCTTCCCACATAAAGATGCGGCCGGTTGTCGCAGCAGCGCCATGAACGGGCCGACAAAGCTGCGCCTTGACGCGCCGTCGACCACCAATCAGCTCGCCGATACGCCGTCTGATTTGCCATCTCAACAGACGACAAAGTGGCGGATCAATTGACTTGTTCGGGGGTTTCGCCCCCTTCCCGACCAACGTGGGCCGTCAGCGGTTCCCAAGTTTGATGATTGTTCGGCAAAATTAAGCTCTTGACTGTTGCATGACGACAGCCAAATTCGGGCATGTTTTTTTTCGTGGAGACGGAACGGAACGGCGTTTTGGCCGTTAACTCAGATGTCAGGTCCACTGCTTTCAGATCGAGATTAATTCCAGGTAACGCACTTGAGGCACATGGTGTCGTTGCCTATGTCTCGGTCGAGCCACAGGCCGACACGAAAACGAAGAAAGTTGGACGTCACATGTGTCGAAGCACCATTCGGCTTCGACATGCGGGCTGTGGTCGTTCTTGTTTTATTTTTGGGGTTTTGGGTTCGCTCCGATGGTCTTGCGACGACGCCAGTTCATGATGACGACTGCAGGCCTTGCGCTCGGCATTGCGGCGCCCGGCACAGCAATTGGCGCCGGAGAGAACGGAGTCGCCACCAACGGACATGCTCCTGCCGGCAAGTTTTCGTTCGAAACGGTTCGTCAAATTGCCGAGGAACTGTCGCGTCAGCCATATCAGCCCGACGAGATGGTTGTCCCCGACCAGCTCAGAACGCTCAACGTCCCCGACTATCAGCAGATCACATACCGTGACGAAGCAGCGCTCTGGCGGGATGATGATTCGCGCTTTCGCATGGTGTTCCGCCACCTCGGTTCCTATTACCAGAAGCCGATCAAGGTCAATGTCATCGACAGCCAGGGCATTGCCGAGGTCGGCTTCAACAAGGACCTTTTCAATTACGGCATTGACGGTCTCGCGGAGCAGTTGCCGGCGGAGCTGGGTTTTGCAGGCTTGACCCTGCATTATGCGCCAGACGGCCCGGCGCATTTTCCCGAAATCGGCACCTTTCATGGCGCGTCCTATTTCCGGCTTCTTGGTCGGGATCAGCAATATGGCCTCTCAGCACGCGGCCTTGCGATCGATACAGCCCTGCCCAAGGGTGAGGAATTCCCGATGTTTCGGGAATTCTGGCTGGAGAAGCCAGGTCCCGGCGCTGATGAGATCCACATCTACGCCCTGCTTGATAGCCCGAGCATCACCGGCGCCTATGAGTTCGTCATCCATCCAAGCGTCGTCACCGTCGCGGATGTCCGCTCCTCGCTTTTCCCGCGGAGTGGCATCGCAAAGCTCGGCATTGCGCCGCTGACCAGCATGTTCATGTTCGGCGAAAACCGAGGACGGCAATTCGACGATTTCCGCCCGGAGCTGCATGACAGTGATGGCCTGTTGATCAACAACGGCTCGGGCGAATGGCTCTGGCGACCGCTCGCCAACCACAAGACGCTGCAGGTCAGCGCGTTTCTCGACGAGAATCCTCGCGGCTTCGGCCTGTTTCAGCGCGATTTGAACTTCGAGCACTACCAGGACCTGGATGAGCGTTACCAAAAGCGCCCCAGCACCTGGGTCGAGCCGACATCCCCTTGGGGTCCCGGCCATGTGGAACTGATCGAGATCCCGAGCGATCACCCGGACAACGACAATGTGGTCGCGTTCTGGGTGCCGGATGCGCCGGTGGAGGTGGGTCGCGCAATCGATCTTTCTTACCGTCTGCACTGGCAGCTCGACCAGCCGCGACGCCCACCGCTTGGCCGTGTTGAGGCAACGCGCATCGGGCCGGCGCGCGATGGTGACGGACGTCGTTTCATCGTGGACTTCGTCGGCGGCAGGCTGGACGAACTGGCTCCTGATGCCGCCCTCACTGCCAAGGTCAAGACCCATCAAGGCGAACTCGGCCCCTTCAAGCTCAGACATAATCGTGAGCTCGGCGGCTGGCGACTGGCATTCGATTTGCATCCTCAAGGGGAGCCGCTTTGCGAGATGCGCGCCATCCTGAGTTTGAACGACGAAGACGTAACCGAAATTTGGACTTACCGTTGGACACCCTCATGAACGACAACAGCGCCTCATTCCAGGATCATCCAAGCCTTGATGATCGGCAGGCAGCGGAACGAAAACTTTGCCGTCTTTTCAAGAGTTTTGGGGTCGATGCCCTGGCACGCAGCGACCGGTTGATCACGCCTTATCTGGACCGTGCCGCGGCGTTCTGGCGACCCCATTCGGGTGCCGATTTCGCCGCTCTGGCGTTGGAAGAGGCGAAAGCTGATTTGGAGACGTGGTTCGCCGCCTTGCTGGCAGGTAAGCTTGAAGATCGCACCGACGCGATCATGACCGGTCGTGCTGCCTATTTACTGTGCAATGGCACGACGAAGTGGGCGGATCAACTTTTGGCGCCGCTTGGGAGCCTGCCGGAGGCTTTTGTCGATGCGCTTATCGATCATGCGCCGAGCGCCGTGCCACCGAGTGATCTCGGCGAGATGCATCACCAGCCCTACGAAGCCTGGTCGCCTGCGAGTTCGGTTCTGCGTGCGCTCCCGGCCAATGGTGGTCTGATGCAGGGGCTGACCGGTTTTCTCCGACGTGATGCGGCATAACGGGGCGTCGGAGACCGAACGGGGACGACGCGACGATTCCGGCACCACGACCGCCGGTGCTGTATCTCCGGCATGAAAGATGTCATGTCTAGGTCGATGCGTATTACCGGACCGCTTCGGCGTCTTCTTCTGACGATCCTGGTGGTCGTAGGAACCGCAGCTGCTGTGCGCCTGCTAGCGAGTGTCCTGGCGGCCGACGGTCTCTCGATCCCGAAAATCGGCATTCTCGTCCTGTTCGCCCTGACATTTGCTTGGGTCGCCATGTCGTTCTGGACAGCGATCGCCGGCTTCCTCCTGCATGTCTTCGGCCTGAAAACACTTGCTCGCGCCGGCCAGCTCAAGGAGCCATCTGACGGAGCGATCCAGGGACGTACGGCCCTTGCCGTGCCGATCTACCATGAGGAACCCGAAGCGGTCGGCCGACGTCTCGCCGCCATCTACCGCTCGCTTCAGGCAACGGGTCAGCAGGACGCTTTCGACATCTTCATCCTGAGCGACAGCCGGGATGACGACGTCGTGTTCGAAGAGCAGACCATGTGGGCGGAGCTTTGCGCCGAGCTTCAGGCCAAGGAGCGGATCTTCTATCGCAATCGCGACGACAATGCCGGACGCAAGGCTGGCAACATCGCCGAATTCTGCCGCCGCTGGGGCAAGCGCTACGACTACTTCATCTGCCTCGATGCCGACAGCCTGATGACCGGCGACACATTGGTGTACCTCGCCCGGCTGATGGATACGAACTCCAAAGCCGGCCTCATCCAGACCTCACCCCAGCCGATCGGCGGCAAGACGCTTTTTGCCCGCATCCAACAGTTCGCTTCCGCTCTCTACAACCCGCTGTTCGCCCTTGGCACCGCTTTCTGGTATCCGGGCCGCAGCAATTACTGGGGCCACAACGCGATCATCCGCACCGAGGCCTTCATGGCCGATGCGGGCCTTCCCAAGCTCCCCGGCAAGCCGCCACTCGGCGGCGAGATTCTTTCACATGACTTCGTGGAAGCGGCGCTGCTCGCGCGCTCTGGCTGGTCGGTCTGGCTGGTGCCGGAGGTCGGCGGATCGTACGAGGAACTGCCACCGACGCTTTCCGACTATGCGCAGCGCGATCAGCGCTGGTGCCAGGGTAATCTGCAGCATATGCGTCTCCTGCCGATGAAGGGCATCCTCGCTGTCAACAGGATGCATCTCCTGTTCGGTGTCATGTCCTACTTGGCCTCCGTCTTCTGGCTGCTGCTTCTCCTGCTGGCGACCCTCGACACGGCCTGGCAGAACACCGAGCAATGGGCCTATTTCAGCGACGGCCCACTGTTCCCGACCTGGCCGATCTCCAAGACCTTCGAGATGCTTGGCCTCTACAGCATCACCATGGGCATGCTATTCGTGCCCAAGCTACTGGCGATGACGCTGGCCCTGTCCGACCCCTTGAGACGCCGTGGCTTCGGCGGGACGTTCGGACTGATCAAGAGCACGTTCAGCGAGCTCATCTTCTCCGTCCTGCTCGCCCCGATCATGATGTTCCAGCAGACTCAGGCCGTGCTCAACACTTTCCTCGGCCGCAAGGTTACCTGGAAAGGCCAGCGCCGAGGCGACGGGGTGGAGGGCTGGGGCGACGCGCTCGCCAATTACGGCACCATCTCGATCATGGGTGTGGTCTGGGCACTGGTCGCCTACCAGCTGGCCCCCGATCTTCTCACCTGGATGAGCCCAGTCCTGGTCGGCCTTTTCTTCGCCGTGCCGCTTGCCGTCCTCACAAGCCAGCCTGCGGTCGGTGATGTGGCAAGACGCTTTGGCTGGTTCCTGACGCCGGAAGAAACCGACCCGCCCGCCGTGGTGCTCGATCAGGCGAGGCAGGACGAGATCGGGGACCAAGCCGACAAGGAGGGCGTCGAGCAGGCCGGTTCGAAGACGCAGGACCAAAGCGCTCTTTCAGCCGGCCCATGAACGCGACGGCACGGATCAAGCCCCCGCTGCGCTCATTGCGTGAGCCCGGTCAACGGGAAGCGTTTCGCCTTGCCGGCACTGTCGTCGTTCATCGCTTGGGATGGGATGCCGGCAGAATGCTCGCTCCTTGTCGCAGATCGAGGAAGTGGGCATGGGCTCGCGCGATCAGGCTTTCGCTCTCGGCAGGGCCGAACCACTGGGTCGATCTTCCGGCACCATCGCGATAGGGCGCATGCTCGACCGTCAACTGCCTGAACGTGTCGACCAGCCTCTCAAACGTTGCGGGATGGTTGTCCTTCACCTCCCGCCGCACGGCGAAGAAACGATAGGACGGTCCGATGATCGGCTCGGCATCGGCGAAGCGCACGGCTTCCACGATCGTCGGGATCTCAGGCCAGGCGCGAAGGCGTCTCGGCGCCATGATCGCCAAGGGTGAGGCTTCGTCACCAAGCTTGCGGATGGCTTTCAGGGCACCGACCGTCAGGTCGATCTCACCCCTGAGCAGACCAGCCCTCGCCTTGCCGCCGCTCGCATAGTCAACTTCCCGAACGCTGATGCCCAGCGCCTCGAACTGCCGTCGCATGATCAGCAGATTGCCCCCGGCCTTGCCGGCGCCAATCTTGTAATGACCGGGCTTCTTGCGCGCGGCGGCAACGAAGTCCTCGAGCGTCCGCCAGCCGAGATCGCTGCGCGCGGCGAAGATCGGCGGCTCGATCTCCTGAACATTGATGATGGCAAGATCGTCGAGGTCGAAAGCATCGCCATATTTGGCGGCAGCAGGCTCGAACCAAGCCAGCACCGTGGATCCGTCAGCCGGCCGCTGGAGAAAGTCGCGATAGCCGTCGCTCGTCCCCTTGATCAGCCGGTTTTCCACCTGGACATCATACCCGCCCACAGCCGGCAAATGTCCGGCGGCGGTGCGTGCCATGCGATCGAGTGCACCGCCTTCACCGAGTGGCACGATGATCGTCAGATCGCTTTCGGCCGCGGAAACCTGTGGCACGGCCGCAAGGAAAGCGGCAGCCATCACCCCGAGAAAAGCCCTTCGAGACCCAGTCATGGATTGACCTCTTGTGCGTGATTTGTCTGAGGAAACTAGCGTCGATTCTCTAAAGAAACGTTAACGCTAGACGACATGTCGATAGGCGCTCGTCACACGCCTTCGACCGCGGCATCCATCAGCCGCGCGAGGTGCAGAGCTTCCCTGCCTGTGCCATCCTCGATCTGATGACGGCAGCTCGTGCCGTTCGCAACGACCACCGTGCTCGCCGGATCGGTCTGTCGGACCGCCGGCAGCAGGGACAGCTCCGCCATGGCGACCGAGCTGTCGTAATGCGCAGCGTCATAGCCGAAGGCGCCGGCCATGCCGCAACAGCTGGACTCGATGGTCTGGTGGTCGAGGCCGGGAATCAGTTCGAGACAGGCGTCCATCGCGCCCATCACGCCGAAGGCCTTTTGGTGGCAATGCCCGTGAACACTCGCGGCCCGCCAGGGGGTCGATTTGAGCGGAAGATCCAACCGGCCTTCCGCCTGCTCCCGAGCCAGAAATTCCTCGAAGAGCGGCGCGCTCACCGCTGACAGGCCTTTCCCCGGCAAGAGGGCATCGAATTCGTCGCGAAGTGTCAGGAGGCAGGACGGTTCGAGCCCGATGATCGGCACGCCGGCCCCGATCGCCGGCGACAAGATTTTGAGGAACCTCTGCGCTTCCGCCCGCGCCTCCTCGACCATGCCCGCCGCGAGATAAGTCCGTCCGCAACAGGCGGCGCGACCACCGGCGGCAACCGGATGGCTTACGCGGTAGCCGGCGGCTTCAAGAACACGCTCGGCAGCGCGAGCGTTCTCCGGTTCGAACCAGGTGGTGAAGGTGTCGGTGAACAGCATGACATCCTTGCCATCGCCTGCAAAAGCCGGAGCGCTCGGTTCCGGCTGATATGGCCGCGGGTGCCAACGCGGCAGCGAGCGTTTCGCCGAGAAGCCGAGCAACCGTTCGCTCAGCGCCGCCAGGCCCGGCACCCGATCGCGTGCATGGGCAAGCCAACGCAGACGGCTGGCATAGGGCGCATAGCGTGGCAGGTTCGCGATCAGCCGGCTCTTTGTATCCAGCCCGCGTCGCAAGCGTCTTTGGTGAGAGACCTCGATCTTCATGCGCGCCATATCGACACCGGTCGGACATTCGCGCCGGCAGGCCTTGCAGGACACGCAGAGATCGAGGGTTTTCGCCATCTCATCCGAGGTCAGCGCGTCCGGCCCGAGCTGACCGGACAGCGCCAGGCGGAGGCTGTTGGCGCGGCCGCGGGTGACATGCCGTTCCTCTGATGTCACCCGGTAGGACGGGCACATCACGCCGGGCTCGGCTTTGCGGCAGGCGCCGTTGTTGTTGCACATCTCGGCCGCGCCGAGAAAACCGCCCCAGGCCGACCAGTCCAACCCGCTCGCCATGGGCGAGGGCGCATACTCGGGTTTGAAACGGAACAGGCTGCGATCGTCCATCTTCGGTGCGTCGACGATTTTTCCCGGATTCAGTATGATATTCGGGTCAAACGCCGACTTCACCTCCTTGAACGCCTGGATGAGCGTCGCGCCGAACATGCGCTCATGGAACTCCGAACGCACCAGCCCATCGCCATGCTCCCCGGAGTGGGAGCCCTTGTAGCGCCGGACCAGCTCCATCGCTTCCTCGGCGATGGAGCGCAGCGCCTTGACCCCGGCCTCCTGCTTCAAGTTGAGGATCGGCCGGACATGCAGCGTCCCAACGGAAGCGTGTGCGTACCACGTGGCCGTGGTGCCGTGACGCGTGAAGCACTCGGTCAACTTCGCTGTGTAATCGGCCAGATGCTCCAGCGGCACGGCGCAGTCCTCAATGAAGGAGACCGGCTTACCATCGCCCTTCATCGACATAACGATATTGAGCCCGGCTTTACGTACGTCCCAGATCTGTGCCTGCTGCGACGGTTCGATCGCGTTCAGAACCGAGTCGGAAAAACCGAGATCGCTCATCATCTCATCGAGACGTTTGAGATCGTCAAGGAGCGGCCCGTTGACGTCGCCGGCGAATTCGACAAGGAGAACGGCGTCCGGCTCGCCGCGGATGAAACGGTCGATCAGCGGGCGATAGGCCGGAATCTCTCGGCCGAGTTCGATGATGCTGCGATCCACCAGCTCGACCGCCGAGGGGCCAAGGGTCACCAGTTCCTTGGTCGCCTGCATCGCCTGATGGAATGTCGGGAAATGACAGACGCCAAGCACCCTGTGGGCCGGAAGTTTCGAAAGCTTGAGCTTCAGCCGCTTGAACAGCGCCAGCGTCCCCTCGGACCCCACGAGCAGGGACGCCATATTATGCCCCGCCGGATCGACCCTATCGAGATTGTACCCCCCAACCCTCCTCTGCACCCCCGGAAATCGCGCGGCGATCTCGTCGACATTGTCTGCAGCGATTTCTCGGATCGCCTGAACGAGATCGGCATAGCCGTTTCCACCATCGATATCCGCCATATTGCCGGGCACGTAATCGAAGACCGCGTCGGTCCCGTTGGCGAGAAGAGCGTCGATGGCCAGCACGTTGTCGACCATGATGCCGTAGCGGATCGAACGGGCACCGCAGGCATTGTTGCCGGCCATGCCGCCGAGGGTGGCCCTGGAGCCGGTGGAGATGTCGACGGGATAGAACAAGCCATGGGGCTTCAGGTGCCGATTGAGCTGATCGAGGACAACACCGGGCTCGACCCAAACGGTCTGTTCATCGAGGTCGAGATCGCCGATGCGGTTCAGATGGCGCGAGCAATCCAACACCAGGCTGCGGCCGACCGTCTGCCCCGCCTGCGAGGTGCCGCCACCGCGCGGCAGGAGAGAGACGCCGGCTTCTTTCGCGATGGCAAGAGCGATCTCCAGATCGGCGCCGGATTTCGGGCAGACGACGCCGATCGGCTCGATCTGGTAGAGCGAGGCATCGGTGCTGTAGCGCCCTCGGTCGAACGGGGAAAACAGCACATCCCCCTCGATCTCCCGCGCCAGCCGCGCCGCCAGTGCCGGATCGCCCGGCTCCACCCCGTTCTTCGCAACCGGCAAACCCACCTCCTCCATCAACGCTGAAAGCTTGGCCGCATACCGTGGGCCTTGGCAAGGGTGGTCCGAGTAGGCGAGGTGGCCGTGCCACCATGTTGGCTTTGGGGGAGTTTGGACGCATAGATGGAAGGCGTTATGATCCAGGAGAGAGCTTGCATGTCGGAAAACTTTCGAAGCGGCCGCCATTTTCTGCAGATTCCGGGGCCAACCAACGTTCCGGACCGCATTCTGCGCGCGATGGATCACCCGACCATCGATCACCGTGGTCCCACTTTCGCCGCGCTCGCAGCCGAGGTCCTCGAAGGGCTGAAGCCGATTTTCGGCACCGCGGGGCCGGTGGTGGTCTATCCTGCCTCCGGCACCGGTGCCTGGGAGGCGGCGCTGGTCAACACGCTCTCGCCGGGCGACCGCGTGCTCATGGCGGAGACCGGGCAGTTCTCGACCCTCTGGGTGGATCTCGCCAAACGCCTCGGCTTCGATGTGCAGCTTCTCCAGGGCAACTGGCGGCGCGGCGCCGATCCTGAGGCGATCGAGGCCGCCCTTGCCGAAGATCGCGAAGGGGAGATCAAGGCGGTCGCCGTCGTGCATAACGAGACCTCCACCGGCGTCACCTCGCGGATCGCCGAGGTGCGCCAGGCCATAGACCGCGCGGGGCACGGCGCCCTTTACATGGTGGATACGATTTCCTCGCTCGCTTCGATCGACTATTGCCATGACGAATGGGGTGTGGATGTCACCGTTGCCGGCTCGCAAAAGGGCCTGATGCTGCCGCCCGGCCTCTCCTTCAACGCGATCAGCGAAAAGGCGCAGGCAGCTGCGAAGACGTCGACCATGCCCAAATCCTACTGGGACTGGTCGGCGATGCTCGATGCCAACAAGGCCAGCGTCTTTCCCTATACGCCCGCGACCAACCTCCTCTACGGCCTGAAAGAAGCCATCGCCATGCTGCAGGAGGAAGGTTTACCCAACGTGTTCGCGCGCCATCAGCGCCACGCGAAGGCAACGCGCGCCGCGGTGGAGGCCTGGGGATTGGAGGTCCTCGCCGAGGATCCGCGTGAGTATTCGGGTTCGCTCACCGCTGTCCACCTGCCTGAAGGTCATGACGCTGATGCCCTTCGCGCGCTTATTCTGGAGCGTTTCGACCTGTCGCTCGGCAATGGCCTTGGCAAGCTCAAGGGCCGCGTTTTCCGAATCGGTCACCTCGGCTGGTTCAACGATCTGATGCTTTCCGGCACGCTTTCCGGCGTCGAGATGGGACTCGATCTCTTCGGCCTGCCATCCAAGGCCAGCGGCATGCTTGCCGCCCAGGACGTTCTGAAAGAGCCGGTCAGCCGCTGACGGCGTCGAGAACGATGGATCGGGAGACGGCAAAAGCCCTTGTCGACGCGCTGGCCGCTGCCAGCGGCATCGTCGCCGTAGTCGGTGCCGGTGGCAAAAAGTCGACGCTCTACCGGCTTCTCGAGGCCCATCGCACCCTCGGGACCCGGCGGGTCCTGCTGACCTCGACCGTGCAGATTGCGGCCACGCGCGCGACACCGGATGTCGAGACGCTGATCGTCGACGGGGACGCGAGGGCGAC
Organism: Pseudomonadota bacterium; assembly: GCA_039028235.1. Taxonomy (GTDB): domain Bacteria; phylum Pseudomonadota; class Alphaproteobacteria; order Geminicoccales; family Geminicoccaceae; genus JANQPX01. The sequence goes on from JBCCIN010000010.1 coordinate 11,805, forward strand.
GATCGCTGCGATGCAGGGCCGCGCCGGCGCGTTCCTTGTCGCCGGACCACCGACCGGACCGGGGCGGTTCAGCGGCCTTCCCGAAGATCTGATTCCCCATCTGCATGAGAAAGGTGCCTTTGAGGTCAGCCTTGTGAAATCGGACGGCGCGCGCATGCGCATGATCAAGGCGCCGCGCGACGGCGAGCCCGCCTTGCCGGACGGCGTCTCGACCGTCATTCCGATCGTCGCCGCACGCGTCTTCGATCGGCCGCTCACGGAAAAGCTGGCGCATCGGCCGGAGCGGCTGCTGGAGATCATCGGCGCGGACATCGGCACGGCGATCACGCCGGACCATGTCGCCAGGCTGCTCGCCAATCCCGAGGGCGCCCTCCGCCGATCGGGGAACGCTTGGGTCGCACCCGTCATCAACATGGTGGACGGTCCGGAACGTCTGGCGCTTGCCAGAGAGGCAGCGAAGAAGGCGCTCGCCATGACCGATCGGTTCGATCGTGTCGTCCTCGCATCGATGACCAGCCCGACCCCGCTGATCGAGGTCGTTACCGGCTGATCGGGCCGTTTGAAGACCTCGCCTGATCAAATAATACCTTGCCTAAATATTCAACTTATAATTGAATACACCAACCTCACATTTCGGACAAATCATGCCCTCGATAACACCATCGGACCCCGGTCCCGCGCGCCAGAGCGGGAAGCGCATCCTGCAGCAAATGCTGCCCGCCGGCTGGCGTTTTGCCCACCAGACCGCGCTTGAGCTGATCAGCCAGATCGAGCATCTCGCCTGGCAGGATCGTGCCGATCGGCTGGATGTCTACTTCACCCAGCAGGCGGACGGCATGCTCGGCGCCCAGCGCATGGGGGCGATCGTTGGTTGCCGGCTCTCGCTGGTCACGGATGCCCCGCCGTTGCCGACGGATGATCAGGCCGCAAGCTTCGCCACCTGGTGCCGGGCGGTCACCACAGCCGTCATGGTCGACCTCGACCAGCGCTTCGAGGTCAAGGAGCCGACCCAGGCGCTCACCTATATGGTGGCGCGGGACTGGCAGTTCGCCCGCTCCGCCGCCGCCTGGATCGCAAAAAACGGCATGGCGCCCGTGGCAGATGCGCTGAAGACCCTGCCCGGCTATGCCATCGTGCTTCTCGCCACCAGTCCGAACGACACGGTCGAGCGTTTCGCCGCGCGCGACGCCTTTTGGCAGGCGGTCGAGAAAAAGACATAGAGACGGAAAAGGCGCCATGGCATGATCGGCCCATGCAAGAGCCTGCCAAGCCCAGCGCCGCCTCGCCGACGACCGGCAGAACCATGGCCTACATCAATGTCGGCCACAGCTTTTCCCATCTGGTGATGCTGCTCTATCCCACCGTCGTTCTGGCCCTCGAGCCCATCTGGGGAATCGGCTTTGCCGAACTCCTGCCGCTCGGTTTCGCCGGCTATCTCCTGTTCGGTCTCGCCGCCCTTCCCGCCGGCTGGCTCGGCGATCGCTGGGACAGCGAGAGGATGATGGTGATCTTCTTTCTCGGTACCGGTGCCGCCTGTGTCCTCGCCGGCCTCGCGGCCGGCCCCTGGTCGATGGCAGCAGCGCTCACCCTGATCGGCCTGTTTGGTTCGATCTATCACCCGGTCGCCCTTGCCTGGGTGGTCGGCGCGAGCGAGCGGCCGGGGCGAGCACTTGGCATCAACGGCGTGTTCGGCGCGGTCGGCACGGCAAGCGCTGCCCTCCTTGCCGGCTTTCTCGCCGACGTCATTCACTGGCGCGCTGCGTTCATCGTCCCCGGAATCGCCTGCATCCTGGTCGGCCTGTTGTTCTGGGCCGATCTCGTCCGCGGGCGCGCCTTGATGCGCCGCGGCGCCTATCGTCCGAACGCGCCGCAACAAAACGGTGACGGCATGCTGCGCGGCATGATCCTGATGCTGTGCGCCATCCTCTTCACCGGCATGATTTTCCAGATGAATGCGATCGGCCTGCCGAAGATCTTTCAGGTCAGGCTCGGCGACGAGGTCGGCATGGGCGTGATGACCGCCGGAGCCCTCGTCTCGGTCGTCTATCTGATCTCGACCATGGGCCAGCTGATCGGCGGCCATCTCGCCGACCGCTACGACGAGCGAAGGCTCTACATCGTAAGCTATGTGCTGCAGATCGGCCTGGTGACCGCGGCCGCCCTGACCCAGAACATCCTCCTCCTCGCGATCGTCGCCCTTGCCGTCTCGGTGCAGACCGGCACGCAGCCGATCGAGAACTGCCTGATGGCACGCTATACGCCGACCGCCTGGCGGGCCACTATCTACGGCCTGAAATTCGTGGTCGCGCTTGGTCTGAGCGCGCTTGGTGTCCCATTGATCGCTTATGTCTTTGCCCAGACCGGCGATTTCGCCGGCGTCTTCTGGGCCATGGCCATCTTCGCCGCGATCGCCGTTGCCATCGCCCTGCTCCTACCCGTCCAGCGACGGGAAGCCGAAGCGGCAACAGCTACCCCCGTTGCCGTGAGATAGCATGCCGAGCCTCGACCAGGTCGCCGCTCTTTCCGAACGCCGCGTCGCCGGGCTGATGACCGGGACCTCGATGGACGGCCTCGATGTCGCGATCTGCCGGATCGAGCCAGGCGAGCGCCTGGTCTTCGAGCTTCTCGCCTTCGAGACCATTCCGATGCCAGACGATCTGCGGCAGGATCTGGCGCCGGTGCACCTGACCGACATCGCCGCCATCGCCCGCGTGAACCAAAGGCTGGGCCACTATTTCGCGGATGCCTTAAGTCAGGTTGCCGAACCTTTCGGCCGCCTCGACCTGATCGGGAGTCATGGCCAGACTGTCTATCATGAGCATGGCGTCACCACGCTGCAGCTCGGCGATCCCGGCCCGCTCGCAGCGGCCTTCGGCTGCCCGGTGATCAGCGACTTCCGCATGAACGACATCGCGCTCGGCGGCTCGGGTGCGCCCCTCGTCCCCTATGTCGACCAGCGCCTGCTCGGCAGGAAGGGCGAAGCGCTGCTCGCGATCAATGTCGGCGGCATCTCGAACTTTACGGCGCTTCCCGGTGATCCAGCGGCGTCGCATCAGGTCCTCGGCATGGATTGCGGCCCCGGCAATATGCTGATGGATGGGCTCGCTAGGCGCTGGTCCGAAGGCAGCGAGAACGCCGACATGGACGGCAAGCTCGCACTCAGGGGCAAGGTCGACGACGACCTGCTTCGCTGGCTGAAGGCGCATCCTTATTTCGCGGAAACACCGCGCCCGTCAGCCGGGCGCGAGCAGTTCGGCGATCATTTTCTGGACGAGATTCTCGCCGAGGCCGGAACCGATCTGAAGCGTGAGGCCGACGTCTCGGGCTTGATGGCGACACTCGCCGCCTTCACCGTATTCGGCATCACCGATGCCTATCGGCGCTTCGCCGCGCCCACCACCCCAGTCACGCAGGTGATCGTCAGCGGCGGCGGCAGCCGCAATCCGGCACTGATGGCCGGGCTGAAAGAAGGGTTCGGCAATATCGCGGTCGGCGCGAGCGACAGTTTCGGCCTGCCGGTGGATGCCAAAGAAGC
>JBCCIN010000011.1:0-29947 GCA_039028235.1 Pseudomonadota bacterium
CGAGCCATGGCCTTCGGCTTCGACGCATCCTGCCGAAAGCCGAGCTCAAGCTGATCCCCGACCTCGGCCATCTCGCCCATGAAGAACGCCCCGATGAGATCGCCTCGATCATACTGGAGGCCTACGATCGCATCGACGGATAATGCCGACCGCCTCCGATGACCGCAGCCTGCGCACGCCCGTCAGCCCTTCGAGGCAGGTGACCTTGAGACCCGGCACAAGCGCGGTACGGAAGCGACGCCGGTTGTTGGATCATTGATCAAAGCACCGATGACCGGAGGACGGACTGAGTTGCGAGCGTTGAGACCGAGAGCGGATCCCGATCGGATGTGATCGGGATGCACGTGATGTCTCCTTGTTTCGCCGCGTTTCCTTATCGAACAGGTGTGTCCACCTGTTCGGGAAAAGCTCTCGCCCGCAACATCCTGCCTCACGCGTTCGGGAGAGCCGTCGCCTTCATCCTTCCTTAACCATTCATGGCTACGTTCCGGCATGTCTTGCAGGTCCATGCGATCCTGGGAGTCCGAGCCTCGTGCCAGCCTCCTGCAGGCGGGCGGATTCCCAGGTCGCATGGACCCGGAGATCAGCCTCGCACATTCAGGTAAAGGCTTGGTTAACGTCGGCGGGTCAGGCGACCACCGAAGACTTGTGGTAACCGCCCGGCTCGATCGGAATCGGATATCGGCAGGAATCAGACGGCATCCTTCGTCACCATCTTTCGGATCTTGCGCACGCCGAGCGCGATGACGATGGCGACGATCGGAATGCTGAGACCGGTGATCAGCTCGACGTTCAGGGACATGCCGGCTGCCTTGATGCCCTTGGCCAGATAGTTCACGAGCCCGACAACATAATAGGTGATAGCGGCGATCGACAGGCCTTCGACCGTTTCCTGCAGCCGCACCTGCAGCTGTGCGCGGCGGTTCATCGACTGGAGAATGCCCTGGTTTTGCCGCTCATTGGCGATGTTGACCCGCGTGGACAGAAGCTGGGTTGCGCGCGACATGTGGCGGGAGAGGTTTTCCTGGCGCGCACGCACGGCGCTGCAGGTGCTCATGGCCGGTGCCAGGCGACGTTCGATGAATTCCTGGAACGTCTGCAGGCCCTGGATGCGCTCCTCGCGCAGATCGACGATGCGCTGCCTTACCAGATCGTAATAGGCCGCGGCCGCGCTGAAGCGGAACTGATTTTCCGTATCATCACTCTCGATCTCCGCCTGTAGCTGTGTCAGACGATCGAGCAACCTCGGCTCGTCATCGTTCCTCACACCCACGAGCGCATTGGTGATCTCGGCAAGTTCGCGCTCGCCAGCCTCGAGCAACGGCGTGAGCTTGTGCGCAACCGGCAAGGCGAGCATCGCCATGATCCGGTAGGTGTCGATCTCCAGTAATCGCTGAACCAGGCGGCCTGCCTGCCGTGGCGTGGTGTCGCGATCCTCGATCAGGATGCGGCTGAACCCATCGTCATGAACGCGAAAGTCGGTAAAGGCGGCCGCCGCACCGCCGGACAGGATTGCGCCGATGATCACATTGCCGTCGAAGTGTTTGGCCGACACCTCGTCATGCTCAAGCACCGGTCGACCCGCAGGCCTGATCACCACCTGCGACGCCACCATCACTTCGCCCGGGATCGAGGCGACCCAGTCCTCGGGAACCGCATCGATCGCCGGCCTGACGAACGGTGCCTTGCCGTTGTCGGCGGCGATGAATTTGTAGCGACAGAACTCCGCATGACGCTCCCATTTCAGGCGAAAGGGGCCGAAGTCCTCGCTGTAGTGGTTGATATCGGGCGCGGGCGGCCGCGCGTCATGCGCCTTGGCGAATTCGACCAGCCGCCGCCACTCCTGTTCGCGTTTCGATCGGTCCGAGAACAGGGCGAGATAGGTGAGCTTCACCGGTGCCATCAGCTCTTCGGGTGGGCGTGCGTGGACCTCGTTGGCCAGCGTGAAACGATCGGGATGATTCGGCGGTAGGGGCATCGGGCGGCGGATCCGTAAGCGATACCAGACGTTTGGTTGACGGAGCTTACATGGCAAATGTAACGTTGAGTAGACAGTCATGGGCGGCTGCGGCAGGCCTGCCATCGGTGACGCAGCTGACGCAAAAGACCATGCCCTTTTCGAGGATCGTCCGATCATGTCGTCGAGCCTGACTAGCGCCGTTCGGGAAAGCACCATCGACAGCGCCGACATGTCGACGTCGGCACCTGGCCTTATGTCAGGATCGATCGAAGTGACCTCGGCCGACCACGCCGCCTGCCGGGCGATCCTGCAGCAGGGCTCGAAGAGTTTTCATCTGGCCTCCACACTCTTGCCGCGTCGCGTCCGCGAACCGGCCGCCGCCCTCTACGCCTTTTGCCGTCTCGCCGACGACGCGGTCGATCTCGAAGGCGGCAAGGGGGACACCCTTGCGGATCTGACGGAGCGGCTCGATCGTGTTTATGGCGGCTGCCCAGGGGATGATGCGGTCGAGCGCGCTCTTTCCGCCACGGTTCGGGACTATGCCATCCCGCGCGCGGTTCTCGACGGCCTGATCGATGGGCTTGCCTGGGACGCGGATGGGCGCGCCTACGAGACCTTGTCCGAGCTTCGAGCCTACGCTGCCCGCGTCGCCAGCACGGTCGGAGTTGCGAGCACGCTGTTGATGGGCGTTCGCTCGAATACTGCTCTGGCGCGAGCGGCAGATCTCGGTGTTGCCATGCAGCTCACCAACATCGCCCGCGATGTCGGTGAGGATGCAAGGGCCGGGCGACTCTATCTTCCGAAGGCCTGGATGCGCGAGGCCGGGCTCGATCCCGAGGCGTGGCTGGCGGCGCCTCGCTTCGATGCCCGGCTGGCCGAAGTGATCGAACGCATGCTCGCTGAGGCCGATCGGCTTTATCTGCGTGCGCTTCACGGCATCGCGCTTCTGCCCCGCGACTGCCGCCTCGGGATCCACGCGGCACGGCTCATTTATCGGGAAATCGGCGAGGCGCTAAGGCGCGCCGGTCATGACTCCGTGAGCCATCGTACGGTGGTCCCGTTTCGTCGTAAGCTCGCCTTGGTCCTGCGCGCTGCTTTGACGTCGACCACAGGCGGGAAGGAGCCGGTCGGCGCGCCGCCGCTTGATGAGACCGCCTTCCTGGTTGACGCGGTGGCCCGCCAGTCCATGTCCTCAGAGGGTGCAACGATCGGCACCGGCTTGTCGAAGTCGACGCTTAGTGAGCGTATCGGCTGGGCGATCGAACTTCTGACCCGTCTCGAAGAGAACGATCGTATGCAGCGCTCAGCCAACCGGCGCCCATGACGACATCGTGTAGGAGAGGAGACGACGATGATGTGGGCCGAGCTTCTGTTCTTCGTCGCTTTACTCGGCCTCGCCGTGCATCAGCTCTACTCGGTCAAGAAAGCCCAGCGCGAGCGTATCGAACGGGAACGCGCAGAAGCGTCGGCAACGGGTGATGATCGCGAAAAGCCGCCGGATGGCTGATCCGTGCGAGCACGGATCGGAGCCTGACGCCTGTCGACCGACCCAGCCCTCCGTTTAGGCCTTTAGGCCTTGCCTTTTTTTGCCGCGGGTTTCCTTGTGGTTTTCTTGCGCGTGGTCTTTTTCGGTTCCTCCGGCTTGCGGCCGAGGCCGATCTTCTTGGCGAGATCGCTGCGTTGCGCGGCATAGTTCGGCGCGACCATGGGGTAGTCGTCCTTCAGTCCCCATCGGCGGCGATACTCTTCCGGCGTCATGTCGTAGCGGGTCTTTAGATGCCGCTTCAGCATCTTCAGCTTCTTGCCGTCTTCGAGGCAGATGATGTGATCCGGCGTCACCGATCGCTTGATCGGCACGGCCGGTTTGATCACCTCCGGCTCGGGCTCGGCCGGCGTCTCGCCAAGACCGGTAAGTTCCTTGCCGACAGTCGCGATCAATCCCGGCAGGTCGCTCGCGGCCACGGTGTGATGCGAGACATAGGCGCCAACGATCTCAGCGGTGAGCGTGGCGATCTCCTGATGATCGGCTTGGTCTTCGGCCATATGATTGTACATCCCGTAAGTGTGTCATCGATGGCTGCTTATCATAGCCTTGGTTGATGTACCAAGTCGCTAATCGACTTCCGAGTCAAAAAAGCGGCAGATTTTCAAATGAGTTGCCTCCCGCTCTTAAGATCGAGGTCAGTCACGCCTTGGCCGCCCCGGGACCCCTGCTATCATGATCGGAAGTCGGCAGAGCCGGCACGTCATTCTTGGGAGCTAGGGGAGCGAGATCTTGGCGACGACGCGGAAAGTCATCATCACCTGTGCGGTAACCGGCTCGATTCACACACCATCGATGTCGCCGCATCTGCCGGTAACACCCGAAGAGATCGCGGATGCTGCGATTGGGGCCGCGGAAGCCGGCGCGGCCGTGGTGCATCTGCATGCCCGGAAACCTGAGGACGGCCGGCCGGATCAGTCGCCTGAAGCGTTCCAGAAGTTTCTCCCGGTGATCAAGCAACGCTCGGGTGTCGTGGTCAATCTCACCACTGGCGGTGCCCCGACGATGACCGTTGAGGAGCGCGTCAAGCCGGCGGCGACGCTCAAGCCCGAGGTCGCGTCACTCAACATGGGCTCGATGAATTTCGGCCTTTTCCCCATGCTCAATCGCTTCAAGGACCTGAAGCATGACTGGGAGCGCAAACATCTCGAGGGCAGCCGTGGGCTGGTCTTCAAGAACACCTATGAGGACATCGAATTCATCCTGACGTCCTGCGCCGAGAACGACACGCGCTTCGAGTTCGAATGCTACGATATCGGCCATCTCTACAATCTCGCCCATTTTCTCGATCGCGGCATCGTCAAGCCGCCGCTGTTCGTGCAGAGCGTCTTCGGCATTCTCGGCGGCATCGGTCCGCATCCCGATGATGTGCAGCATATGAAGCGAACGGCTGATCGATTGTTCGGTGACCAGTATCGCTGGTCGGTCCTGGGGGCGGGGCGCCATCAGTTGCCGATCGCCGCGATGTCGGCCGCCATGGGCGGCAATGTCCGGGTGGGGCTGGAGGACAGCCTCTGGCTCGGACCGGGGCGGCTGGCGGAGAGCAATGCCGCTCAGGTCGAGAGTGCGAGAAAGATCATCGAAGGCCTAGGTCTCGCGGTCGCCACGCCGGATGAGGCGCGCGACATTCTGGAGCTGAAAGGCGGAGACAAGGTCGCGTTCTGACCGCGTGGTCCGGTTCGGTGGCGCCTAGCCGAGCCGCAGCAGATCGAGATTGCGGTCCAGCTCCTGTCGCCCCTGCCATCCGTCGATCCATCGGGTGATGTCGCTCGCTTTGGCGGGTGAGACGAACTGGGCGCCCTGCATATGGATGCAGCCGGCGGACATCAGGCGTGCGCGCTGATCGGCATTGTCGACCTCGATGGCGACCGGCGTCATCCCGAGATGGGTGGCGATGGCGACGATCGAGCGGACGACGGCATCGTCACCGCTCTGCCGCCCGAGCGTCTTGGTGAATCGGCTGTCGATCTTGAGCAGATCGATCGGCAGGATCTGAAGATGGTTTAACGAGTGTGCGCCACTCCCGAAATCATCGATGGCGATGCGGATGCGCCGCTCATGCAGACGCTTGAACACCCCCGCATCAATCAGTTCCGGGACGAGCGCGCTTTCGCTCAGTTCAAGCGTGAGACTGGCCGGATCGAGGCCGATCTGGACCATGCTGCGCTCGATCGTATCCGGCAGATTTTCGGCATAGAGGAGGGGGGTCGGGACATCGATCGACAGCCCGATCGCCGGTGCCAGGCCAAGGTCGAGCCAGGCCGCCAGCTGCTCCGCCGCCGACTGCAGCCCCCAATCCAGGAGACAGCGGAGAAAGGGCGAGTTCAGCATCTCCGGCAGGAAATCATCCGCTTTGAGATCGCCACGCACCGGATGGCGCCAGCGGATCATCGCCTCCAGCGTCTGAATCGATAGATCGTCGGCGCGCAGGATCGGCTGATAGAGAATGTCGAACTCGCCGGTATTGAGGGCATCGAAAAGCCGGGCATCGGAGTCCTGCTGGCCGCTCCGGCGCCGGCTCGGCATGCCGGGATGATAGCGCTGCCAGGTGCCGCGTCCCGATTGCTTGGCGCGATAGAGGGCGAGATCGGCATTGGCGATCAGCTCTTCGGCCGGGCTCCTGTCCAGGGGGAACGAGGTGATGCCGATACTGACGCCGATCTCGACCACCTGATCGTCGATGGCAATCGGCTCGGCGGTGGTCTCGATGATGCGCCGCGCCAGCCGCTCGATGTCGCGTGGCGTCTTGTAGCCGCGCGCTAGAATGGCGAACTCATCTCCGCCGAAGCGTGCCACCAGATCGGATTTTCTAAGGCAGCCCTGAAGCCTGCGACCGACTTCGACCAGCAGGCGGTCACCGCCCTCATGGCCGAAGCTGTCATTGACCGCTTTGAACCGGTCGAGATCGAGAAACATCACGGCAAGCGGCCGGCTGGTCAGCTCGGCCTCGGCATGGGCACGCTTGAGCTGCTCGTCGAAGGCCGCCCGATTGGCGAGACCGGTAAGCGAATCATGATGGGCGCGATAGGCGGTCTGCAGCTCGGCGCGCTTGCGCGCGGTGACGTCCCGGAAGATGCCGATGATCCGCCTTGCCGGGCTGCCGGGGCTCGACTCGACACTGGTGGCGCGCCAATCGATCCAGATCGATGCCCGGCCCGGTGGCAGGAGTTCTTGTTCGCTGACCAGCGATGGCGTTTTGCCACTGGCGAGATCGGCGAGGCCGGCCGAGAACCGCTTTCGATCGTGTTCGGGCAGGAGGTCCTGCCAAAAGCCGATGTCGTCCGGCAGATCGTCGGAGTCGAAGCCGAGTATGTTGCCGGCCTGCGGGCTCATATAGAGCTCGCCGGTCTCGACGTTCCAGTCCCAAAGGCCTTCGCGAGCACCTTCGAGAGCGAGGCGCAGCCTGGTTTCGCTTCGCTGCAGCTGGCCAAGGGCGGCATTGCGTTCAGTCACATCGATCAGGACCGCGAGGCTGCGCACCACATCGCCCTCGTCATCATGCTCCGAGGTGACGGAGAGCAGCGCATCGAAGCCTTCGCCGTTCTTCCTGATCATGCGGCAGGGCACATCGCGCACCGATCCCTGCTCTCGAAACAGCGGCAGGACTTCCCGCTCGATCCTGTCTCTCGTCTCCGGTGCCATGAACTCGATCGAGCGGCGGCCGAGCACGTCCTCCTTTTCGTAGCCCATGGTCGAAAGCCAATGGCGGGTCACGGACAGGAGACGCCCTTCGGCGTCGACCGAGTAGAGCAGGGCGGGCGTCTCCTCATAGAGGCGCCGGACCTCTTCGCTGCTGCCTTTGAGCGCAAGCTCGGCCGCCTTTCGTCGGCTGATGTCGGATGCCGTGCCGACCGCGCGAACGGCGCGGCCGAGGTGATCGCGCTCCACCACCTTGCCGCGGTCGAGGATCCAGATGTGATCGCCGCCGTCCGTGCGCAGCCGATGCTCGCTTTCATAAAGCTCGGTCTTGCCTTCGATATGCGTATGAAAGGCCTTCAGCGCCCGCGCCCGATCATCGGCATGGATCAGCGTCCAGCGCCTGTTGACCGAGACGGACATCTCGCGGCTGCCATATCCCAGCATCTCGGCGAGCCGCATGCTGAAATAGATGCGCTCTTCCTTGAGTTTCCAGTCCCAAAGGCCGTCATTGGCCCCTTCGAGCGCGAAGGCCAAGCGCTGACGGTTGGCATTAAGCTTGTCGTAAGCAAGGCCCAGCGCCGTGGTCGTGGTCTCCACCTGTCGCTCGAGCTCGTCATAGGTGCGGCGAAGAAAATCCTCCTGCATCCGACGGCGATCGACTTCCGCGCGAAGCTCCAGGTTCTCCTCGGCAAGGTCGACGGTGCCGAGGGTGTTTCCCCTGCCCATGCCGGACCAGAACAGTGTGGTGGCCGCGACGGTAAGGGCTCCGGCCATCAGCTCGACGGCAGCCTGCAGGCTTTCCATCGGATCGCCGCTCAGGAAGAACGCCGCCACATGAGTCAGGCCGCAAGTCAGGGGAAGTGCGGAAAGGAGTACGGCGGCGAGGCGGGCTATCGTGCCATTTCGATAGAAAAGAACTGCCGCGACCAGAAGTGGTGCGAGAAAGTAAAGGAGCGCCGTCCAGCTATCGCTCAGGACATGCATCAAGGCACTGCATTCCATAGAGTGCGCGCGGAATCACCGCCGTTACCTCCAAAACCGTCCAAGCCGAAGCGACGATGCCGGGCCAAGGGGCAACCTCTAGGAAAATTGATCTCCACAATGACCAAAAAGGAGATAAAGTCAAATTATTATTTTATCTTAAGTTGATAATTCACACCTCTGTCTTAATTGCCCCGGTTGTCCATGGGATGACACGGTGCGGCTGCCGTGGCAAAACCGAAGTCAGCAAACAAGGCGAAAGCGACGGTCGGTGCTGTGACAAAGCCGGTACGTCGGGGGAGGGCTTGATGCTTGATTTCAACGGCTCAACGATGTTCTTGACCTGGAGTGCCGCGCTCATCCCGGCGCTGTCCGTGGCTCCAGCCGAGACGGTGGCGGGAAGGCGGCCGGCTTGCCGCTGGAGCGTTTCGAGCCGGCGCCGATGCCGGGCTTTCTGCCGGTCACGGACGGGTCCGATCGGACGGCGTACCTGCCGACCCTCGCCTCGCTGATGAAGGACTGATCCCCCATGCAGGTCATCGTTCTCGGTGCCGCGGCCGGCGGCGGCTTTCCCCAGTGGAACAGCGCTTGCCCAGTGGGTGAGCGCGCCTGGGCAGGCGACCCCGAAGCCCCCTGGCGCAATCAGTGCTCCCTTGCGGTCAGCGACGATGGCGAGCGCTGGACCCTGCTGAACGCCGCCCCTGAAATCCGCCACCAGATCCTGGCGACCCCGGAACTCCACCCCAAGCGCAGCCCGCGCCACAGCCCGATCAGCGCGGTGGTGCTGACCAATGGCGATATCGACCATGTCGCCGGCCTTTTGACCCTTCGCGAAAGCCAGGCCTTCAAGCTGTTCGCTACCCAGTCGATCCTCGACGTCCTGGCCGCCAATCCGATCTTCAACGCCCTCAACCCCGCCTTCGTGGAACGCAGCGCGTTCAGGCTCGACACGGAACTCGACACAGGAACAGGCATTCGTGTTCGTCCCTTTGCCGTACCGGGCAAGGTACCGCTTTACATGGAAGGCGAGGAGGTTCGGATCGGCGGCGAGACGGAGGACACCATCGGCCTGGAGGTCAAAGGACGAGGTGGCGGGAGCTTCTTTTTCATTCCCGGCTGTGCTGCCGTCACGCCGGCGCTTGCCGAGCGCATCAGATGGGCGGACCTCCTGATGTTCGACGGCACGCTTTGGACCGATGACGAGATGAAGGAGGGCGGCACCGGCATCAAGACCGGTGGCCGCATGGGGCACATGAACGTGTCCGGTGGGGATGGATCGATGGCGGCGCTTAGGCCTTTGAACATCAAGCGCAAGATCTATCTTCATATCAATAACACTAATCCCATCCTGCTTGGCGATTCACCGGAGCGGGCCGAGGTCGAGGCTGCGGGTTTCGAGGTCGCCTATGACGGCATGCGCATCGAGCTTTGAGGGCAGGGGAGGAAGCGTGACGGGAGAGCTGACGTGAGCGGGATGATGACCCCGGACCAGTTGGAGGCCGGGCTTCGCAAGATCGGGGCGGAGCGCTACCACAACAACCACCCCTTCCACAAACGCCTGCATGCCGGCGAGATGACCAAAGCGCAGGTCCAGGCCTGGGCGCTCAACCGCTTTTATTACCAGGCGATGATCCCGGTGAAGGATTCAGCGATCATGGCGCGTATGCATGATCCCGACCTTAGGCGTGAATGGCGGCAAAGGGTGATCGACCATGACGGCGAAGGCCCGGGCGATGGCGGTATCGAGCGCTGGCTGAAGCTCACCGGCGGCCTCGGTCTCGATCGAGATTACGTCATGTCCACCGAAGGCATCTTGCCAGCGACCAAATTCGCGGTCGAAGCCTATGTCCACTTCGTAAAGGAAAAACCGATACTGGAGGCCATTGCCTCCTCGCTCACCGAGCTGTTTGCGCCGACCATCATCAAAGACCGGGTCGCCGGCATGCTCGCCAGCTATGATTTCATCGGCGAAGATACGCTCGCCTATTTCGGCAAGCGCCTGACCCAGGCGCCGAGGGATGCCAATTTCGCCCTCGACTACGTCAAGCGTGAAGCGAAACGCCCGGATCAGCAGCAGGCCGTGCTCGACGCGCTCATCTTCAAATGCAACGTGCTCTGGGCGCAGCTCGATGCCCTCGAGCATGCCTATGTCACGCCCGGCCAGATCCCGCCCGGCGCCTTCGTCCCGGAGGCCATATGACCGAGCGCGCCATTGTCACCGAGGACTGCGTTCCGCACCTCCCCCGAGGCGTCAAGCTCCGCCACGACATGGCACGCGACGCCTGGGTTCTGCTGGCACCCGAACGCGTCTTCATGCCTGATCCCGTCGCCGTCGAAATCCTGAAACGCTGCGACGGGAAAACGGCGCTTTCAAGCGTGATTGATGACCTCGCCAAGACGTACAACGCCCCGCGCAAGCAGATCGCCAAGGATGTGACGGCGATGCTGCAGGATCTCGCGGACAAGGGAATGGTGGAGGTTTGAGCGGCGAGCCGACGCTGATTTGACTGCTGAGAGTCGAAAATCTGTCATATGCGCAACGTCTCCCTCGTGCCCGATCCGGTCGCCTTGACGGCTTCTGGAAGGCAGAAGCCATACTGCGGAAAATGCCGCGCAATGACCTTCGACATTGATCGACTGTTTCACCGACACTTGCACCATCATGGGCTAGCCGTCTCTCAAGGCGCCACCTCAGGCTGTTTTAGAGTTCGTTAACACCGATCTGTTACACCCTCGATGCTCACCTTTTCTGGAGCTTAGAGGGGCGTCGATGATCAAGAACCTGCGGATTGCTACGAAGATCTACCTTGCTGCCGGCGTCCTGGTCGGAACCATCCTCCTTACGAACTTCTTTTCTTTCATGCTCGCAAAGGACGTCGGCGTACGGATCGACGCGATCGCCGAAGAGGATGTTCCTCTTACCGAGGCCGTTACCAAGCTGACGATTGGTCAGCTTGAGCAGGCCATCATCTTCGAACAGGCTCAAATTGCACATCTAGAACACAGCCTGGAGCAGGTCACCGGCGAAGAGGTTGCCGAGACGGTAGGAAGTCCGGCGGAGCTGCGTCGTTCCTTTCTCGAAATTGAGGAACAGAATGCCGTTGCCCTCTCAGAGGCCAAGGTCCTGATCGAGGCGGCGATCGGGCATGATCCCTTGAGCGATGAGCTTATACCTCTCCAGAAACAGCTTCATCGGCTCGGCGGGGCGCATGAGGTCTATGCAGAACATGTGCTCGAGGCTTTCGACAGCCTTGACGAGAGGGGTTTCGCGGCAAGCAGCAGCATGATCGCCAAGGTGGAAAAAGAGCAAAAGACGCTTGATCACGATCTCGAAGAGCTGCTGCTGGAAATCGAGCACCACACGCTCCGGCTCGCCAAATCCGCTGAAGAAGGTGAGCATCTTCTGATCAATGTTCTGCTGTACTCAACAATTGGCGGCGGATTGCTGGGCTTAGCCGCTGTTTGGCTTCTTTTCGTCACCGTCGCCCGACCAATTGGCGCCATGGCAGGCGTGGTGGGCGGCCTGCTTCGCGGTGAGGCGGTCAAAATGCCGGCGCTCGACCATAAGGATGAGCTGGGGGAACTCGCCCGTGCCCTGCAGGACATTCATGGTAAGGCTGTCGAAGCAGCGCAGATCAAGACGGCGCTGGACGGCTGCCAGACCAGTGTGATGCTTGCTGACAAGAAGCTCGAAGTCATCTACGTCAACCGCGTGCTTCAAGAACTGCTTGTGCATGCTCAAAGTGAGATGCGAGAAGCCTTGCCACATTTCGATGCAAATCGTCTCGTTGGCTTCAGCATCGACGGTTTTTCGCAGAATCCGAGCGAGCAGCGAGCAAGTCTCGCCAGTTTGACGTCGAGCTATCAAACCGAGATGACATTCGGAGCGCGGGTCTTCAGCGTGGTCTATAGCCCGATCCTCGGACCGACCGGAGAACGGCTGGGCACGGTCATGGAGTGGCAAGATCTGACCAACGAGCGTGCAGTCGAAGCCGAGGTCGACGACGTCGTGGCGGCAGTCGTCGCCGGCGATTTCACGAGACGTTTGGGGCTCGAAGGAAAAGATGGTTTCATGCGGAAGCTGGCAGAGAGCATCAATCAGCTTTCAACCGTCGTCGACCAGGCCACTGGCGATCTCGCGGACATGTTGGCGGCGATGGCGCAGGGCGAGCTGACGCACCGGATGAAATCTGCCTACGAAGGAAGGCTGGGGCAGCTCAAAGACAATGCCAACCAAATGGCGGATCGGCTGACCGACATTGTGGACCAAGTCAAAACGGCATCGGTAACCGTAAAGAACGCATCCGCTGAAATCAGTACCGGCACAGAAGATCTCTCGAACCGGACCGAGCAGGCTGCTTCCAGCCTTGAAGAAACCGCCGCCGCATCCGAGCAGATGTCGGTGACGGTCAAGCATAATGCTGAGAGCGCCAAAGAAGCGGCTGAACTGGCCGAGACAGCCAATCAGATCGCGATCCAAGGCGGTTCCGTGGCCGAACAAGCGGTCACAGCCATGGGTGAGATCGATGGATCTGCACAGAAGATTACCGACATTATCGGTGTGATCGATGAGATTGCTTTCCAGACAAATCTGCTGGCGCTCAATGCCAGCGTCGAGGCAGCACGCGCCGGCGAGGCGGGCAAGGGTTTCGCTGTCGTCGCCCAGGAGGTCCGACAGTTAGCCCAGCGCTCGGCGCAAGCCGCGGACGACATCAAGACTCTCATTACAGAGAGCAATCGGCAAGTGAAGTCGGGTGTCGAATTGGTCAATCAGGCCGGCGAATCACTGGCCCAGATTCTAAAATCGACCAGCCAGGTCACGACGATCGTCCATGGGATTTCGAGCGCCACGCAGCAGCAGTCGGCGGGGGTTCAGGAGATCAGCGGATCGATAGCCAACATGGACGAGATGACACAGCAAAACTCGGCGCTGGTGGAAGAAAGCGCCGCGTCGGCAAGATCCCTTGCTGGAGAGGCGATGAAGCTCACCGACTTGATGGGCTTCTTCGAACTGGGCGGGAAGCCCGCAAGGCAGAACAGCCAAGCCCGTCCTGTCCCCGCCAGCGCATCATCGAAGAGTCATCGCTCGCAGCTAACCACCGCAGGTGATGACGGTTGGGACGAGTTCTAGTCTGGTCCAAGCGCTATCGTCTTTGGGACCTAACCGATTGCAAGGATAATGCTTGAGTGAATTGCAGCCAGGTCAGCAATCATCGATCGGGGCCATTGGGGCAGCTTCGGGGAGGGAACCGAAGTTGTTACAATGAGCTGAGCGTGCGGTTTCGTTAGGTTATCGAACCGCCGTTATGCCGGCCTATGTCCTTGTCCCTCAAGAGCACCTGATCTCCGCCTCGATCTGCGCCTGCCTGATCCTGTCGACCGCTTCCTTCGCGAGCTTGGTCACGGGTCCAGTGCCCTCCTGCTATTCCAGGTGTTTGGCAACCGAGCCGACGCCCGGCTCAGTGGAGCGAGGCGTGCTTCAGGAAGCTGTTGCGATCGGCTGACTTCAGGCGCATCTGCAGCTCCTGGCCTTCGCGCATGAGCGTCAGCGGGACTTCGACCCCGGCCTCGCCCTGGGCCCAGACCTTGCGCCACATGTCGGCGAGATCCAGGATCTCCTCATCGCCGACCCGCAAGATGACATCGGCGACCTCGATCCCGGCCTGATCCGCCGGGCCGTCCTTGGCAAGGCCGACCACGAAGACATTGTCGTCGCTTCCGTCGGCCGTGAACATGCCGAGCCATGGCCTCGGCGGTCGCTGCACCTGGCCGAAGCGCAACAGGTCATCCAGGATCGGCGGCAGGAGATCGACCGGCACGATCATATTGCCATCGGCGGTCGCATCCTCATCGGGCGTGCCGCCGGAATGCTGGATCAGAAGCGAGCCGACGCCGATCAACCGTCCGTCGGTGCCAATGCAGGCGGTACCGCCCCAATTGGGATGGGCAGGGCTGGTGAACAGGGCCTCGTCGATCAGATATTCCCAGTAGCCTGCGAACTCGCGCTTGGCGATGACCTCGGCTTCGACGGCGCTGTCGAGACCGCCATGACCGGCGATGATCACCGGGCTGCCTGTCCCGACATCCCGGATCGAGCCAAAAGGGATTGGCTGCACGTCAAGCCGGGCGAGCGCCTGCACCAGGCCGAAGCCGGTGGCCTGGTCGTAGCCGACCACATGGGCTTGCGCGACCTGGCCGTTATTGGCGGCAAGCCAGATGGTCTCGGCCTCGGTAATCAGATAGCCGATGGTGAGCACCAACCCATTGTCGCTGATCACCACACCGCTGCCGGCACGCTCGGTGCCCAGCACCTGCGCCGTAAACGCATCCTCCGGGATCTCGGCACGCAGCGACACCACGGCCGACAGCAGGCGGTCCAGATCGAATCCGTAGTCCGCCGCCTTCGGGCGCGCTTCCTCCGGGATCAATCCTTCCTTCGACTTGTTCACGAGGACCTCTCATTCAAACCCTGCTAAACCCTGCATTCCCTAGGGTGTCACAAAGGCGGAAGATAACGTCAAGGGGGATCGGCCGTCAGTCCTGCTCAAACGGACGTTTCATCCGATCGGCGAGTTCGCTTTTGCGGGAATGGCGAACGTGACGGCTTCGTCGCCGGGCGCGCTGCCCCTGTCGCGCGTCAGCCCGGCGTCTTCGGTCGCTGGATCGCTTTTTCCGAGCGGGCAATCACGTCGACGGCCTTATGCACATTCGCAGAACTCGGCGCGTCGCCCTTTTGCATCAGGATGTCGATCTCGGCGCCATAGTGGTCGACGATCTCTTCGCCGAAACGCGCACGAATGCCGCTGCCGATCAGCAGCTCCTGACGTCGCGCGAAGCTGACCTGGCTCTGCCGGCCGGCGAGCCCCTGCGGGTCAATATACTCCTTGCGATCGCCGACGATGAAATAGTCGAAGCCCTTGTCCTCGGTGAGTTCGGCGGCACGATAGAGAAGGTAGAGATCGACCGTCTTCCTCGTGGTGATGCCGTTGCCTGTAAAGCCGATCCGATATTGATCCTTGCCGATCGCTTCTTCGGTATAGCCATGCTGGCTCTTGCTCTCCGCCGCCTGATAGGGGGTGGGCCGGGCACAGGCGGCAAGCGCCATCAGAGCCAGGACCGCGGCAAGCGACGTCAGACGAGACATGATGACAATCCTTTCCTTGTTGTTGATCGACGGTCGCCGCCGGCTTTCTTGCAGGCCACCTAATCACGCGATGACGGTGTCAGCGTCAGCGTCTTCCTTTCGCCCTCTCTGAGCACCACCAGGTCGATCGGCTGACCGACCTTCAGACCGTCGAGAGCGTGAGAATAGTCATAGATGTTGCCGATCCTCGAGCCGGCAATCTCGACGATCAGATCGCCACCCTGAATCCCGGCTTCCGCTGCCGGTCCGCCATCGGTGACGCCGTTGATCAGCGCGCCTTCGACATCATCGGCGGCATAATCCGGAAGCGTGCCCAGGTAGACCGACGAGGTCCGCCGTCTGCCGGCCCGCTCGCCCGGCTGCTGCTCGATATAATCGGGAACCTCCTCGGCCTTGGCCACGGCGCGAGTGATCAGCGCCATTAGACGGGCGACGTCGGCGGCACCCTCATAGTTAAGGGTGTCAGCGGTATCGGCCGGCGTGCTGTAGCGGGCATGGGGACCGGTGAACGCATTCAGCACCGGCACGCCCTTCAGATAGAAGGACGTGGCGTCGGTCGGCAGAAACGCATTGTCGTTGGTGGTGATCGACAGGCCGACGGGTGCGTTTCGCCGTTCGATCTCACCCGGCCAGACGCTGCTCGATCCCACACCCTGCAGGATCAGGCTATCGCGATAATTGCCGATCATGTCGAGATTGAGATAGGCCGCGATCTCCGGCTGCAGCGTTTCCCGTTTGTCGCCGGCAAAACGCTTGACGAAGTGGTTGGAGCCGAGAAGGCCAAGCTCCTCGCCGGACCAGGCGGCGAACACCACGTCGCGCGGCAGATCGAGTTTGCCGTTCGACCGCTGGCCCGCGAGATATTCGGCGATCTCCAGAAGCCCGGCGACGCCTGATGCGTTGTCATCAGCGCCATAGTGGATTTCGCCCAGTTGGTCGCCGGTGGCGAGCGATTTCCCTTCGACGCCGCGACCGAGATGGTCGACATGGGCGCCCACCATGACCGCACTGCCCGTGCCGCCGTCATTGGCGGCGAGGCGAGCGAGCACGTTCCGTCCCTGCCGCACCTCCTGATCCAGCGCGATCTCGGCTCGAATCTCGATGTCGGGGATCGCAAAGCCGGGTATCTGCTCGCCTTCGTCGAGCTCGCTCTGCAGATCACCGAGATCCTTTTCCAAGCCGGACACCATGACGGCGGCCAGATCATTGCCGATCGAAACAGCGCCGAGCGTCGATCCAGCTGTCGCGGCGTCGAAGCTGAGCGGTACGAGCTCGTCCTTGACCGTGGCATTGGGACCGCTGACCACGATCAGCCCGATGGCCCCGCGCTCTTTCGCGACCGCGGCCTTGTAGCCGAGATCAGCGTAGCGATGCAGATGCTGGCGGCGCTCGGCGCCGATGTCCTCGGGCAGATGGCGGAAGATCATGACCCATTGGCCCTGGACGTCCAGCCCGGCATAGGAGTCATACTCGCCTTGGTTGTTCTCGCCCTTCGGTGCGACCACGCCATAGCCTGCGAACACCACGCCGCCAGGTTCGAGTTCGCCCTCCTTCGACATGCCGAGCGGACGCCAGTCCCGATCGATCTCGATCGAGGCATCGATCCCGGCGATCTCCAGACGATTGCCCTCGCCGAGCGAGACGCCTGCAGTGAAATCGAAGGGCTGGAACCAGCTGCCGTCATCACCAGCGGGCTCGAGACCGAGACGCTCGAACGCCTTCGCGACATAGTCGGTGGCCAGCAGCTCGCCCTGACTACCGGTCAGCCGCCCTTCCATCGCATCGGATGCGAGAGCCTCGACATGGTGACGAAGATCCTCCGCCGAGACGTCTGCGACGCTCTCCGGCAAAGGCGGCATTTCGCCCGGCAAAACCACCGTCTTATCCTCGAGGCCAAGAAGCTTGCGCGCGGCCTCGTCATTCCAGGCCGCCGTGAAGATCTGCGGCTTCCTGTCGGCGGTGCGTGATGCCGACCAGGCGAGCGTCCGGCCATCCGGCGAAAACACCGGCAGGCTGTCGAAGGTCTCGTGGGAAGTCACACGAACCGGCTCCTTCTCGCCAGAACTATCCACCAGATAGAGCTCGAAATTGGCGAAGCCGTGCACGCTGGTCGCGAAGATGACGTAGTCGCCGGACGGGTGGAAATAGGGTGCCCAGGACATGGCGCCGAGACTGGTGATGCGCTTTGCACCGGTGCCGTCGGCATTGGCCGTATAGACCTCGGCACTGTGGCCGTCCTCGGCGAAGCGCCTCCAGACGATCTTTTCGCCGTCGGCGCTGTAAAAGGGTCCGCCATCATATCCAGGCGTGTCTGTCAGCCGGCGCACATCGCTGCCGTCAGCATTCATCTCATAAAGATCCATGAACCAGGATGGGTCTCTCTTGAGGCGGGCCTCATCCTCCGGCGACAGCGGTCCCTCATAAGCATGGCGGTTGGAGGCGAACAGGATCTTCTCGCCGTCCGGCGAGTAAGACGCCTCGGCGTCATAGCCGAGCGCGTTGGTGAGATTGATCAGCTCGCCCGAGCCGTCGCCATCACTCCGTATCGGCCCCTCAAAGATGTCGTATCGCTCGTCGAAACTCCATGAATAGCGGCGCCCCCCTTTCTCGCGCTCGGCAAACTCCTGCTCCTGCTTCGCCAAGGCCTCCGGGTCGAGATGGGTCGATGCGAACAGAAGGCGCTGGTGATCCGGGTGGATCCAGGCGCATGTCGTCTTGCCGATGCCGGGCGAAACGCGCTCGGTGTCCCCGGTTTCCAGGTCCATCACATAGATCTGATAGAACGGATTGCCCTCTTCGCGCTCGCTTTGGAAAACCAGCTTGGTGCCATCAGCGCTGAAGTAGCCCTCGCCGGCGCGTTTGCCTTCGAAGGTGAGCTGGCGGACATTGCCGAGAAGCTCGGCCTCATGCCCTTCCTGCTCGGCCCGCGTCTCGCCGCCAGTGACGCCAAGAGCCACGAAGCCGCCTGCGGCCAGGATCATCACCTGTCCAAGCCTGGTCACCGTCATCCTTCATTCCCGCGATTGGTCGACCGATAGGGACGCTCTCTAGATCCGAGCGTTTCCGGCGACGATACTAGCCAGGCGGCGGGTCGGGTCAATGTCGATGGGACCGCGACCCCTCGGAATCCCTGGACACTTCCACGGCAAGCTGTTCGCTGTCCAAGCCGATCGCCTTCGACGTTGGCCGCCGGCTGCGCGCGAAGGATCTCGCCAAGCCGAATGAACGGGCGTATGGTGCGCGGCTTGACAATAAACTTGAAGCCTCGTCGGCTTGAACAGGCGGCGGCGCGCGCTGGTGAAAAAGCGCTGCGGGGAGAATGACATGGATGAGCAGTTTGACGACGGCCTGACATCAGGCACGCCCAACGATCTGGATTCTTTCTGGGTTCCGTTCACGCCGAACCGTCAGTTCAAGAAGAATCCGCGGATCCTGGTCAGTGCCAAGGGGATGCATTACAGGTCCCATGACGGCCGCGACATCCTGGACAGCTCATCCGGCCTCTGGTGCGCCAATCTCGGCCATTGTCATCCGAAGGTGGTCGCCGCCGTGCAAAAAGCGGCGGGTACGCTCGATTTTGCACCGTCCTTTCAGTTTAGCCACACCCAGGCGTTCGAGCTCGCGTCGCGCGTTGGCACCCATATGCCGGGCGATCTCAATCGCGTGTTCTTCTGCAATTCAGGGTCCGAAGCGGTCGACACCGCCTTGAAGATCGCGCTTGCCTATCACCGCGCCAAGGGCGATGCCGGCCGCTACCGCCTGATCGGCCGCGAGCGCGGCTATCATGGCGTGGGCTTCGGCGGCATTGCGGTCGGCGGCATGGTTGCCAATCGCCGGACCTTCGGCCCGACGCTCGCCGGCGTCGATCATCTGCCGCATACGCTGAACCAGGAGCACAACGCCTTTTGCCGCGGGCAGCCGGAGTGGGGTGCCCATCTCGCCGACGATCTGGAGCGCATCGTAGCGCTGCATGATCCCTCGACCATCGCCGCCGTGATCGTCGAGCCGGTCGCCGGCTCGATCGGCGTCTACCCGCCGCCCAAGGGCTATCTCGAAAAGCTGCGCGCGATCTGCGACAAACACGGCATTCTCCTGATCTTCGATGAGGTGATCACCGCCTGGGGACGGCTCGGCAAGGCATCCGCCGCCGAATATTTCGGCGTCACCCCTGATCTCATGACCAACGCCAAGGGCCTGACGTCAGCCCATGTGCCGATGGGTGCCGTCATCGCGCAGGACTTCATCTATGAGGCGATGATGGAGGCTGCAGGCGGGTCGAACAACGAGCACATGATCGAGCTCTTTCACGGCTACACCTATTCCGCCCACCCGCTCGCGACCGCGGCTGGTCTCGCCACGATCGACGCCTATCGGGAAGAGGGCATCTTCGAGCGGGTCACCGAGAATGCCCGCTATTTCGAGGACGCGCTGCACGCCCATAAAGACATGCCGGGCATCATCGATATCCGCAATATCGGCTTTATGGGCGCCTTCGATCTGGTGCCGGAGGCCGGTGCCCCCGGCAAGCGCACCTTCGACATCATGCTGGAATGCTATGAGCGCGGTCTGATGATCAGGGTCACCGGCGACACCATCGCGTTTTCGCCGCCGCTGGTTTCGGAGCGTGCGCATCTCGACGAGATGATCGGCACGGTTGTCGATGTGATCAAAGCGAAAATGGCTTGAGGTTGATTGAATTATTTCGCAAGAAATTTTTGTGAAATATTTGCGTCAGCCAGAAGCTGGACGCCGCCCTGATCTTTGCGCTATGTGAAGAACGCGTCGCTGAACGCAGGGGAGAGCGGGACGCGGCGAGCAGGGATTGTCGAGCATCAAAGCCGCCATTTGCGGACAGCGAAAAAGTCGTCTTGAGGAGAGGCAAAGCAACATGAAGGATATCGGGCATTGGCTGAACGGCGCCCGCGTGATCGGCGCCAGTGGACGCTATGGGGATCTTTACAATCCTGCCGTCGGTGAGACGTCGGGACGTGTGGCGCTCGCCAGCGCCGCCGAGGTCGACGCCGCGGTTCAGGCGGCGAAGGCGGCGCTCCCCGCATGGTCAGCGCAGACCCCGCTTCGCCGTGCCCGCGTCATGTTCAAGCTCAAGGGCCTGATCGAAGACCATATGGACGAGCTGGCCGGTCTGGTCACCTCGGAGCACGGCAAAACGATCGACGACGCCAAGGGTTCGGTCACCCGCGGTCTTGAAGTGGTCGAGTTCGCCTGCGGCATCCCCCAGCTCCTGAAGGGCGAGTTCAGCGACAGCGTCGGCACCGGCGTCGACCTTCTGTCCTTCCGCCAGCCGGTCGGCGTCTGCGCCGGGATCACGCCCTTTAATTTCCCGGCGATGATCCCGCTCTGGATGTTCCCACTCGCCTTGGCCTGCGGCAACACCTTCGTCCTGAAGCCGTCCGAAAAGGACCCGTCCTGCCCGATGCTCTTGGCCGAACTCGCCAAGGAGGCGGGCGTTCCCGACGGCGTGCTGAACGTGGTCAATGGCGACAAGGAAGCGGTGGACTCGATCCTGACCCATCCTGATATCGCCGCAGTCAGCTTCGTCGGCTCCACCAAGATCGCGGAATATGTCTATCACACCGGTACGGCACATAATAAACGTGTGCAGGCCCTCGGTGGCGCCAAAAATCACATGGTGGTCATGCCCGACGCCGATCCGGCTCAGGTGACCGACGCGCTGATCGGTTCCGCCTATGGGTCCGCAGGCGAACGCTGCATGGCGGTCTCGGTCGCCGTCGCGGTCGGTTCGGCAGGTGATCGCCTGATCGAAGATCTCGCTCCCAGAGTCCGTGAGCTTAAGATCGGCCCCGGCAATCAGCCCGGCGTCGAGATGGGCCCGTTGGTCACCGCCGAGCACCTCGCCAAGGTGAGGGGATATGTCGATCGTGGTGTGGAAGAGGGCGCCGATCTCGTGGTCGACGGCCGCGACTTCAAGCTTGATGGCTACCAGGGCCATGAGAACGGCTACTATATCGGCGGCTGCCTGTTCGATCAGGTCACCACCGACATGAGCATCTATCAGGACGAGATCTTCGGCCCGGTGCTCTCGGTGGTGCGCGCACCCGACTTCGACAGCGCGGTCAGGATGGTCAACGACCACGAATATGGCAACGGCACCGCGATCTTCACCCGGGACGGCGATGCCGCGAGAAGCTTCGCGAATCAGGTCAAGATCGGCATGGTCGGCGTCAATGTGCCGATCCCGGTGCCCATGGCCTTCCACAGCTTCGGTGGCTGGAAACGCTCGCTCTTCGGTGATCATCACGTTCATGGTCAGGAAGGCGTGCGCTTCTACACCAAGCAAAAGGCGATCACCACCCGCTGGCCGACCGGCATCAAGGCGGGCGCCGATTTCAGCATCCCGACCATGAGCTGACGGCACGCCGTCATCCCTTAGGAAACGCCGCGGCGCGCAGGGCGAACGACGCCTGCGCATCGCTTTGACAATCAACACTCAGGTCAAGCAAGCAACAAGGGGAGGGTTCATGCCCGAACTCCCGGACATCACGGTTTACGTGGAGGCATTGGAACGCCGCCTTCAGGGTCAGGTCATTGAGGAGGTGCGGCTTGCCAGCCCGTTCCTGCTGCGCACGGTCGAGCCGCCGCTCGACGACGCGATCGGCAAGAAGGTGAGGGAGGTCCGACGTCTCGGTAAACGCATCGTCCTCGGGCTCGACGACGATCTCTTTCTGGTCTTCCATCTGATGATCGCCGGACGCCTGCATTGGAAGAAGCCCGGCGTCAAGCTCGCGGGCCGCCATGCCCTGGCCGCCTTCGATTTTTCGCAGGGTTCGCTGACGCTCACTGAGTTCGGGCCGAAAAAGCGCGCCTCCCTCCACGTGGTCCAGGGCGAAGATGGCCTCGCCGAGCATGATCCCGGCGGCATCGAGGTGTTTGAGGCCGATCTCGCCACCTTCAAGGAAGCGCTGACCCGCGAGAACCACACCCTCAAGCGCACGCTCACCGACCCGCATCTGTTCAGCGGCATCGGCAATGCCTACTCCGACGAGATCCTGCACCATGCGCGCCTCTCGCCCAAAGCGATGAGCACCAAGCTCGACGACGACGAGGTGCAGCGCCTCTACGAGAGCACGCGCGCGACCCTCGCCGACTGGCTGGAGCGCCTACGCACCGAGATCGGCGACGGCTTTCCCGAAACAGTCCGCCACGATCGTCCCGGCATGGCCGTGCATGGCCGTTTCAACGAACCCTGCCCGGTCTGCGCCACGCCGATCCAACGCCTGCGTCGCCAGGAAAGCGAAAGCAACTATTGCCCGCGCTGCCAGACCGACGGCGAAATCCTCGCCGACCGCACCACCGCCCAGCTCTTCAAGAGCAGCCGTCCCCGCACCATCGAAGACCTCGCCTCCTGACCCCGGCCCCGAGGCGGGGCGGCCTTGACGTGGCGATAGGCGCGAATGCAGGCGCCTATCTGTCGAGCGCCGTTGGCCTTCGGCTGGATCGGACGTCTGGAAGGGATGCGCCGGCCTTGCGGCATATTGGTAACGCCATGCTGATGGAAGGAAGATCCTGGAGCCGTCGGCGCGCTGTCGAAGACCGCGCCTCCTAGACCCGAGACGGGCCAGCCTTGACTTGGCGGCAGGCGTGAATGCAGGCGTCCATCTGTCGAGCGCCTCTGGCCTTCGGCTGGATCGAATGCCGGCATGGGAGGTCATAGCCCATCGCCCCATGCCTGCTGATGCAGCGACGCGATACCCAATCGGCCTAGGAATTGGCCGATTTATCCGATGGTTTTCATCACGTCATTGCCCCCTTTTTCTTAACCCGGCGTTAACGTCACCTCGCTAAGACTATCCATGATCCATGCGATCCTGGGAATCCGTCCGCCAACAGAAAGGTGTGGCGAGGCTCGGACTCCCAGGATCGCATGGACCAGCGCGACAGCACCTTCTTAGCGATGTCGGGTTAACAGGAGGTAAAGGGCGAGCGTCATCGCGATATGACCCGGCCGGCCAAAATACCGACTTGAAGCTGCTCAGATCTCGTAGATCGTCAGATCCTCGGCGACTTCCGACGGGCCGTCGAACACGTCCTGCATGATCTTGAGCGCCGCTTCATGCTTGCCTGGTGTGTCCATATGCTCGCGAAAATGGGTGAGGACCAGCCGCTTGGCGCCGCACCTCGACGCCATGGCGGCAATGTCGCCGGGTGTCGGACAAAGCTTGGCAAGAGCCGGGTGCATCGCCTCGCCATCAAGACGGTAGCACCAGTGGAGCAGCAGGTCGGCGTCGGCGGTCAGCGCTTCCAGCTCGGGACAGATCGCGGCATCGCCGGAGTAGACGAACTTGCGGCGGTCGTTGCTGATCGCGAGCGCCATGCAGGTCAGCGCAGGCTGTGCGTGCGGTACCTCGCAAGACCGGATCGTCCAGCCATCGCCCTCGTGAACGAAGCCCGGCTGGACTTCGGTGATGACCGGCGACGGCCAGGGGCGGGGCAGAGTGCCTCCGCGCGCGACCCAGACCTCCTGGCTCGGCCGAAGCTCGGTGCGCGCGCGCAGATCATCCGCGAAGACACCATCGCGGCCAAAGAGCTTTTCGGTGATCGCCGCGATCGGCTTCGGGCCGACCACCCGAAGCGGCTTGCCGCCCTCATCCCAGGCCGCATGCACCAGTCTGGCATAGTCCATCATGTGATCGGAATGCAGATGGCTGAAGAACAGGGTGTCGATGTCGGAGGGACGGTGACCTGCTTGCAGCAGACGATCGACCACGCCGCCGCCGCAATCGAAGAGAAGGCGATCACCGCCGACGTCGACGAGATAGCCCGAGGACGCCCGTCGCACATAGGCCTCGGGCGTGCCGGAGCCGAGAACCGTGAGCTTCATGGGCCGATCTCCGGCGGCGGGGTTGCCGCCGGTGCACCGAGCGTCGCCGCCTTGTCCCGCCCGCCATAACCCGCGATCATGGCTGCCTGGTCGGCGAAAGCCTGGGTGTCGGCGGCCTCGACATCGACCTTGGCCTGAAGCGCTGCATCCATAGCACTGACGACATCGGCGTAGGCCGGATCACCGGCGAGATCATTCAGCTCTTCGGGATCGGCGTCGAGATCGAACAGCTCCGGCGGGAAGCCGACATAATGGTTCAGCTTGAAGCGGCCCTTTTTCAGCATGAAGGCGCCTGAAACCGCGCCGGCGGCGTGATATTCGCTGAAGATGGGCCGTTCCCGATCGACCGGCTCGGCCTGGATCTCGGTCAGAGGCCGGCCTTCGCAGGCAAAGTCGAGCCCGAAATGGGCGGGGATGGTCGTCGAAAGGTCGAGCAGGCTCACCGGCGTCTCGCAGATCCCCCCCGAAACGCCCGGCCCCGCCATGATCATCGGAACGGCAACGCTTTCCTGATAGAGGTTGGATTTGCCCCAAAGACCGCGCGCGCCGACATTGTCGCCATGATCGGACGTGTAGACGATCGTCGTATCGTCCCCGAAACCAGCTGCCTTTAGCCCGTCCAGCACACGGCCGATATTGTGATCGAGCCAGGAGCAAAGACCGTAGTAGGCGGCGATCGCGGCGAGCCGTTCTTCCGGATCTCGAAACTTCGCCTCGGTATCCGCCATGGCGTTTTGCTTCTCGACCCATGGGTGACGCTGATAGCCGGTGCTGGGGTGCGCCTTGACCGGCGGCAGGCCTTCCGTCGGATAGAGATCATAGAACTCCTGCGGCACCACCAGCGGAAAATGCGGGGCGACGAAGCCGACGAAGAGACACCACGGACGCTCATCGCTTGAAGCCTTTCGCTCCCCGAACCAGCGGATTGTGCGCTGGACAACGGCTTCGTCATAGTCGGTGTATTTGCTCGATCCAGGACCGATCCTGTCGCCGAGCATACGTCCGGGCATGGTCAGCCGCTCGTCCTCCTTTCGGATCGACGCCCAGACCATGCCGACGCCGCCGGCCACCTGCATCGCGATATGTTCGACGTCGAAGCCCGCGGGATCCTCGTCATGGCGGTAATGCAGCTTGCCGATGCTCTCGACCGGTACGCCGGCGGCCTGCAGCGCATGCCCCCAGCCCTTGGGTTCGCCGCCATAGGGCATGGCGTTGTCCCAAAGGCGGATCTGATGGACGTATTTCCCGGTGGCAAAGGCCGCACGCGCCGGAACACAGATCGGGCAAGGCGTGTAGGCATCGGTAAAGCGCACGCCGCGTGCTGCGAGGGCGTCGAGGTTTGGTGTCTGCACAAAGGGATGACCGGCACAGCCCATGGCGCGGGCCTGATGCTCGTCAGACATGATCACGAGAAGGTTCGATGGCATCCGTCAATCCTCGCCCCGGTAGTCGGCTGCGATTTCGAGCTTGTCGAGCGCTCGATACAGCACGTCGAGTTCCCTTGCCGACATCGATGAGCGGAGGTGGGTTTGCCGTTGGCGCATGCGTGGCAGGGTTGTCTCGAATAGCGTCTGGCCGCTGCCACTAAGACTCAAATGCTGCACCCGTTGATCGATGTCGTCCTGCTTTGACCTGACCAGACCGTCGGCAATGAGCGTCTTCAGATTGCGGCTGAGCAGGCCCTTATCCAGGGCGGCGATCCTCGCGAGCTCGGACAGGCGGGTCTGTCCTGCTGCACCGATCAGAGCAAGAATGCGCCATTGGGACAGTGTCAGTCCGGCATGGGCGCGCAGCATGGCGTTCGCCTGAGCATTAAGCTTCGCCTGCACGCGAGACAGCCTGTAGGTCAGGAACTGATGAAGCGGCAGGTCGTCGGGCGTGATCGTTTGCTCGCTTTTTTTGGTCAATGTGCTGTCTCCCTTCCGTCGATCGTCCGGGTTTTTAGTTGATCCGTCAACTTTATATTTGACCGGTCAATCGTTCTGTGGCTGGTTGGTTCTCAAATGGGAGGTGCAGATGAAACGACTTCTGGGACAAACGATTGCAGCCGTCGGGCTGCTCGCTTTTGCGTCAGGCGCCATGGCCGAGGATTGGACCCCGCCTGGGCCGATCAAGTTCCTGATCGCCTTTGCTGCGGGCGGTGGCGCGGATACCCAAGCGCGCATGATCGCCGCCGAGCTTGAGGTCGCAAAGGGCTGGAAGATTATTCCCGAGCAGGCGACGGGCAAGGGCGGGCTTAATGCGGTCAAGGCGTTGAACGCTGCGCCCAAAGACGGCACCACCATTGCCATGATCGTGACCGAGTCGCTCGGCTACAACATGCGCGCGGCCGATGCTGGCGGCCCGGATGCAGCGACCCCGATCACCACGACTGCCGGCTCGCAGATGGCGGTCGTCGCTCTGACCAGCAAGGGCTACACGACGCTCGGCGATGTCATCGAGGCGGCCAAGGGCGGTGAGGACATCCGCTTCGGAGCGATGAGCCCGGCACTTGGCGATCTCGCCTATGTCATTGGCAAGGCCAATGACGTTGACTTCAACATCGTTCAGGTGAAGGGCGGCAAAGCCGTGATGAACGGCTTGAACGCCGGCGATCTGGATGTGGGCTTTGGGGCAGGCATTCAGGCGAAGGCGGTTGCTGCAGGCGAGATGGTCGAACTGGCATCGGCCAAAAGCGGGCCGCTCCCCGGAAGCCCCGATGCGCCGCTCCTCACTCAATATGGCGTTGAGTTCACCAACGACACCATGTTCATGATCGCGGGACCAGGCGGGATGGAACCCTTAGCGCGCGAAGCGATCGCATCAGCGGTGGCCGAGGTGCTCAATGCCGCAGGCTCGGAGGCAGCGGGCTTCATAACCAAAGGATTTGGCGGCGTCGATCTGCGTTCAGGCGATGAACTCACGGCTTTCATTCAGGACGCCTATGATCAGGCCGGCGGGCTGCTTGACGCCTCAGCCGAATAGGACGTTGGAGGTGTTGGCCGGTAAGGTCGGAATCTCAATTCGGGCGGACTGAGGTTGCCCCGGTTTTTCTCTTCCAGCCGGATTCTCGGCCTGGTCTGCATCGCAGCCGCCCTGTTGGCCCTGACCGTTTGGATACCCCTGGATATCGAGACAGGGTTGATCGAAAAAGTCAGACGGCAGACCAGCATCGGGGACTCGCTCTTGCCGACGCTGGCCTGCGGCTTCGTGCTGATCGGTGGTCTCTTCCTCCTGCTTCCGGGCAATGGCTGGGCGCAGACGCTGACAGGCGACAATCTCCGCTATCTCCTGCTGCTCATCGTCATCCTCACCGTCGCTTTTGCAGCCATGCGTTGGCTCGGGCCGGCCCTGGTCTGGGCCTTCACGGAAGAGGGCGTCTATCGCAATCTTCGGGACACGCCGCCCTGGAAATATGTCGGCTACGTCGTCGGCGGCACGCTTCTGGTCTCCGGGCTGATGGTGATGGTCGAGGGCAGGGTGACGCTGCGCAGCGTCATCATTGGCCTCGTTGCAACACTTGCCCTGATCGCGATCTACGATCTTCCCTTCGATGATCTGCTGTTGCCGCCGAACGGCGACGTCTGATGGGTGTGTTCGATTATATCGGGCTCGGCATCCTGGCCGTGTTCCAGGGGCCGGAGATCATCGGCATCCCCGCAACGCTGTTGATGACGCTTCTCGGCTTCCTCCTCGGCATTCTGGTCGGCGCGACGCCGGGGCTCGCCGGGCCGATGGCGATGGCGATTTCGCTTCCGATCCTGATCTCGATCTTCGGCTACACGCCGGATGCACTCTTGCCGGTCCTGGGCTTTCTGATCGGCGTCATGAAGGGTGCTACGATCGGCGGTGCGGTGCCTGCCATCCTCTTCAACACGCCCGGCACGCCCGATGCCTATATGACCACCCTCGACGGCTACCCGATGACCCAAAATGGGCAGGCCGGCCGCGCTCTTCGGATCGCCCATGTGTCCTCGGCATCAGGCGACACATTCTCGGACATCGTCCTCATCCTCTGCGCCCCCTTTCTCGCTGTCCTGGTCGAGCGCTATCTCGATCTGCCCGAAAAGACGGCGCTTCTGATCCTCTCGCTCGCATTCATCGCTTCGGTCATCGGCAATTCGGTCGGCAAGGGACTGATCTCCCTTGGCCTCGGCCTTTTCGCCGTCAGCATCGGCACAGGCGGCGATTTCTATCCCCGGCTAAGCTTCGGCAGCCAGACACTGGCCGCGGGATTCTCGGTGACATCGGTGGTTCTTGGCGTTCTGATCCTTGGCGAGGTGTTCAAGGGTATCGAGGATCTGCGTGCAGCCAAAGCGAGAACCGGGGCTGGTGCCACGACGCCGCTCGAAGGCTCACAAGCCCTGACCGGTGGCGATCTGAGACGCATCGCTCCCTTTGTCGGGCGGTCAGCGCTTATCGGCACGGTGATCGGCGCGCTGCCCGGCGTCGGTTCGACGCTGGCGGCGATGCTCGGTTATGCCTCAGGCCATCGCCTCCATGACCTGACCGGCCGAACCCCAAGCTTCGGCAAGGGCGCGCCTGAGGGCATCGCCGCAACCGAAGCCGCCAATTCCTCCGTCTCCGGCGCCAATCTGATACCGGTTCTCAGCCTCGGCATCCCCGGCAATGCCGCAGCCGTCTTCCTCATCCTGGCGATGGACAGCATCGGCGGCTTCAATCCCGGCCCCTCCGTCTTCCGTTTCACATCGGATGCGGTCAATCCGGAACTCGTCATCGCGTTTGGCCTCTTCACCACCATGATGTTCGCCAACCTTTTGAATTGGACGGTCGGCGGGGCCTTCATGCGCACGATCGGATTCATGACACGCGTGCCGAAACAGATCCTGCTGCCGGTGGTCCTCCTTTTGACCCTGACCTCGATCTATGTCGGCAATCCGAAACTTGCGGAAATCTGGATCGCCATTGGCTTTGGCGTGCTCGGCTACCTGATGCGAAGACTCGACATCTCGCCCTTGCCCTTCGTCATCGCCTTCATTCTCGGATCGCGCCTCGAGGACACGGCGAGGCAGGCTTTCGATGCAACCGGCGCCAACCCGTTCTTTCTGTTCACGAGCCCAATCGCCTTCACCTTCACCCTGCTCGCGATCATCGTCGTCGTGCTGTCGCTGCGATCAAACAGGAGTGTTGCTCCATGAAACGCCCGAACATTCTCCTGATCTCAGCCGATCAACAGCGCGCCGATTGCTTCGGCTTCGAAGGCCGCCGGATCAAGACACCGCATCTGGATCGTCTGGCGGCCGACGGCACCCGATTTGCCGCCTGCATCACGCCCTGCGTGATCTGCCAGCCCGCGCGCGCGTCGATTCTGACCGGCCAGCTCTGCCGGACCCACGGCGTGCACGACAACGGCATCGACCTCGACCCGAGGATCGGCGGGAAGGGCTTTGCCGGCGCCCTGGCGAAAGCCGGCTACGACACGGCCTTTTTCGGCAAGGCGCATTTTTCCACCTATCACACCTTCGAGCCGACCGGCACGCCGGAATGTCTCGCCTCGTCAGTGACCTATCCGGCCGACTGGAACGGCC
This sequence comes from Pseudomonadota bacterium, assembly GCA_039028235.1. Lineage (GTDB taxonomy): Bacteria > Pseudomonadota > Alphaproteobacteria > Geminicoccales > Geminicoccaceae > JANQPX01. Next base: position 29,656 of record JBCCIN010000011.1, read on the forward strand.
CTTATATGGGATTCGACCATGTCGAGCTCATGCTGGTCGGCCACAACTGGTTTCTCCCGGAAAAACCGCCAGGCGGTCAGCATTACGAACGCTGGTTCTACGCCGATGGTCGAGGGGATGAGAAAAACGCGCTCTATCGGGAAAACGCCGGCGACACGCGAGGTGCCGCCCAGACCTGGCATTCGAAGCTGCCGGTCGCCTGGCACAATTCCACCTGGACCGCGGACCGTGCGATCGACTGGTTGAAAGCAGTCGGTCGAAAGGAACCGTTCTGCGCCTGGGTCAGTTTTCC
>JBCCIN010000012.1:0-28753 GCA_039028235.1 Pseudomonadota bacterium
CCTGGATCAGAGCTATTTCGACTACTGCACCGGTCTCACCATGACCAACGCGCGCTTCGACGAGCTGTTCGGCGGCGCGCCGCGCACGCCGGAAGAGCTGGTGACCCAGCGCGAGATGGACCTCGCAGCCTCGGTGCAGGCGGTGACTGAAGAGGTGATGCTCCGGCTTTGCCGCTCAATTCGCAAGGAGACGGATCAAAAAAATCTCTGCCTCGCGGGTGGTGTGGCGCTGAACTGCGTGGCTAACGGCAAGGTCTTGCGCGACGGCGCCTTCGACAATATCTGGATCCAGCCAGCCTCCGGCGATGCTGGCGGTGCCTTGGGTGCAGCACTCGTCGGTTACCATGGCTTCAAGCGCCAGCCGCGAAAGCTTAATGGTGCGATGGACGGCATGAAGGGCTCCTATCTCGGTCCGGCCTATGATCAGGGCGAGATCGAAGCCCAGCTCAAGGACGCGGGTGCCGTCTACAAGACGCTCACCGAGGCGGACATGATTCAAGCCACCGCCAAGGCGCTGGCCGACGGCAAGGCGATCGGCTGGTTCCAGGGCCGGATGGAGTTCGGGCCGAGAGCGCTCGGCGGGCGTTCCATCCTCGGTGACGCCCGATCCCCGACAATGCAGCGCACCCTTAATCTCAAGGTCAAATATCGCGAAAGCTTCCGGCCGTTCGCGCCATCTGTCTTGCGCGACCATGTCGGCGCCTGGTTCGAGCATGAGGGCGATAGCCCCTACATGCTGATCGTCGCCGACGTGGCCGAGGACAAGCGCCGGCGCATGAACCAGGACGAGGAACAGCTCTTCGGCATCGACAAGCTGAACGTGCCCAGATCCGAAGTGCCCGCGGTCACCCATGTCGACTATTCCGCGCGCATCCAGACCGTGCATGAGGAAACCAACCCCGCCTACCACAAGCTGCTGGAAGCCTTCCACGGCGAGACCGGCTGTCCGATCCTGGTGAATACCAGCTTCAACGTCCGCGGCGAACCCATCGTCTGCACGCCCAAAGACGCCTTCCGCTGCTTCATGGGCACCGACATCGACATGCTCGTCGTCGGCAACACCGTCATGACCAAGGAAGACCAGGATCCGGCACTCAAGCTCGACTACAAAGAGGCGTTCGAATTGGACTGAGTGGCGCGCTTTTGTCAGGCGCCGCGTCTTAAACCTGGCGGCATACCGTCAAACTAAGCGACTGCGGTCCGAGTTGATGAGGTGGCCACGCCACCGAGGGGCTCGATTAGTGTCAGGCCATGACGGTCGGAGGTCGGAAAGGCGAACTGCTCGGGATATTGCGCGACATAGGTTTCCAGCCTTGGCACATAGTCGTCGAGCATAGCGTCGATCATGTCGCCATGTGATGCCTTTGCCGGCTTGGCGAGCGGGTGCTCGATGATCGTCGCAATCCTGCCGTCAGCCTTCTTGATCGTGAAAACCGGGAGGACCGTGGCGTCCGCCTCGCAGGCAAATTTCAAAGCGCCCGTAGCGATCCGGATGCGTCCGTGAAGGAAGGGCAGGGAGGCGATTCTGCGGCCGAGCGGGGTGACGGTCACCAGGATCGTTTTATTTTCCGAAAGCCGTTTTCTGATCAGTGCGTTGACCTCCGTGGTCTCCCGGCTCCGGAACACCAGGCGCTCATGCAGATACCGGCGCTCGACGCGGGCATAGATAGGGTTGAGTAGGCGTCGACCGAGCTTGCTCTCAGCAAAACCGTGGCTGTCGCGAACCAGATGGCTCGTCTGATAGCCCGCCTCCGCGAGGGCCGCCTTGGTCATCAGGTCCTTGTAGACGAAATTGGCGGTCAGCAGAATCACGCCATTGCCGCGCGCGAGTGCCTGGTCCAGATGCTGATGGCCGATCAGCATCGTCGGCACCCGAAAACGCCAGGGCCGGTAGCTGGCGAGCAGCTGGATCCAGCTCAGATATTTATGGGCGAGCCAGTCCTTGCGAAAGCTCTCCTCGATCCAGGACGCCTTGTTCTTCCCGCTGCCGACGACCACCTTGACGGTCTCAATCTCCTCGCCAGAAAGCTTGGCGCATCTGGCCAGACGCTTTCTCGCCAGCCAGCGCGCGCAGGCGAACCAGCGCTCTTCGGGGAGGAACATGGCGATCAGCCAGAGCAGCGCCAGGAGGCCCGCCACCAGGACATCGCGAGCCTGGAGCCAGGACGAGGCGGCGGCTGAGCAGCCGTCGGGCGAAACGCCGGACGTCGACGCTTTCACCGAATCGTTCAGCATGAAGTCAGCACTCCTGAACCGATGTTCTGGTGAGATCAGTTGAACGAAATTCTGTAAATATTGAAGTATTAGCTGAAGATTTTTTAAGATTACATTGAATTGATTATTCGTCAATAAGATTAAATTTTGAAAGGCGGATAAATTTTTATTGTATAATGTCGAATTTTTAGGAAAATTAATTGAGTGTGCAATATCAGCGAGGCTTTTGATAAGGCGTTCGGCCATCGACCAGCCATGCTCTCCGCAACCACGCATGCGAAACGATCGACCAGTTGGCCGCCTTCACATTCTCTTCTTCACGCTTCCTTAAGGAACCGAATCGTCAGCACGCCGCCGGCTGATCCAAAGCTGGACCATCCATTTTCTAGGGCGATCGCCCAAACAGTCACATGACCGCCGACGGCGGATGGCTCAGATGGTGTCGCTTCGGCTAATCGGTCCGGCTACGAGCACATCCCGTACGGTCTCCAGGGCGCGGCGCAGGCGCTCCCTGGTCTTGGCGGCGCTCAGGCTGATTCGGACGGCGTGCGGTTCCGCAAGCGGGCCGACGGCGAACAGGAAGGCCGGATCGACGGCGACGCCACGCTGGCTCAGCGCATTGACGAGGGTCGAGCTTCGCCAAGGATCAGGCAGCGGCAGCCATAGGTGATAGGACAGCGGCTGCGCATCATAGGCAATGCCGGCGAGACAGTCGGCGGCGAGGGCCTGACGTGCCGCGGCCTCGACGCGCTGGCGCTGGACCAGGTCGTCGGCAGTGCCATCATCCAGCCATTGGGTGAAGAGGGCGGCCATCAGGGCGGGGCAGATCAGGAAGAGATCGCTTTGAGCATCCGCGAGCCGGTCGAACACCCGCTCCGGCGCGATCAGCACGCCGAAGCGCAAGTTTGGTGCGACGATCTTCGAGGCCGTGGTGATGTAGACCGTGCGCTCCGGCAAGAGCTCGACGAAAGGGGGCGGGCGGTCCTCTGGGAGATGGCCGTAGACGTCGTCCTCCACCAGGATCAGATCGTGACGCTTGGCGATGGTGGCGATCGCCTTACGCCGTTCCTCGGGCATGGTGTAGGTGGTCGGATTGTGCGCGGTCGGATTGATGATCAGAATTCTAGCACCGCTCGCCCGGCAGGCTGCGTCGAGCGCATCGGGGCCGAGGCCCTCGTGATCGAGGCCGACGCCCAGCAGGTTCACGCCGAGACGCGTCGCGATGCGCTTGATGCCGCTGTAGACGAGATGTTCGCAAAGGACGGTATCGCCGGGACGCGAGAGGCCGGCAAGCGCCGTCATGATTCCCTGATGGGCGCCGCCGGTGATCAGCGTCTGTTCAGGCGAAAAGGCCGTCCCAATCCGGCTTGCCCAGCCGGCAGCGGCCTCGCGATGCTTGTCGAGGCCGATTCTGGGCGTGTAGCTCAGAAGCTCGCCGATCGGCCAGTTGCTGCCGGCGAGCCTGTTCAGGCTGCTGGCGACCAGGTGCTTGATCCCGTCATCCGGCTGGCTGTTGACGGTCAGCTTGATCAGATCATCGTCGCCATCCATTACTCGGTTGCGGAAGCCTTCGGCCCCGTCGTCCGATCGGACGAACGTGCCGCGGCCGACCTCGCCTCTGACCAGCCCGCGCTGCTCCGCAAGCGCGTAGGCCCGAGACACGGTGCCGACGGTGACGCCTAGACGGTAGGCGAGGTCCCGCTGCGGCGGCAGTTTCCGGCCTGGTTCCAGCGCACCCTCACCGATCGCTGCATCGATCGCTTCGGCCAGCGCCTTGTAGCGCGGACCGGAGTGTGTAGAGAGATCGGGACACCAAATTGTCATGGTGACAATATATAGATTGACTCGCTTATTGAGTCAATGATGAATACAATGTATCGATTTATTCGTGAGATGTGCCATGAAAAACCAGCATTGTATCGATACAATCGTGCCATCTTCGGCGTCTGTGTCCTTCGGCTTGCCGCCATGGATCGTGGCAGGTCTCAGCCGGCTGGCGCGCTGGCTCGAGGTCAGGCGACAGCGGCAGCATCTTGCCAGCCTCGACGACCGCATGCTGCGCGATATCGGACTATCCCGCGTCGATGTGCTGATCGAGTCCGAGAAACCTTTCTGGCGTCTCTGAACGCGTCTGATCCAGCGGAGGAAAGCCCATGCGGCGCCATTTCATCACGGCGGATGTCTTCACCGATCAGCCCTTCGGCGGCAATCCGCTCGCCGTGCTGCCCAATGCCGAGGGACTGTCGACCGAGCAAATGCAGAAGCTCGCGCGCGAGTTCAATCTCTCCGAGACCGTCTTCGTCCTCAGGCCCGAGAACCCGGCGAACACCAGGCGGATGCGGATTTTCGTGCCGACCAGGGAAATCCCCTTTGCCGGCCATCCGACCATCGGCACGGCGCTGATCCTCGCCTCGATGGGCGAGGTCTCGCTGGACGATGATCGGACCGACATCGTCCTGGAGACGGATGCGGGGCCTGTTCCGGTGACGATCGAAAGCGTCGATGGGCGAGCGGTGTCGGCGACCCTGACGGCACCGCAGCAGCCAAAAATCGCGCCGGCGCCCTCCGCAGATGTAATGGCGGCAATGCTGTCCCTCGAACCCGATGACATCCTGCGGGCGGAAGGGGCGTCCACGGGCAATCCGTTCCTCGTCGTTCAGGTGAAGGACCGCTCAGCGCTGGCGCGGTCCCGCATCGATCTCTCGGTTCTGGAACGGATCGGTGATGAGCTGTTCGCAAAAGAGCCGCTCATCTTCACTGAAGACGCACCGGATGGCTTCGATTTCCAGGCCAGAATGTACGCGCCCCTAAGCGGCATCCCCGAGGACCCCGCCACCGGCAGCGCCGCCGCGGCGCTGGCAGGATGGCTCGGCCATCACGACCCGATGCAGAACGGCACGATCAAACGCGTGATCGCCCAGGGCATCGAAATGGGCCGCCCAAGCCGGCTGGAAATCGAGGTCGACAAAAAGGCCGGCACCGTCACGGCAGTCCGCGTCACCGGCAGCGCCGTCCTGATCAGTGAAGGCCAGATAGAAGAGCCGGTGCTGCCAGCACCTGGTTGACTTTGGGGTGGGATTGGTTGGGAGCGAGTTGTGTATCGTCGCGGGTTGAACCCCAAACGGACACAAAACCACTTGGCTATCGAAGCAAGTTCTTGAGTCCAAAACACTCAATTGACAGGCTTGAGCTTGGACGTACACCTTCAGTCATCATTCACAGTGCGTTTCGTTTTTATTCTCAGAGTTGATTTTTTTTGTAGATCATAGTTATCTAAGGTTTCTATTTTCGGATCTCTTCCACCCTGGAAAAGTTGCTCTTGCGGCCTTTCTCGGCACTCTTGCACAGCCGCAGTTATGGCTGAAATTGGGCCTTGGACCGTATCGTGAGTCACTTCGTTCACTATGTAAAAAGGAAAGTCGTACTTTTCGATTACGGCAATCCCCGTAGCAGCTGGTTTAAACGCAACCAACCTGACGACCAGGGGTTCGATGCACCGAACTACCACCTAACTCTTGCTGTTACAGGGCCAGCCGCCCGTGTCGAAATAGACGACACCATATGGCTTTTTTCTCAACTAAGCTCACCATGGGGATCGTTGCCGCCTGCATTAGATGCCAGGATTGTTGTCTCAGCCATTTCGCCTACCGAGGTTTCTGTTCCGGTCACTTCTGGTGGTAAGGCGACCAAATCAAAAGAAAAGAAACCAGGTTTGTTATTTGATGCAGGTGAAGGCTCATCGTGGGTTCCGCTATTTGATGCTTCAAATTACCTGATCAAGCTAAAAACGGTTCAGCGTCCATGCAAATCCTCAGAAATACTTGCGGATCTACTTAGCTATCCTGAACATCATCCAGGTAAGGCGATGCAAAGGATGCGGGAGTTGGCTAATCCAGAATTACTCATAGACCTAGAGCGAACAATCGAGGACGCAGAGTTTGATTTCGTAAGCTATAGACTCTTTGATGGGACAAGAGCCGCTTTCGAGACATGCTTGCAACTCATGCGGGGTGGGAGAGTCGTATGGTGGGATCGCTGGTGTCTTCCGCGCCGGTTAGCGGAGTGGCGAGAGAAACTCAACGATCAAAAGCTCAATTATCACATTCTCAATCAGATTAATGTCAGCGAGCGGGTGTGGGGCATTGAGTCAAAATCATATGCTCAAGAAGGCAGTTTCTCACTGAGGGAAAAGAGGCTTGCAACAACACTTGGAAAGTACTGTCCGTCACCTTAGATCCCAGCCCTCCTCATTGTGCTGCCAGCGGAGGGATGACTGGTACTGATGCATCATCGCACTAAGACGAGCGCCCCGCCAACAACCATAGCCCCAACCCAAGCGAAGTCCAAGTCAAGCCAGCAAGCGCTGCTTGCCTTGGAGTTGGGCGACGACGAGGTCGGCGGCTTCTTCCGGGGTTAGCTGCTCGGTTTGCAGGTGGATTTCCGGCGTCTCCGGCGGCTCGTAGGGGGAGGAGATGCCGGTGAAGTTGGGGATCTTGCCGTCGCGGGCGCGCTGGTAGAGGCCTTTGGGGTCGCGGCGTTCGCAGGCTTCGATCGAGGCGTCGACGAAGACCTCGATGAACTCGTCCTTTTCGAACAGTTCTCGCGCGAGGTCGCGCTCGCTCCGGAACGGCGAGATGAAGGAGGCCATGACGATCAGGCCGGCATCCACCATCAGCTTGCCGACCTCGGCGACCCGGCGGATGTTTTCCACGCGATCCGCGTCCGTGAAGCCCAGGTCCTTGTTGAGGCCATGCCTCACATTGTCTCCGTCCAGGAGATAGGTGCGCTGCCCCATGGCATGAAGGCGCTTTTCCACGAGATTGGCGACCGTCGACTTGCCGGAACCGGAAAAGCCGGTGAACCAGAGGAGACAGGGCTTTTGCTGGTTCTGCTTGGCGCGCGCCTGCTTGTCGACGTCGACCTCCTGCCAGACCAGATTGGTGGCGCGGCGAAGGCCGAAGGCGACCATGCCGGCGGCGACCGTCTGGTTTGACATGCGGTCGATCAGAATGAAGCCGCCGAGCGCCTTGTTGTCTTTGTAGGCGTCGAAGGCGATCGGTTGATCGAGGTTGAAATTGACGAAACCGACCTCGTTCAGCTCCAGCGTGTCGGCCGCCAGATGCTCGCCGGAATTGACGTCTTCCTTATATTTTAGGCGTGTGACCGCTGCCCCGATGGTCTTGGTGCCGAGCTTCAGAAGGTAGGAGCGCTCTGGCAGAAGCTTCGCCTGGTCGTCCATCCAGATCAGATGGGCAGCGAACTGATCGGTCACCGGGACCGAATCCTCGGCCGCCGCGATGACATCGCCGCGCGAGACGTCGATCTCCCGATCAAGACAGAGTGTTACTGCATCGCCGCTCTCAGCCACCGGCTGATCGCCGTCCATGGTGACGATACGGTTGACCGTGGCCTGCTGGCTGCCGGGCTGAACGATGATGCGGTCGCCGGGGCTTATCGACCCGCTGGCGACCGTGCCGGCATAGCCACGGAAATCGAGGTTCGGTCGGCTGACCCACTGCACCGGAAAGCGGAAGGCATCGAAGCTCCGTTCGGTGGTGAAGTCGACGGTCTCCAGATGCGCCATCAACGACGGTCCGCGATACCAGCCCATGGACGTGCTCGGCTCCAGCACGTTGTCGCCCTTCAAGGCGGAGAGCGGAATGCAGGCGATATCTTCGAAGCCGAGATCCTGGCTTTTCACGAAGGTGCGGTAGTCGTGGACGATGTCGTCGAAGCGGCTCTCGCTGTACTCGACCAGGTCCATCTTGTTGACTGCGAGAACGATGTGGCGAATGCCGAGGAGATCCGCGATTCGGCTGTGGCGCCTGGTCTGGGTGAGCACGCCCTTTCTGGCATCGATCAGGATGATGGCGAGATCGGCGGTCGACGCTCCGGTCGCCATATTGCGCGTATACTGTTCGTGGCCCGGCGTGTCGGCGACGATGAATTTGCGGCGCGCCGTCGAAAAATAACGATAGGCGACGTCGATGGTGATGCCCTGCTCGCGCTCGGCCTGGAGGCCGTCCACCAGGAGCGCCATGTCCAGCTCGCCGCCCTGGGTGCCATGCAGCTTGCTCTCGCTTTCGAGGGCGGCAACCTGGTCTTCCAAGAGCAGCTTGGCGTCGTAGAGGAGTCGACCGATCAGCGTGCTCTTGCCGTCGTCGACACTTCCGCAGGTGAGGAAGCGAAGCAGGGATTTTTCGTTGGTATAAGTGCCGTGAATGTCGGCGAGGCCTGTCTGGTCCATCAGAAATAGCCTTCCTGCTTCTTCTTTTCCATGGAGCCCGGCTGATCCTTGTCGATCACTCGGCCCTGGCGCTCAGAGCTGCGGCTAAGCGCCATCTCGGCGAGCAGTTCCGGCAGCGTGCCGGCCGTCGACTCGATGGCGCCGGTTAGCGGGTAGCAACCAAGGGTACGGAAGCGCACCGACTTCATCTCGGGCTGTTCGTCGGGTTCCATTGGCAGGCGGTCGTCATCGACCATGATCCACATGCCGTCCCGCCAGACCAAGGGGCGTTCCTTGGCGAAATAGAGCGGTACGACGGGGATATTTTCGAGTTCGATATAAGTCCAGATGTCGAGTTCGGTCCAATTGGAGAGCGGGAAGACGCGCACGCTCTCACCCTTGTTGACCCGGCTGTTGTAGAGGTTCCAGAGTTCCGGTCGCTGGTTCTTCGGATCCCAGGCATGGGCGCGGTTTCTGAAGGAGAAAATGCGTTCCTTGGCGCGTGACTTCTCCTCGTCCCGGCGCGCCCCACCGAAGGCGGCGTCAAACTGGTGCCGGTCGAGTGCCTGCTTCAAGGACTGGGTCTTCATAATGTCGGTATGGACCGCGGAGCCGTGGGTGAACGGGCCGACGCCTTTGTCGACGCCGTCCTGATTGATATGCACCATCAAGTCCAGGCCGAGCTCCTTTGCCGTGCGGTCGCGAAACTCGATCATCTCCTTGAATTTCCAGGTCGTATCGACATGGAGGAGAGGGAAAGGCAGTTTGGCTGGATAGAACGCCTTGACGGCGAGATGCAGCAAGACGGAGCTGTCCTTGCCGATCGAATAGAGCATAACCGGTTTATGGAAGCTCGCCGCGACCTCGCGAAAAATCTCGATGCTTTCCGCTTCCAGGCGCTTCAAATGAGGGGGTAGCGCGTGTCCGGCACTGACCGTGGCCCGTTCGGCCTGTTGATTTGCCATCGTCATTCGAGCTTCTCCGAAGCCTTTTCTTGGGATCCGCCGTAATCTCGGCAGCTTGAGGCAGCACCGCATATGCTGCAGTGCAGCGTTCAGGTCAAGACAAACCCGGACGCTTTTGGCTGCACTGTTGTTTCCAACAGACTAATCGCTGAGAAATTCCCCGGCTATCGCCGAGCGCCTCGGCCTATCGTACGTGAGTAGGTCGAACAATGGACCTTATTTGACATTGAATACGGCCTTCTGGCTGTCACTGGCGGGCAGCCTCGATCGCGGCGAAGGCAGCATCGCTGACATCCACTCCGATTCCGTCACCATTGAACAGCACGATGCTGAAGCTGTTGTCAGTCGTAGGCTCTCATGCCCTCGATGTTCACCTTCTGCGACGCCAGTCCAAATCGACGCTCAGGGCCGCGTCCTGTTGGCGATGGGCTGCACGAATTGCGGCTGCTGGTCCCAGGGAAACAGGATCCAGGTGTCCTGGCTGACTTCGGTGACGAAGCTGTCGACGATCTCGCGGCCCTTGGGCTTGGCGTAGACCGTGGCGAAGTGGGCCTTTGGCAGCATGTCGCGCACGATGCGCCCGGTGCGTCCGGTGTCGACCAGATCGTCGACGATCAGCCAGCCCTCGCCGGAGCCTCCGATGCTTTTCAGGATCTGCGGTTCGCGCCTGGTCTGGTCGTCATAACTGGAAATGCAGATGGTATCGATCAGCCGGATCTCGAGCTCGCGGCCGACGATCTGTGCTGGAACCAGGCCACCGCGCGCGATCGCGACGATGCCTTTCCAAGGACCCTGCTCGGCGAGCCGCCAGGACAGTGCCCTGGCATCGCGGTGCATCTCCTCCCAGGAAACGGGAAAAAGGCGGCTGACGTCTTCGCTCACGGGCTCTCTCACTTCGTTGTCTGACCAGCGTTGGAAACGTCTTCGGCAGCTCTGCCTTTGTCAAGCACGGTGAGCCGGGAGCGAGCCGTCTACATGCTGTACAGGTCTCTTGTTTTTGCCTAACTTCGCCAAAGGTCGGGTAATTCGTTCGGTCGCAGTGAACCAGCCGGTCGGCGTCACTGATCAGCCATCATTTGCGGCTTCTGCGGCCGCCCGCGTCTTGCAGGCGTAGCGTCAGGGGTGTCAGGTCTTTTGTCAGGTTACCGACGAGCGCATGCTCGGCGATTTGGTCGATCACGTTACCGAGGAGCACGATCTCGAGGCGATATAAGTATGCTCCCCCATCTTTTTTGAACCGGAAGAACGAGAATTGTCATGCAAGACGATGGCGAACCCCAGGGAAGGCGAAGCTCGGTCGGACCCCCTGATTTGAGCGGCTGGTCTGTCGCGGAGTTGGAAGCCTATATCGCCCGCCTCGAAGTCGAGATGGCTCGGGCACGCGCCGAGATCGAGAATAAGAACTCGGTACGCAACGCCGCCGAAGCGCTCTTCAAGAAGTCCTGATCGGATCTTTCGAGCATATGCGGTTTTGCCCCGATTGTGGCGCTGCGACCCGCCGATTCGTGCCGGAGGGCGACAATCTGGAGCGGGATGTCTGCACCGATTGCGGCAAGATCCACTACATCAATCCCAAAGTCGTGGTCGGCGCCGTCTGCACCTGGGACGAGAAGATCCTCCTTTGCCGTCGTGCGATTGATCCGAGGTCGGGCTACTGGACCATCCCGGCGGGCTTCATGGAGGTCGGCGAGAGCACCGAGCACGGTGCCATCCGCGAGACCATGGAGGAAGCGAACGCGCGCATTGAAGTCACCGACCTGCTTGCGATCTACAACATTGTTCGCCTGAGTCAGGTGCAGATCTTCTACCGCGCGAAGATGCTGACCCCGGACTTTTCGGCAGGTGTCGAAACGCTCGAACTTGATCTTTTCCGGATCGAAGACATCCCTTGGGATGATCTCGCCTTTCCCACGGTGCACTGGATCTTGAAGAAGGCGATCGCAGTCAGGGATCAGCCACCGCCGGTGGTGCCGGAGTTGAAGGGGTAATTTTCTAGAGTCTGGATCTCTAGAAGGCGGAGAGGTTGTCGAGACGAGATGTGAGCAGTTGGTTGGTTTTGCCCCGAAGCCGCCGCCACGTTCGGAATTCGGTCATGGCAATGTTCCATTGACTGCTCTAGCTTCCGAACCATGCTCGAGACATCTTTGATCGCCTTTGCAACGTTTTTTGCGACTATTGGTCCACCGGACGTTGCCGTCGTGTTCGTTGCACTTACAGCGAATAAGGCGTCTGGTGAGCGCCGGCGTTTGGCCTTGAAGGCAACCTTGATCGGATCGGCGATCCTCTTGTTTTTTGCATTCCTGGGCAAGCCGCTTTTGACTTACCTCGGGATCTCCCTTGCCGCCTTGCGAACAGCAGGCGGAATTCTGTTGTTGCTCATTGCCATTGACATGGTTTTTGCGCGGATATCCGGTGGCACGTCGACGACGGCGGAAGAAAACGCGGAAGCGGCGGGCAGGGATGATATTTCCGTGTTCCCTTTGGCGACACCTCTAATTGCCGGACCCGGCGCTATCGGAGCAGCAATCTTGCTTATTGCCGACGCGCAAGGCGACCCTCTCCAAATCATGATCGTCACCGGTGCGTTGATCGCAGTCTTGGTGATCACACTTCTTCTGATGATCGCTGCAGCTCAATTTCAGAAACTCTTCGGCGTAACGGGCGCTCACGTAGTGTCTCGCGTCTTAGGGATTCTTCTCGCCGCTCTTGCCGTCCAGTTCCTTTTTGACGGCATCAAAGAGAGCGGCCTCGTGGCGTGATGCTGCTGGGCCTTCGGTGGACTGATTGTATGCGGTTCGAAAGCTCCCATTGAGAGTTCTGGCTGGTGTCCATTCCTGGCACAAAGCCGACATCCAGCCGACCACTAAGGCAACAATCGGTAAATCCTAGCGCCAGCACCGCCGAACGTCGGCTCCGCCCCGATGCACTCCATTGCCTTTCCCGCATCCCCCACCAGCAGATGCGTCACCCCATAAGCTTGGATCGCCTTGTCGAGCGCCGCGCAGTCGATTGATGGCCCGCGAAATATCCGCTCGGCGAGCTGATAGCGCCTATACCACTCCAACACCTCGGCATCCTTGTAGGGGTGGCTCTTCCAGCTCACCAGCTGCGGCTGGCCGCTCTCCAATCGGATGTTCATGTCGAAAGGGCTGGTGACGTAGAGCGTGGTCTCGTCACCGGTCTCGCGCATATAGGCGATGTGAGCGGGTTCGGCCTCCGGCCAATAAAGTGCCACCTTCTCGATTATGCCGCGTATCGTGACGGCGACGACCAGCACGGTGAGTGCAGCACCCATGGCCCTGTACATGATCGGGGCCTCGCCGCTTCGATCGAGGATCGCCGCCACGGTACGGGCCAGCAGGATGGCGAGAGCCAATGGCACCAGATAGACCGAGATGCGCCAAGGCGAGATCATGCCAAGTTCATTGCTGTCGAGGGCGGCGGTGACCAGGGTGAGGCCAAGGGCGGTGGCGAAGCCAAAGGCAATGATCCAAAAGAGCTGGGCTGAGCGCTGCCATGCCAGCCAGAGCGCCAGGATAAGGCCGACGACTTTCGCGCCGGCATCGAAGTCGAACCATTCGGCCGGCACGGCATGGCGTGGAATGCGTATCTTCGCCAGGATCTCGTTTGCCTGCTGCCAGGTTTCCGCCGATGTCGGCAGGATCATCAGGCCGAGATACACCATCGACGCTGCGGTCGCTGCAAGAGCCAGCGCGAGGACCGGGAGGCGCGGGCGTCTGGACCGGTCTTCGTCCAGCCACGCGGCGAGCGTGAAAGCCAGGATCAGCGTTCCCGCCGGCACCACATAGCCGGGATGAATGATCGCTGGCAGCGCCGTCAGCCAAAGGGCCGCTTCGGTCCGGTGCTTCAGGAACAGGACGACGGCGAGCAGAAAGAAAACACCGAAGCTCTGCGGTTCCAGCGCCGGGCCGAGCAGATATTGCTTGGCGACGCCGGCCCAGACGCGGGCGCCGCCGTTGGAGAACTGAGAGGCCACCACCAGTGTGCCGACGACGATCGGGAACATCGGGTGATCGGCAGCCCTGCCGGCGGCGAAGCGGGCGATCTCGATCACGGCATAGAGAAAGACCGCGAACAGCACCATCTGCACGAGGTAGATGACGGCGGACGGTGTCCCGACATGCAGCAGATAGACGATGCCGGTGAAGACCGGCATCACGTCGATTGTGCCGGCGGTCCAATCCCGATCCAGATGATCGATGCCGGCCAATGCCATGCCGTGCAGGAATTTGGTGTTCTGATTTTCGACATAGAGCGGCTCGGTCGGGAACACCAGGAAGAACCAGGCGCCGAGCACGAGCAGCCAGAAGGCGCCGGCGGGTGAAGCCGTGCCCGCGCCGGAAAGCGCACGAACGGCAGGGGTCACGGGGCGGCGGCCAGAAGGCCGGCCTGACGGGCCGGTTCCTGTTTCGCCGGTGCGACCGGCGCAGCCATCGAGTCGAAGAAGTCGGCGAGCGCCCGAGCCCCTCGTTCCGCTGCCGTGCTGTCGGCCTCGCTGCAGAAGGTGTAGGCACTCGCCGCGTCTTGCTTCGAGCGGAACGCGTCATGGCAGGAAAACGCCTGTTCCAGCGCCGCCTCGAGCCCGATCGCGACGTCATCGACCACCTGTCCGAGGGCGAAATGCCGGTAGTGCGGATCGTTCTTCCAGTCGACGCCGTGGGCATTCAGAAAGATGCAGGGCCTGGGCTCGTGGAGGAATTCGTAGACCTGGCTGCTGACGTCGCCGAGATAGATGTCCGCGGCGCGCATATAGGTCATGTCGGTCGAACGGGCGCTGCCTTTATCGATCAGGATATTCGGCCTGCGGGCGTAACCCCTCGGCATGCGCGCCTTGTGCCGTTGGCTCCGCTTGAACAGTACGACATGGGGGGCGACGATGAGATTGTAGTGGGGAAGGCCGGCGAAAAGCTCCAGGACCGCCTCGCCCATGGTCTGCCAGGAGGACAAGTGCTCATCGAAATGCGGCGCATAGACGACGGTCGGGTTGTCGTTGTCGAAAAGGCGCTCCGGTTCGGGTTTCAGCTTCTGCATCACCTCGAATTTCGGCCAGCCGACCACTGCATGCCGGCCTAGAAAGCCGTGTTCGCTGAGGCCGTCGACATATTTCTGACCGGGCAGCAACGTGAAGTCGAACTCGGCGCAGCGCGCATCGAAGCCGCCTTTGCGATCACCGGCACCATGGCGAGTGTGGATGATCTTGAGGTCGGTGAGACCGAAGCGTTTGCGCAGTTGAAGGGCATGGCGCTCGGGGGTTACCAGGACATCGAGTGAACGAAAGAAGTCGAGATTTTGCTCAAGCGTGTAGCGCTTGCGCTTGAGGCTCCATCGGGAGATCACTTTGTCGATCAGAAGCCGGGTGCTGCTTACATAGAGCGGTTGGAAGATGCAGCGGTGACCCGGATAGAGTCTGCCGATGGTCTCCGCCATCATCATTTCATCGATGGTCGAGCAGGCGACGGTCACATCGAGATCGGGCCGTATGCGCGACAGCTCGAACGCATAAGGTGCAGCATGAGGCACCTGATGTGTCGCATAGTGGTTGAAGAGAAAACCGATGCGCATGGCTGGTCTCAAGATCCGGTCAGAGACTCCGACAAGCGGGATGAATAGTCCGCAACCAGCGCCATTGTCGAGGATCGTTTCGTCTTTCAGCGGTTCGAACCGGCGATCAGCGGCCGTCGGACGCCGGGGCCGCGTCGTGCCGGACGTCAGCCATGCAGCTCGACACTGTCGATCGGCGCTTGGGCGCGTTCGTTCATGCCATAGTCGCGAAGAATGCCGGCGATGCGCAGGCGGTAGTCCCGAAAATGAACGCCTCGTCCCAAGGCCTGAGCACGTCGGTGCCGTTCGCGTTGTCTCCAGGCGGCGATCGCGTCCTCGTCCCGCCAGAAGGACAGGGACAACAGCTTGCCGGGCTGGGTCAGGCTCTCGAAGCGCTCGACCGAGATGAAGCCGTCCATTTGCTCAAGCTCGGCTTTGAGTGAAGCGGCGACATCGAGATAGGCAGCGCGCTTGTCAGGATGGGGTTCGACCTCGAAGATGACGGCGATCATGACCGGATGTCCTCCAAAGGCGCGTTCTTGAGAAGGCCTAGTCCACGGCCTCTAACGGCCATCTATCCAAACGAACCTAGAGGGCACCCGATATCTGACGGCCCAGGCCGAGCCATCCTCCAAAGACATGTAAGCAGGCGCTGGCACCAGGTCTCAGGCAAGTCCAGCCTGCTCCGGCCCGGGGCTATTCGCGAGGCGCGCGCTTGTTGAGGATGCGCTGGAGCGTGCGGCGGTGCATGTTCAGGCGACGCGCCGTTTCGGAGACATTGCGGTTGCACTGCTCAAAAACGCGCTGAATGTGTTCCCAGCGCACGCGGTCCGCGGACATCGGGTTGTCGCGCGGCGGCGGCAGGCCCTGGCCGGTGCGCAGCAGGGCGGCGACCACGTCATCGGCGTCGACCGGCTTGGCGAGGTAGTCGGCGGCACCGGCTTTGATCGCGACGACGGCGGTCGCGATATTGCCGTAGCCGGTAACGATAACGATTCGGATCTCCGGGCGAAGGTCGCGAAGCGTCTTCAAGAGATCGAGTCCGCTGCCCTCGGCAAGGCGCATGTCGAGCACCGCGAATTCCGGCCGATGCTCGCGTGCAAACATCCGTCCTTCGGCGAGGCCTTCTGCCGCCAGGACGACAAAACCGCGGCGCTCCAATGCGCGCGTGAGAGAACGGCGCAGCGGCGCGTCGTCGTCGACGAGCAGCAATTTGCGGCCTGCACCCGGCTGTTCTGCGGCATCCATGCCAAGGGCGGTGCCCAGCGCATTCTGGCCGCTTACCGGCTCATTCATGATCGGATCTCCGATGCATCTGTTCCATCGCGGGCCCGGCCCAGCTGATAACCACCTGCGCGCCCTTCGATTGGTTGCCAAATTGCAGTGTCGCGCCTGTTCGCGCAAGTAAGGTCTGCGCAATGAAGACGCCGAGCCCAAGGCCACCGATCGCGTGGCGGGTCGAAATATAGGGCTCGCCAACCAGATCGAGCACCTCCGGCGAGAACCCGGGCCCGTCATCGACGATGACGATTTCCAGCCTATCGACATACAACCCTACCGTAATCAATACGCTGCGTTCTGCGAACTGGATCGCGTTATCGACGAGATTGCCGAGTGCGTGACGAAGTTCCGGTGTCGGCGTCCAGGACGGTTCCGGTCGCCTACCTTCAGCGTGATCCTCGACCTCGACGGTCACGGTAATCCCTGGTCGCCGATAGGACTCGGCGAGCGTGGTCAGCAGGCTGCCGAGAGGCACGCTGGTGAACACTGCATGGTCGTCCGCGCTTTTGTCTTTGCTGAGCGATGCCAGGATTTCACGGCAGCGATCGCTCTGACTGACCAACTCGGCGATGTCTTCAGCCATCGGGCTATCGGCGGGCGTGTTGTTGGCAAGCTCCTTGGCGGTCACCGCAATGGTGGCGAGTGGGCTGCCGAGTTCGTGGGCGGCAGCCGCTGCAAGCCCGCCGAGCGCCGACATCTGCTGTTCTCTCGCGAGCGCCATCTGGGTAGCGGACAGCGCCGCTGCCAGCCGTCTGCCCTCATCGGCAACCCGCCAGGCATAGGCTGCGATCAGCCCGCTGCTGAGGACAAGAGCGATCCAGACACCGGCAATATAGAGCGCCGGCAATTCCAAACCGCCATCGGCCCAGGGAAGCCGGGTCGGAAAAATGGCGAGCAGCGTGGCACAGGCGGCCACCATGATACAGAGCGCAACGGTGGTGCGCAGTGACAGGATCGTGGCGGAGAGCGTGACCGGGATGATCAGGAGCACGGAGAACGGATTTTGAAGGCCGCCGGTCAGTTCCAGAAGAAAAGTCAGCTGCAGCAGATCGTAGCTGAGCAAGAGGGCGGCGGTGCGTTCGGTCAGCCGCGTGCTGGCGCTGAATCCGAGCTCAAGATAGAGATTGATCAGCGCGGACAGCGCCACCGCAAACAGGAGCGGCAGCAGCGGCAGATCGAACTCGAACGACAGATCGACCAACAGAATGGTAAACGCCTGGCCGACGATCGCCACCCAGCGAATGAGCGTCAGAGTGCGCAGGCGTGCCCGCCGCTCCCCGCTGCCGACGAGAAAGCGCGTGAACCAATTGCTGCTCCACATGCCGGTCGAGTCCAGCTCACTCGACGTTCCGGCCGGAGCGCTACGCAGCTCCTTCGCGATCATGTCGCCGTCTCCGCCAGAAAGACACCGCTTGTCCTGGGCGAAAACCGATGTTTTCCGCCAGTGCTATATGGCCGAGCATCGACATCCGGGTCCAGACATTCTTGAACCACGGGGGAAGGGACGTCCGGCATTCCGCCCGAATCCCGTCAACCCCGGCGGTTTTCACACTCAGAACAATTTGCTAGATAATTTAACGAGATTTTTCTGCGTTTTTTCGTGATAGGCAGTATCCCAACGAATGGCGGACATGGCCGATCGGCTATTTAGGGAGGTGATGAGGATCACATGCCCGATCTGCCCGGTGGCCTAGCGTGACACCGACCGTCGCATCGTTTGCCAACCAACGACAAGGATTTGCATCATGGATCTCAGCATCAGGGCCTGTTTGTCTGCCATGGCCGTCTGTACGATTTTGACCGGCTGCTCCAGCGTCCTCGATTCCAGCGTCGGGCAGGGTCCGATCACGCTCAGCGCCGACGCCGAGAAGGCGTTCGCGGCCTATCGGTCAAAGCAGACCCCTCGCTATTTTGCCGTCTCCACCGATGGGCAGGCCTATTACTACAGTTTTTGCGACGTCGGCCGTTGCCTGCGCCAGGTCAAGACCAAGGTGATCGAGCAGTGCGAAACCTACAGCAATGGTGTGCCCTGCAAGATCTACGGCAGCCAGGGCAAGGTCGTCTGGGCCGAAAACAGCTAGCCTGTGGAGAAGCACCTCAGTGACTGTGCCGATGGCAGGGTGCTAGGCGCGCAGCGTTGCCTTCAGATGATCGGCGAGCCGGAGCGCAAGCGCCACGATGGTGAGCGTCGGCTGGGCGCTGCCTGACGTCGGAAAGACCGAGCTTCCGGCAATCCAGAAATTGTCGACGTGATGCATCTTGCCGTCGCCGTCGACCACGCCCTGTTTCGGATCGTCGGCCATGCGCGTCGTGCCGATATTGTGGTTCGAGATCCAGTCCAGGTAGGAAAAGCGCTCCGCCTCCGGACTTTCGTGAAAACGCGCCATCCAGTCGGGTGACGGCTCCTCCATGAACCAGTCGTGGAGCTTCAGGCGGCCGAGCCCGGTTCGTGCCAGTTCCGCGCCGATCACCTCGCCGAGCTTTCTGAGCGAGATATGATCCAGCTCGGTCAAGCGCCAGTCGAGCACGGCCCTCGGCATACCAAAGACGTCGACGTCCTCGTCATCAAGGATCACGCGGCTGTCCGGGTTGGGCACTGGATCCGTGCAGCCGAAAAGGCCGACATAGTTGACCTCCTGAACCGTCTTCCTGCCTTGAACGAAACGCTGCCAGGCGGCGACCGCGACATCGTCGAGGTTGACCATCACCCGCCAGGCGGAATCGGTAAGCGGCGGGCGTCCCTCCATGCCGCGCATGCGCTCGATCAGATCAGCCGCCGCCGTCATGCCCGCCGATGCCTCGAGTTCGTTCACCAGCCAGCAGGCGGAATTGGTGACTCGAAATTTTTCCTGCAGCGCATCTGGAAGCGCGAAACGCGGCAGGAACTCTGACCCGCCCTGAAATTGCCGCCGCGCCGCGTCCAGGAGTGTCACGGGCTCCGCCGTCACGATGTCGCCGATCAGCATGTGAGCGTGATCGGAAAAGTAGCGGCCGACCACGTCATGACGGTTGCCGAAGCCATGGGGCTCGGTCTTGCGATTGGCGAGCAGGAGCCGCGCATTCTCCATCGCACCGCAGGCGAGCACGAAACCCTTCGCTTTGACCCTGGCCTCTTTGCCCTTGAACGACCTGACCGTCACGCTCTGGACGTGGCTCGCCTCGTCGTCGGTCTCGATGTCCAGGACATTCGCATGCAGCCAGACCGTGCAGCGCTCTGCCGCTTCGAGCTCTTCGCGGTAGACCTCGCCGAAGCGGGTCGGCGGCGAGCGCTGATCAACGTTCTTGACCAGTTTTTCGGGATCGAACCCTGGCGGATCGATGCCGAATTCCTCCCAGAACTGGTCATACTCGAGGCGATGCTCCAGCTCGACGATCTCCTGCGCCGGTTCGTAATAGGGAAGCAGGGCATCCCTCTCAATCGGCCAGCCGCTGTTCGGAATCCAATCGCGTTTCTCGAAATCGATCGGATCGAGCTTCATGCAGCGCCCGCTCCAGTGGTTTGTCGAGCCGCCGAAATAGCGAAGCCTGGTGGTGTCGATGGGGTAATAGTCGAGGCCGACGATGTCGCCTTCGTAGACTTCCTGGCTGTCCGCTTCGATTTCAAGCCCGCCCGCCTCGAGAAGGGCAATCTCGAGCCCACTGTCCTTGAGCGCCCGCGCCAGCGTGATGCCGGCGGCACCGGCCCCGATGATGCAGAGATCGGCCTCGATCTCGCCTTCTTCGCCGCGTTCGTCAAGATCGCGGATCATGCCAGGTTCCGATCCAGGTGGACGGCGGCGCAAAGATCCGCCTCGGCCCTGGCCATGACCCAGCCGTCGACAACGACCAGATCGAGTGCTTCGAGATCGGCGTCGATGCGCTCCTGCAGACGCTGCATGCCAGCCGGCGGCCGAAGAGAAGCGATCTCGGCCACCAATTCCCGGCCACGGCTCCCGGAGGTTTCATCGTCGGCAAGACTGGCCTGGCCGACATGTGCCGCAAAGCCAGGGTCGCCGAAGAGCTCCTTGAAGAGCGCATCAGCCCTCTGCCGGGCGGGGCCAGCGGCAGGTGCTACCAGCCCCGCAAGTGACAGAGCAGTCAGCTTAATAAGATGACGACGGTTCACTTTCTTCCTTCGTGCCGAACGATCAGAGATTGGGGGGCGAGCGGGTGCAGCACACATAGTTTTGATGTCGGAGATCGTCAATCCAGCCTTGACCGCCGGCCTGCCGAAATCAGGTGTTTCCACCGCATCTTAGAGGGAGTTTCCGGTTCAATTTTTTGTGGTTCTCGATCTCTCTGTTGTTAACCCTCGGTTAACCGAAGCGTGGCAGGATGAGAGGGTTGAAGACCTAACCATGATGGACTGCAGCAATGGCCAAGATTGTCGTTGTCGAAGATGAGGCGGATCTCCGGGAGATTCTCGTCGAGGAGTTGGTCGACATGGGCCACGAAATCTCCGTCGCCGTCAACGGTGAGGAGGGACTGGAGGTCATCCTCGGTCAAACGCCCGATCTCATCCTGGCGGACATCAACATGCCCAAGCTGGACGGGCGCGAGCTGCGCAAGACCCTGGTGCGCGAGCATCCGGACCATGCCGCCATTCCGTTCTGCTTCATGTCGGCCTTTGCGGACCAGCAGGACGTCAAGGAAGGGATGGGTGTCGGCGCCACCCACTACTTCACCAAGCCTCTCGACTATGGCGAACTCGAAGACTGGATCGCCGATCGCCTGCCGAGCTGAGCGCCGGGCACCGGTCGGTGTTGACTTGCTCGAGTGGCCGGACCGGACCGTGCGTAAGATCGTCGTCAGAGATATTCTTCAGCCCATTGCGAGTCGCGAACTTGTGGCCGGAGAGGATTGAATCCTGGTGATGATAGGCAAGTCGGAACTCTTCGATCCTGATGGAATGGAAGGATTTTATTGCCCCTTCTCGATCGAGTTCCGAGGGCAGAAAAAGTGCTGCTACTCTGGCGGCGCCGATGCGGTGCAAGCATTGCAGCTCGCCGTGAACATGATCGGTGCCAACCTGGAGCATCTGGCTCGGTTGCATGACCTTTCAATGAGCTGGGAACGACTCGAAGGCACAGGTTCTCCGCAAATCGATAGTTTGCAATAACAGCTTTTTGATTTCGTGCCTGCGCTGTTGTGTCAAGCTGCGTGAACTTTCCTCGCAGTCCACCCTTGTGCAGGCGGACGGATTCCCAGGATCGCATGGACCGGATCGTCATTGTGGCATGCGAAGGTTAAGGATGTGTTGAAGAGCGGTAGGGACACTGGCATTCGGAGGGAATCCGGACCGCAAACCGTCGATCCAGGCGGTGACGGTGCGAGTCAATGAGGTGGCCACGCCACTAGGAACGTTCGAAGCCGCGGGCCAGGTCCCAGTCCGTGACCTCACGATCGCTTTCCGACTGCTCCCAGCGGGCGGCGTGCACATAGTGGTCGATCACATCGTCGCCGAGGGCACTCCGCAACATCGATGAATTGTCGAGGGCGATGGTCGCCTCCCTTAACGTCTTCGGAATTTCTCGAACGTTCTCGCCATGATAGGCGTCGCCGACAAAGGCGTGCTCCAGATCCAACCGTCGCTCGATGCCGTCCATCCCCGCCGCCAGGAGTGCTGCCATGGCGAGATGCGGGTTGAGGTCGGCACCTCCCACCCGGCATTCGACCCGAACCGCCTTGGTATCGGCGCCGCAGACACGGTAGCCCGCCGTGCGGTTGTCCATAGACCAGATCGCTTTGGTCGGCGCGAAGGTGCCGGCGGCGAAGCGTTTGTAGGAATTGATGTAGGGCGCCAGGAAATAGGTGATCTCCGAGGCGTGCTCCAGCAGACCTGCCATGTAGTGCCGCATGGTCTCCGACATGCCATGCTCGGCGGCCGCGTCGTAGAAAAGCGGCTTGCCGTGCTGGTCCTGAAGGGACTGGTGAATGTGGCAGGAGTTGCCGGCGGCCGACGTGTTGTATTTCGCCATGAAGGTCAACGCCCGCCCCTTGGACCAGGCGATTTCCTTCGCCGCGTTTTTGATGAGCGCATGACGGTCCGCCATGGTCAGCGCTTCGGCGTAGCGGACGTTGATCTCCTCCTGCCCGGCATCCGCCTCGCCCTTGGAATTCTCCACCGGCACATCAGCACCTTCGAGGCCGTTGCGAAGCGCTCGCATCACGTCTTCCTCCTTGGTGGTCTGGAAGATGTGATAGTCCTCGTTATACGCGCTTATAGGCACGGCGCGGCGGTGGCCGTTCGCCCTCAGATCATCGAAGCTCTGCTGAAAGAGAAAAAACTCCAGCTCCGAGGCCATGAAGGCCTTCATGCCGGAGGCTGCCAGCCTTTGGGTTTGTTTCTTCAGGATTGCTCGCGGGGAGTGCGGCACCTCGTCGTGGGTGTGATGATCGAGCACGTCGCAGATCACGAGCGCCGTGCTTTCTAACCAAGGGATTCGCCGAAGGGTCGAGAGGTCGGGCTTCATGGTGTAATCACCATAGCCCGCGGCCCAGCTTGTCGCCTTGTAGCCGTCGATCGTGCTCATCTCCATGTCGGTGGCGAGCAGATAGTTGCAGCTATGGGTCTCCTTAAAGGCGGCATCGACGAAGTAGTTGGCATGGAAACGCTTGCCCATGAGGCGGCCCTGCATGTCGACTTGGACAGCGAGCACCGTGTCGATATCACCAACCGCCACCGCCTCTTTCAGGTCATCGAAGGTCAATGCGCCTGCCATCGTCCCACTCCGAGTTCGACGTCAAAAGAAAACGCGACCCAGGTCGGGCCTGGGCCGCGTCAGCGTTACAAAAGAATCAGGTGTAGCGATAGGGTCGTCCGGCCTTCTCCATGGCCGCGTTGTAGTCCTTCAGGATTTGGACGACCTTGGCCTTGGTCTCGCTCTCAGCCGCAATCTCGTCCCAGAAGACGCGCGCGGCCTCTTCCACCGTCGCCCATTCCTCGTCGGGGATGGTGGTGAGCTGCATCTTGGTGCCTTCGGTGCGGAGTTTAGCCTCACCGCCCCAATACCAGTGCTGACGGTAGTAGTGCGAGCTGTCCATGGTGAGCTTCAACAGCTCCTGCAGATGCTCCGGCAGCTCGTTCCAGCGGTCCATATTGGCGAAGAACGAACCGCACCAGGCGCCGCTGATATTGTTGGTAAGGAAGTAGTCGGTCACATCCGCCCAGCCAACGGTGTAATCCTCGGTGATACCGGACCAGGCGATGCCGTCGAGCTCGCCGGTCTGCACCGCGACCTCGATGTCCTCCCAGGGAAGCGTCACCGGCACCACGCCGAATTGCGTGAGGAAACGGCCGGCGGTCGGGAAGGTGAAGACGCGCTTGCCTTCCATGTCGGCGAGGCTGTTGATCGGGTCCTTGGTGGCGAAATGGCAGGGATCCCATGCACCGGCGGATAGCCACTTCACGCCGACCTTCGAATACTCGGCATCCCAGATCTCGCCGAGGCCCCACTGGTGGAACAGCACCGGCACGTCGAGGGAGTAACGGCAGGCGAAGGGGAAGTAGCCGCCGAACACCGTGACTTCGGTCGGCGACGCCATGCTGTCGTCATCCGACTGCACGGCATCGATGGTGCCGTTCTGCATAGCACGGAACAGCTCGCCCGTGGGCACCAACTGATCGGCGGTGTAGAGTTCGATCTCCATCTCGCCATTGGCGACCTTGTTGAAGCTGTCGATCGCCGGCTTGATCACATGTTCGGCCAGAGCTGGTCCGGCATAGGTCTGGAGGCGCCATTTGATGGTGTCCTGACTGTGGATCGCAGGTGCCGCCAGGGTGGTCGTCGCCGCACCGGCCGCGGTCGCAGCGCCGGCTTTTTTGAGGAAGTCGCGTCTTTGCGTCATTGTTCAGTCTCCCGTTTTTGTTCGTAGGCCATCCCAGCCTCGCCCTTATCTACCGTAGACCGTGTTCGGAAGCCAAAGAGCAATCTCAGGGAAGGTCATCACCAAAGCCAGTGCCAGGATCATGACACCGACGAAGGGGATGATGGAGCGGTAGATGTCGCCGAGCGAGATCTCGGGCGGCGCCATCGCGCGCATGAGGAAGAGGTTGTAGCCGAAAGGCGGGGTCATATAGGCGATCTGCGTGGTGATGGTGTAGAGCACGCCATACCAGATCAGATCGAACTCCAGCGCCCGCACCAGCGGCACGTAAAGCGGGGCGACGATCACCAGCATGGCGGTGTCGTCGAGAAACGTGCCCATCAGGATGAAGCTGAGCTGCATCAGGATCAGGATCATCCAGGGGCTGAGCCCGAGCTGCTCGGTGAAGAGATTCTCGATCGCGCGCACAGCACCCAGACCGTCGAATACCGCACCGAAGGCCAGTGCTGCCATGATGATCCACATGAACATGCAGGAGATGCCGAGCGTGTTGCGCACCGACGTCTCGAAGACCTCCTTGGTCATCCGTCCCTTCAGGACAGCGGCGAGAAATGCTGCCAGCGCCCCGACCGCCGAGCTTTCGACGAGGCTGGTCCAGCCATTGACGAAGGGCACCATCATCACCGCGAAGATGCCGAGCGGCAGGAGTCCGGCGCGCAGGAGGCGAAGCTTTTCCGCCGTCGAGATGTCGCGGTCTTCGGCCGGCAGGGCTGGACCCAGCTCCGGCTGCAGCCGGCAGCGAATCGCGATGTAGAGAATGAACATCGCCGCCATCATCAGCCCCGGCAGCACGCCCGCGAGCCAGAGCTGGCCGACCGGCTGGCGCGCGATCATGGCATAGAGCACCAAAACCACCGAAGGCGGTACCAGGATACCGAGCGAGGAGCCCGCCTGGATCACGCCGGTGACCATGCGCTTGTCGTAGCCACGCTTCAGGAGCTCGGGCAGCGCGATGGTCGCGCCGATCGCCATGCCGGCGACCGACAGGCCGTTCATCGCCGAGATCAGCACCATGAGTCCGATGGTGCCGATCGCGAGCCCGCCACGCACCGGTCCCATCCAAACGTGGAACATCTTGTAGAGGTCGTCGGCGATCCGGCTTTCGGAGAGGACGTAGCCCATGAAAATGAACATCGGCAGCGTCAGGAGCGGGTACCATTTCATCAGCTTGATCGCTGCCGAAAAGCCGATCTCCGAACCGCCCGTGCCCCACAACAGAAGGGCAGAGATCACTGCAACAAAGCCGATCGCGCCGAACACCCGCTGACCCGTCAGCAGCATCAGCATCATGGTCGAGAACATCAGGATCGCGATCATCTCATAAGACATCAGGACCGGTCCCCGTCCGCGGCGGGGCGAGCTTCGCCCGTGGGTCCGATATCGAGTCCGCGCCCTAATTCAGTTCCCCTGATGCGGGCGATGTCTTTGAAGAATTCGGCGACCGCCTGCAGCAACATCAGAAAGATGCCGATGCACATGATGATCTTGATCGGCCACATATAGGGCCGCCAGGCGGTAGCGCTGCGCTCGCCATATTCGAGCGAGTAGCTGGTACTGGAAAGGCCACCATAAAGGAGAACGCCGAGATAGAAGATCAAGAACAGCACGGTGACGGCGTCGAACCAGGCCTTTCGCCTCGGCGTCCAATTGCCGTAGAGGAGGTCCATGCGCACGTTCGAGCCGAGCTGGATCGAATAGGGTCCCCCCAGGAGGTAATAGGCGACCATCGCGAACTGCGCCATTTCCAGGGTCCAGAGCGACGGCAGGAAGAACGTCTTCGAGATCGACGACCACAGAAGGATCGCCATCATCAAGAAGATCCCATACATCACCGCCCGCCCTATCAGGCGGTTCATTCTGTCGACTAGGCGCACATAGGTCTTCACGGCGCTGGGCATGGGGCTCCGTTCATAGGCCGAACCTCGATCAGCGGATTGCACCAGTCTTCGAAAGGGCTGCCGATGAAGTCAAGCGATTGCAGCTTGTAAAATAATGGTGACGCAAGGGGAAATTCGACCCCCTTTCGGTTGAACGGAGCATCTGATATCAGCCCCACGCTCGCTCTATGTTGCCGCTGGTGCGAGCCGGCGCAGGGCTTCCTTGACCAGATCGGATAGCCGTGCCGCCATCGCTTCCTGTTCGGCCGGCGTCGCGATCAAATCGCTCCGCACCTCGATCATGACATTCTTCAGCCCGCGGGCGATGGCGTCGACCTGCAGCGTATGGGTCACTCCGTCGTCCGGGCCGTAGGGCTCGTTTCGCCGAACCACCAGATCGGTCCAGCCGGCCGTAGCATTGAGCATGACGTCGGCAAGCGTCCTGTCGACATCATGCAGAAGGCCGAGTTCGACTGAACGACGTTGCCCGTGGTAAACCGGCGTGAAGGAGTGGATCGTGACCACCAGAGGCGCGACGCCGCCTCCGATCCTATGATCGAGGACCGAGGCGACTGCCGCCCGAAACGGGCGATAGATGGCATCCACGCGTTCCTGGCGTCCAGCCGTCGTCAGTCCGACATTTCCGGGAATGTCGAAGACCTCGCTCCTGACGGGTATCGCGCTCTCAGCTTCCGGCGGGCGATTGCAGTCATAGACCAGGCGGGAAAAGCGCTGCAGGACCAACGGCGCATCCAGCGCTGTCGCCATCAGCTTCGCGACGTCGGCCGCTCCAGGGTCCCAGGCGATGTGGCTCGAAAGAGCCTCGGCATCGAGACCCAGATCACCGAGGGATCGTGGCAGGCGGTTGTTCGCATGCTCGCAGATCAGAACGATATCGCCTTTGCCGTCGAGATTGTGAAACTCGACCGTCGGGCCTTCGTCGGCTGCGATCATCGTCGACCTCGATCGTTTTGGGAGGCTAAACCGACCGCATGGGCCACCTGCGGATCAGCCTGGATTGACGCAGGCGGTGCGTTGTACTGCGGTGGGCGCTCAGATTCCAGCTTGTTCAACCGGGCACGGGCGACATCCGGCACGAGGGTTGGCGTGGTCGTTGTTGAGTCCGATGGTCTGGCAGAACTCTATTGTGCAAGTTCTTGACGGTTCATTCTCCTCTAAAAGGAAAATCCCGATCTGACGTTCAAAACAAAATCAAATGGTGAACGAATCCGGGTGTTTTTCTTCCTATGGGCCGATTGTCATTCAAGGCGGAGAGTCTAAAACTATCCATCAAATTGTATGTAAAAATCGCGGCGTTCATCTTTGCTCATGATTTTCAGCCAGGAAGAAGGCTGATGAGGTCTCGAGCGATCGTCGAGATTGTTTTCGATGGTGAAGAAATTTGCGTGATCTGCATCACATCCAGTCTCATCGGTCCGAGCGAGCATTGATCATGCAATCAAATTCTCGGGACGCCATCGGCGATGACATTGGCCCTATTGGCGGACCGTCATGATGAATGGGAAATGCACCATGCTTGGACGGCCTGAACGTCGATTCGCTCCAGCGCTCGTATTGTCTGCCCTGATGACGTTGTCGCTGCCAGGCTCTGTTTTCGGACAGGCTTGGGAGCTTGAGCGCGAGCGCGGCGTCGGGGGTGGCCCGGCGCCTGCCAAGGTCGCGACACAGACGGCACCCGCGGAGACGGCCGACAAGAAGGTTGGCGTCACCATCGTCATTGATGAGGCGGCGCCCACCGTCATTCGCCAGGCCGAGGGCGTGCCGGTCAGCCCGTTTGATCCGGTCGCCGGGGTTGAGGCGGATGCAACGAACGCCGAGGCCAAGGCCAAGGCCCTTGTCGCCGCGGCTCATGCCGAGGCCGCTGCGGCCGCCGCGGCGCTTCGCTCGAATGCAGGTGTCGATCGGCCTGCCGCCGTAACGGCGCCGGTCGTCGATCAGCCGGTGCCTGTTGCCGACACACGAGCGACCCCGCCGACCGCTGCGGAACTACTGAAGGCATCGACGCCGAAGCCGATCGAGACGACGACGCTTGCCGCTCTGCCGGCCGGTGGACATGACCATCAGCCGGTCAAACGGCCGGACGGCTTGGCCGGGTCGCTCGAACAGGCGCAGTTCTCTCCGAATACGGCGGCCGAGCCCAAGGCCCTTGTGGCGCCGCGCGCCAGCGAAGCACCATCCGCCGTGATCATGCCGTCGCCGCGAAAGCCGGTTCAGCCCGAGGCGACGGTGCAGCAGACAGCCCTGGCCCCTAATCTCGGCGCAGCGCCCAAGGAGAACGTTCTGCGCAAGGCGCCAGCGCCGGACAATACGCTGGTCGAGCTGGTGGAAACACCCACGGACTACTCCCTGGTCGTGGCCGCCGGCAAAGGCGAGCTGCTCAATCTCGGCAAGCCGGTCTCCGACGTCTTCGTCGCCGATCCGAACGTCGCCGACGTCAATGTGCGTTCGGCCACCCAGCTGGTCGTCCATGGCAACGCGCTCGGTCAGACCAATATCTTCGGGATAGATCAACGCGGCGATGTCATTTTTGCCGTCGACGTCGATGTGGTGCCGAATGCCAACGCCGCGCAAAAACAGATTACGGCGGTGTCACCGGCAACCGGCGCCACGGTTTCGGAACGCTCGGGAACGCTGGTCGCCGATGGCCAGGTTGCCGGTGTCGGCGAGGCGATCAATGTCGCCGCCGTCACCGAGGAGCTGCAACGGACCCAGGGGCCGACGGTCAACAACACCACCATCAC
>JBCCIN010000013.1:0-28581 GCA_039028235.1 Pseudomonadota bacterium
AAGATGGCGCGAGTGACGGGACTTGAACCCGCGGCCTCTGGCGTGACAGGCCAGCGCTCTAACCAACTGAGCTACACCCGCAAGAAAGCGTTACGTTGAGGTAATTGAGCAGACCGATGGTGTCAAGGGTCCTGCCAGGGCCTGGTCCACTTTGGTGTTCATCCCCGCCTGCTGGCGACATCTCATCTCGATTTCAGCGCATCGACCATGAGATCGACGCGGTCGGTGAAGATCGCGGTGACACCCATATCCCATAGGTCGACTGCCCGATCGGGGTCGTTGACGGTATAGACCAGGACCGGAATGTCGTCGGCGCTGGCGGCCTCGACATGCTTTTGCCGAATCCAGCGGTTGCTGACATTCAGCGTGCTGCAGGCGAGTGCGGCGAACGTCGCTCGCCAACTGCCCGGCACACGGGTGAAAAGGCATCCGCGCGGCAGGTCGGGCGCGGCCGCCCCGGCGGAGGCCAGGGCCTTCCGGTCGAAGCTGGAGATCAAGGGCGGCTGTAGGTCCAGATGAGCGGGCCAGGTCTCGGCAAGCGTGCGAAGCGCTAGTCGGGCAGTCTCTTCCTCGCGCCCCGGACAGGGCTTGAGCTCGACATTGACGCCGACACCGAGTTCGATGCAAAGCTCGAGTGTGGCTCGCAGGCTGGGCACGCGCTCACCGGCGAACTCAGGTGCGAACCAAGCACCGGCATCCAGTTCCTGGATTTCGTCGAAGCTCTTCAGCGCCACCTTGCCTCTGCCATTTGTGGTGCGGCCGAGGCTGTCGTCATGCATCAGGATCGGCACAGCGTCCGCCGTGAGCTTGACGTCGAACTCGACGAAGCTTGCTCCCTCCTGATGGGCCCGCTGGATGCCGGCAAGGGTATTTTCCGGCGCTAGACCGGCAGTGCCACGATGGCCGATGATCGGCGGCAGGTTCAAGGTCAAAGGTCTCGTTCCATCATTAGCGCCGGCATGGCGACAGAACCGCCCATGGGGAGATCGACCGGACGGACCTCTTTAAAACCGAGCCGCTCGTAGAAGTCCACGGCATTCAGGCTGGCATAGCATTCGAAGCGATCCAGGCCGGCCGCTCTCGCCTCCCTTGCGCAGCGTTCGTGGATTGCTCGACCGACCCCACGGCGCGTCCAGTCGGGATGGGTCGCGAAGTGGCGAATATGGCCGGCTCCCGTCTGGATCTTCAGCGTTCCAGGCTGCTCACGACTCCAACCGCCGGAGCCAATCACGTCGCCCTCAGCGGTCACCGCTAGAAAATAGGTCGTAGAAGCGAGCAAAGCCGGATTAGCTTTGCAGATGATCGGCAGGACTTTCACCAACAGGTCCCGATCATAGGCCGCTGGCATGAGGGTCCGGTACGAGGCCTGGGTCAATGCGGTCACCGCAGCTTCATCCTCTGGCCCGGCCACCCGCAGCGTGAACGCCGCCATGTCACCCCGCCCCAGGGGCCGGCAGCGAGATTGGGAAGCGGTCGCGGATCGCACGGTCGAGATCGGGCGCGATATGCTGGGGATGGTGCGCCGCGAGAATTTCCTCGGTCTTGGCGATGGCCTTTTGCAGGACGTCGGTCGAGCCCAGCTCTTCCCACTCCTTCGGGCTCGTCCGGTCGCCGACCGTGGGATAGACATAGGCGCTCTGCATCAGGCCAAGCGTCTGCTCACTGCCCAGGAAGTGCCCCGGTCCGTCGATACAGGCACTCCTGATGACATCCACGGAAAGCGCCTCGTCGTCGATCTCGAGACCGCGCAGCGTTCGCAGCGTGGCGCCGATAGCATCATTGTCGATCACCAGGCTCTCCAGGCAAAAACCCAACAGGCTCGCATGCATGCCAGCCGCCTCGTAGATCAGGTTGGCGCCGGCATTACCGACCAGAGCGTAGTTGTAGCCCTTCTCATAGCCGGCCTGCGCATCCGCGACCTTGCTATCGGTCATGCCGGCGCAGACGCCGCCGGTGAGATCGTAATAGTGCGCCATCTGGGCGCCGGCAGCCATCAGGAGTGCCTGCTCGCCCGAGCCGCCGGACATGGCACCGGTTCGGAGATCGGAGACGAAGGGCCAGGGCCCGAAGATCGCCGGTGCGCAGGGCTTGATGCAATTGACATAGACGAGCCCGCCGAGAACTTCCGCCACCTCCTGCACCACCGCGCCGACCAGGGAGGCCGGGCTCGTCGCTCCCGCCTGGCCGGCGGCCAGCAGGAGGACGGGCATGCCGCCGCGCACGCCCGCCTCCAGGCATCGACAGGCATCGGTCGCGAATTTCATCGGCGGCACGACGAAGCAGCTGGACATGGAGACGAACGGCCGCTCGCGCCATTTTTCCTCAGAACCGGCGATCATGTGCAGCATGGCGAGGGCCTCCTGGACATGCTCGGGCTCTGTGAACGAGGTCCCGACATGCTTGGATGTGCCCCTGACCGCCGCATAGCAGGTGTTGAGGTCGAGATCCCGCGGATCGGTCATGTCGCGCGCGATGATCGAACGCTGGAAAAAGTGGATGTGGTCGAGGCTGTCGACGACCCGGGCGATGGCGTAGAGATCATCGAGGGTCGATTCCCGATAGCTGCCGGTCCTGGCATCGACGATGTGGACAGCAGCCCCCGCCGTGCCGAAATAAACCCGTTTGCCATAGGGTTCCATGTCGTGCTTCGGATCCTGGCCATGGATCGGAAAGTGGCGGGCGGCCTTCGCGATGGTGTCTTCGACCAGCGCGCGGGGGAAGCAGAGGCGGCCATGTTCGTTGACGAAAGCGCCCTTCGCCTTAGTCATCTCAACACAGGAGGGGATCGCATCCGCAAAACCTACCTGCTCGAGCACGTCCAGCGCCGCGCAGTGTATCTTCGGGATATCGGCATCGGATAACGGGCGATAACGTCCGCCTTCGAGCCCTGGCCAGACCGGCCGGATGGCGTCTGCCAGCGGCCGGGTCCGCTCGCTTCGCCGCGCCTCACGCCCGCCCCGCCTACGCGCTTCCCGATCCACCATCGCCAGTCCCTCCATATCCCAAGGAGCCATCGACAGAAGCGACCTCGTCGCTCTTCGGCATCTGTATTTTCAGGATTGTGTCGACAGACCAGCCCATTGAACAGACGAGAATGCGACAGTTCTTGCCTTCGACCGACGCGCCGCCAACATGATCGTTCGCAACGCCGCGATCGCGCCCGGAAAATCACATCCGCGCGACGTTTAGGTCCTCAGGGCCGCGTGGACCATCAAGACGGATGTGCTAACAACGTCAGGTTAAGAAAACGTTAATTCAAAACGCCGATCCAATGACATCATCTCCGACATCGACCAAATCCGAGCACGGCGGTTCTCAATCCATGCCCGATCAATTCAGCGAGCGACGATCCTCGAACCGGGTTGCCCTAATCACCGGCAGTGCCAAACGCCTCGGCCGCGCGATCGCGCTCGGTCTGGCCGAGGACGGCTTCGATCTCGCCTTGCACTACAACAGCTCGGCCGACGAAGTCGGCATGCTATGCGAGGAGATCGAGAAGCTCGGTCGACGGACTGTCATCCTCTCCGCCGACCTCGCCGACCTCGAAGCGACGTCGGCGCTCGTCGAAAAAGCCAGTACCTCCCTCGGCCCGCTCTCCCTGCTGATCAACAATGCGAGCCTGTTCGAGCAAGACAGCCTTGGAAGTCTCACAGCCGAAAGCTATCGCCGCCTGACCGACATCAACCTCGCGGCGCCGATGTTCCTGATGCAGGCGTTTGCCGCGCAAGCCAGCCTTCCGGCGGAGGCATCGATCATCAACATGCTGGACCAGCAGATGGCCGCGCCCTCTCCTGCCTTTTTCAGCTATGCCGTCGCTAAGATCGGCCTCGACGGCGCGACGCACCTTGCGGCTTTCGAGCTAGCCCCCAGGATCCGCGTCAACGGTATAGCACCGGGCCTGGTTTTGCCGAGCTGGATGCAGAGCGACGAGAAACACCGGTCCCGCCAAAGCATGATGCCACTCGGCGAGGGGCTTGGCCCCGACGATATCGTCAAGGCTGTGCGCTATCTGGTTGGTGCCCGCCAAGTCACCGGCCAGGTCATCACGGTCGATTCCGGCCAGAGCCTGATTGGCCCCGGCAACAGCAAGCTGTCGCCAGGCACCAAGGCCTAAGTCAATGAAGTGACTGCGCCACACAGCTGCCTTCCTTTGGCAGGTGATCCGGCCAGCCGAAGCCGATCACGCCATCGGCGCGCGCCTTGAGCTATGAGTAAATGTCGTCGACATCATTCATGACGTTCGGATCTTCGCCGAAGGAAGACATCACCCACTGCTTGGCATCTTCTTGAATTTCCAAGACACCATCATTGGCCTGTGCCGGGACGCCAAGGGCAGCAGCACCTTATAGAAGCCAACCTTTCTTCATGCTTTGCTCTCCCATGAGTTCCCGACTGCGACGGGAACGATCTTCCTTGCGTTCATTCAGCCAGACCGGGCGCATTGCCCGATGCCGTCGGCACCGGTCCGACAGCTTCCGACGCACATCATCCAGGAACGCGGCGGGACGATGTTGATCGACAAGACGCGCATGAAACGGAACCTCCTCCTGAAAACTTGCTCTTCACAAGGTAGGCGATGTTGCTTCTGAATAATCCCAGAAGCGTTAGTTGGGATTAAACTATAAGTTCAAGACAATTTAAGGAACAAGCTGTCAATCGGCAAAAGCGAGTGCCTCCGCGCTATATCTACGCCGCCATCCGTCACACCCATTGTTGAGCGAAAAAGGGCGCCGTCGCGGCAGCGTCCGGACGCTCATACTCCTGAGAAGCCTGTCCCGTCTCGCCGTAAATACGACACAGCGAACGCCTTACGGAGCCAGGAGATCCTTCGCTTGCGCAATGCCGCAAGCGCGAGCACTCAGGTCAACCGAGCATCCCGAAAAAGTTAATCGCGTGTAAATCAAAAACAAAATCAGATGCGGAAAGCTTTTATTAAGATAATTGCGTCAAGTTTCATGGGCGACGTTAATATGCATAAGGGAACGTTCCATGAAAACCATCCAAAACTTCCTGAACGACGACAGCGGTGCCACCGCGATCGAATACGGCCTGATCGCCGCTTTGGTCTCGGTCGCCATCATCTCGGTGCTGACCGCGCTGGGTGGCAATCTTACCAGCACCTTTCAGACGGTGTCCGACGGCCTCGGCGGCGCTGCCGAAGAGGCAGAAGAAGCGGTCGAAGAATGACCCTACCGCTTAGCTCGTAGGCTTCGGCATCGGCAGCCTTCTGCGCTGCCGATGCCGGCCGTACATCGACCATTCCCTCCCCTCATCCCGCTCGCCGATATCACGATCATGCCCATGCCATTGCCAGGAGAGCCCCTTGCTCGCCAGATGCCGAAAAAGGATTGCTGGCTTGTGCGCCATGATAACACGTCAGCGCACTTTCCGTGCTGCGGCCGACGGTTCCGTCGCAACCGAATATGGTCTGATAGCGGCCCTTGTCGTGGTCTTGGTCATCGTCGCGCTAACCCAAGTTCGTATGGGTCTCCTGGGCCTGCCCTTTCCGGCTTTGATCGCCGCCTTCACCGGTTCGTCGGCATCGTAATGCGTCAGCGCGCCGAGGCAGGATCCGTCACATGATGACCACCCTTTGCCTGGCGGGTCTGACCGGCCTTCTCGTCACCGGTGCGTTGATCGACATCGAGTGTCGACGTCTGCCCAACTGGCTGACCTCGGCGGTGGCAGCACTCTACGCTCTGTTCGTCGCCGTCAATCCGATACCCATCGACTGGATGAGTGCGTTCGTCACTGCCGGCTTGGTTTTCGCAGCGGGCTTCGCATTGTTCGCATTCGGATTGATGGGCGGCGGGGACGTGAAGCTGCTGGCTGCCCTGGCGCTTTGGGCCGGGATCGATCACATCGCCCTCCTGCTCGTCGTCACCAGCCTTGCCGGCGGCCTGCTTTCGATCGTCATGGTCATGCTTCGCCGCTGGATGAGATCGCCCCTGGCGCTGCTTCTAGCGCCCGTGGCCGGCGAAATCGTCCGGCGCGTTTTGCCACCGTCGGCCAAGGCCGGTGGCTCATATTCGGCCACACTCGCCGAGAACGATCTCACCGACACCCTGCCCTACGGCGTCGCCATCGCCGCAGGCGGGTTCACCGTCATTTACGCCTTGCTGAAACTCTGAGGAGGCCCCCATGGGTCCGCGTCGAATTCTTATTCTCATGCTCGCCCTCGTCGTTGCCGGCGTGACCGCCATCTATGCACGAAGCTGGATCAGCAGCCAGCAGCGACCCGTCACGATCATTCAGGCCGCTGCCCCAGCCGAAGAGGACGCGAGCGAGGTGCTGGTGGCCGAGATCGACATTCCTGCCGGCCGTTTCATCAAGCCGCAGGAGGTCCGCTGGCAGCGTTGGCCGACCGACGACATTCCGGAAAACTACATCGTGAAAAACGGCCAATCCAAGGACGCGGTAATCGGTGCCGTGGTACGACGCGGCCTCTTTGCAGGTCAGCCAATCACCAATGCCAGCGTCGTCAAACCCGGCGATCGAGGTTTTCTTGCGGCCGTTCTCTCACCCGGCAAACGGGCGGTGTCGGTGCCGATCAACGCCACGTCAGGCAATTCCGGTCTGATCTTTCCCGGCGATCGGGTCGATCTGATCCTCACCCAGACCCTGGACGGCGACATCACGCGCCGCGTCAGCGAAACCGTCCTGCCCAACATCCGAATCATCGCCATGGGCGTTTCCACCGGCGACGACCCGAAGAAGGGCAAGCACCACGAAAAAGCCCGCACCGCGACCCTCGAAGTCACGCCCCGCCAGGCGGAGAGCGTCGCGCTGGTGACGGAACTCGGCAAGCTCTCCTTGAGCCTGCGCAGCCTCGCGAAAGACGAGGGCAAGGAGGAGGAAACGGTGGCGTCGGTCGACACTGACTATGAACCGACCTGGGACCGGGACGTTTCGAGCGTCCTCCGTTCAGGCCAGTCTCCCACCAATCGGCTGCTCGTGCTTCGCGGCAGCCATGCAGAAACAGTGAATGTCGAGGGATCGAACTGATGGCTGTCGCAACCGAACGAACCGGACCCGGCGTGTCCGTGATGGGCATGGCACTTGCAGCCGGGCTGGCCCTCTGTCTGCCAGCGCTGACCACGCCTGCCGCCGCCCAGACCGAGCGCATCGAGAAACTCGGCGCGTCGGATCAGGTGAAGATCGAGGTCGGGAAAGGCCAGGTGATCAGGCTTCCGCGCCCCGCGGCAACCGTCTTCGTCGCCGACCCTGACATCGCCGACGTACAGGCGCAATCGCCGAGCATCATCTATCTCTTTGGCAAGCGCGCTGGCAGTACCACCATGTTTGCCGTCGACGACGGCGACAACATGCTGCTGCGCTCTTCGGTACAGGTCGACCACAATCTCGGCGGCCTGCGCACGGCGATCGACCGGCTGCTTCCGGGCCAGGTCATCGATGTCAGTTCGGTCGACGGCAGCATCGTGCTCGACGGCAAGGTCGACAGTCCGACCGCGGCGCAGGAGCTCCGTGAACTCGCCAGCCGCTATCTCGGAGAAGACGAGACGCTCTTGAACCGCACCCGCGTCGGCGCACCGACACAGGTGCATTTGCGTGTTCGAGTCGCCGAAGTCTCGCGCGAAGTGATCAAAGAATTCGGCATCAATTGGGAAACGCTCTTTAACAGTGGCAATTTCACCTTCGGCTTCGCCAGCGGTCGCGATCTCTTCAGCGACAGCAGCGGAGGTATCTTCAGGGCGCCTGCCAATGCCGGAGGTGCCATCCCTGGCATTGGCTTTGGCAACTACACCACCGGCAGCGCATCGGTCAGCACAGCCATCGATGCCCTTGCGGAAGAGGGGTTGGTCACGGTCCTCGCCGAGCCCAATCTAACGGCGCTTTCGGGTGAAACGGCCAGCTTCCTCGCCGGCGGTGAGTTTCCCATTCCCGTGGCCAGTGACGACAATGAGATTGAAATCGAGTTCAAGGAATTCGGCATCAGCCTTGCCTTCACACCGACGGTGCTCAGTCGCAACCGCATCAGCCTCCGGGTCCGGCCCGAGGTTAGCGAACTTTCCGACAATGGCGCCATCACCATCAGCGGCCTGACCATTCCGGCACTGGCCACCCGTCGCGCCGAAACCACGGTCGAGCTGGGCAGCGGCCAAAGCTTCGCGGTCGGTGGGTTGCTCTCAAATGACGTTCAGAACACGGTCAGTAAGTTCCCAGGCCTTGGGGATCTTCCCGTTCTCGGCGCGCTCTTCCGATCGCAGCGTTTTCAGACCAACGAGACGGAACTCGTCATCCTCGTCACCCCCTATCTGGTCAAACCCGTGGACGAGCCAGTCATGGCCACCCCCACTGACGGCTACCAAGCCCCGAATGACATCGAGCGCATTCTTGAAGGACGTCTGCACCACGCACGACTGAAGCCCGGCCGTGGCGCCCCGCAGGGTCCCATCAAGCACCGCCTCGTCGGCCCCATTGGCTTCGTGCTCGACTAGGAGAACATTTGATGACCATTGCATTGATCAACAAACGGCACAGCCGTCGGTCCCGCATCTTCCGACTAGGTGGATTGGCCGTCACCGCAATCGTTCTTGCCGCTTGCTCGCCGGGCAGCGCTGAGATGAACCCGGCACTCGGCTGGATGGAAGCGGGGTCGCCCAAGCAGCTCGAAGTCGATCGAGCCCAATATCGCCATAGTGTCTACTTTCCGACGGATCAGGATGACATGGGCGGCGGCGAACAGGATCGGCTGATCGCCTTCCTCCGCGCTGTCGAACCGAACGACAGCGACACGATTCGCATCGAAGGCCATGCCGACGAACGGGCAAGTGACCTCTATAATCTCGATCTCGCCGCAAGGCGGATGGAGACGGTCGAGCACTTTCTAAACGAGAACGGTGTCGAGAGGCTGAGCTTGCAGGCAAGTTCTTTCGGTGAGCGTGCACCGATCGACGATGGCCACGGCGAACGCGCCTGGCGAAAGAATCGCC
This sequence comes from Pseudomonadota bacterium, assembly GCA_039028235.1. Taxonomy (GTDB): domain Bacteria; phylum Pseudomonadota; class Alphaproteobacteria; order Geminicoccales; family Geminicoccaceae; genus JANQPX01. The sequence continues at coordinate 8,955 of JBCCIN010000013.1, forward strand.
GTGTCGACATTGTGCTCGAGCGCTACCTCGTGACGCCGCCCGCCTGCCCGGACTGGAGTCGCCGTACGGGCATCGACTACGCCAACAAGCCCCACAGCAATTTCGGCTGTGCGACCGAGACCAATCTCGGCCTCATGATCGCCGATCCTCGCGATCTGGTCTCAGGCCGGAGGCTCGGCCCTGCCGACGGCACCCACCAGGCTGAAGGTATCGTTCGTTACCGAGAAGGCGAGCAGCCTGAACTTCAAGAAGAGAGGGTCAATTGATGGCGACCGCAATCGCAACAGCTGAAAGGAAGGGCGCCGAACAGGCTCACTTCATCGCTTTCTGCGCTGATTCGAGCACGCATGCCTCGGTCGACCGGGTCGTCGGTGACATGATGCTACCGCATGCCTCGATTCGCAAAGGCTCGATCAAGGACGCCATCAAATATCTGAGCCAGCATCCTTCGCCAAAACTTTTGATGGTCGACATCACAGGCTCGGACCTGCCGCTCTCGGACATCGATAGTCTGGCGGATGTCTGTGAGCCGGGCGTCTCTGTCATTGCCATCGGTGAGCGCAATGACTGCGGCTTGTTCCGGGACCTTCTACATCACGGCGTTACCGACTACCTAGTCAAACCTGTCTCGCCGGCACTTTTGCAGAGGGCGGTTTCGCATATTTCGGAAGATAGCGATCAGAGCAAGGCCAACAACAAGCTAGGCAAGCTCGTCGCCGTCATGGGCGCAAGCGGCGGGGTCGGCGCGACGACCGTCGCCACCAGTCTTTCGTGGATCATTGCCCAGCAGCGGCGACGCCGGGTCGCTCTTCTTGATCTCGATCTGCAGTACGGGACCGTCGCACTGTCCCTGGACATCGAGCCCAGCCACGGGTTGCGCGAGGCCCTTGAAAGTGCTGACCGCATCGATAGCCTGTTCATGGACCGAATGATGACACAACACTCGGACCGATTGTTCGTCATGAGTGCCGAGGAGAGTCCGGACGAGACGCTGCTCCTCGACTTTGCGGCGATCGAGTTGCTCCTTAATGAACTGCGCAACAAGTTCCACTATGTGGTCGTCGACTTACCGAGGAGCGCAAGCCCGAACACGCTGCAGGTGCTGGAACAGGCAACCGATCTGATTCTGGTCTCAGACTTTTCACTCGCCGGGATGCGCGACACCATGCGCACCGTCGGCTTTCTGCCGACGTTGAACGCCTCCTGCGGCACTGTGATCGTCGCCAGCCGAGCTGGTGAGCACAAGAATGGCGAAATGCCCAAGTCGGAATTTGAGAAGGGCATCGGGCGCAAGGTGGATTTCGTTTTGCCGTTCGATGCCAAGACCGTCGCGGCCGCAACCAACTTTGGGCAACCCGTCGCCGCAGGCAAGGGACCGGTTGCCAAAGGCCTCGGTGATATCGCTGATCGACTCTGCGGTCCCGCTGCGGGTGCACATTCTTCACATGGCGGCATCTTGCGTAAGTTTCTCAGCAAGTCTCAGGGGTAGCCGATGTTCGGTCGACGTTCTCAGGCGGAACCCGCCACCTCCAGCCCAGCTTCGGGAAACAGGCAGCAGCCGCCAGCGGCAGAGCTGAAGACAGGGGGCAACAATCAGAGTCCAGCATCAAATCCGCAGCAAACGGCAGCGAAAACGGTTGAATCTGCCGGTACGACCAAGAAACGTGCCGAAGCAGCAAAGGCCGTCTTCGAGAGAATCCAGTCTGCGCTTCTCGAGCGCATCGACGCTAGCGCAGCAGCTAAGCTGCCAAGGGACGAACTCCAGCGCCAGATTGCCGAACTCATCGCTGAGATTGTCACTGAGGAGAGGCTCTCGGTTACGAGTAGGGAGCAGCAGCAGCTGACCATCACGCTGGTCGACGACATGGTTGGGCTCGGCCCGCTCGAACCGTTGCTGTCAGACGAAGGCATCAACGACATCATGATCAACGGCCCAAGCCAAGTCTATATCGAGCGTCGCGGCAAGCTGGAACTTACTGACGTTCGGTTCCGCGACAATGCGCATGTGATGAATATTGCTCAGCGGATCGTCACTCGGGTTGGCCGCCGAGTTGACGAGACCTGCCCGATAGCTGATGCCCGCTTGCAGGACGGATCGCGCGTCAACATCATTGCCCCACCGCTCGCCATCGATGGTTGCTCAGTCTCCATTCGAAAGTTCTCGAAGAAAAGCATCACGCTCGATGTCATGGAGCGTCAAGGCAACATTTCGGAGAATCTTGCCAAGGTCCTTAAGATTGCAGCGGCCTGCGGGCTGAACGTTGTCATTTCAGGTGGCACCGGTTCCGGCAAGACCACGATGCTCAATGCCATGTCACAGCTCATCGATCCCGGAGATCGCGTCGTCACCATCGAGGATGCCGCAGAACTTCAGCTTCAGCAGCCTCATGTCGTCAGGCTCGAAACTAGGCCACCCAATCTGGAGGGCACGGGCGAAATCACTATGCGAGATCTGGTCAAGAACGCCCTGCGCATGCGCCCTGACAGGATCATCTGTGGCGAAGTCAGAGGTGCGGAAGCTCTGGATATGCTTCAGGCCATGAATACCGGCCACGATGGTTCGATGTGCACACTACACGCCAACAATCCAAGAGAGGCTCTGACCCGCATGGAAAACATGATCGGCATGGCCGGTGTCAGCCTTACGGGCAAGGCAGTCAGAACGCAGATCGTCGGCGCCGTCAACCTGATCGTTCAGGTCTCTAGAATGCGGGATGGCATTCGTCGCGTGACCCACGTTACGGAGATCATCGGTATGGAGGGCGACATCATCACGACCCAAGATTTGTTCACTTATGAATATGAGGGTGAGAATCGGGATGGAACTCTGAAAGGCCAGTACAAATCTAGCGGCGTGCGTCCCCATTTTATCAGGAGAGCGGCGTATTTTGGCCTCGACCGCCCACTGCAACAGGCGATGATGGCGTAACGTCGATGCTGGATCTCACCCTGACCCAACCCGACACAGTCAAGATGGCCTTTCTAGCCATTGGGGTATTTGCCGTCCTCCTCCTTGCCCTCTACAGTTTCGGTGTTCTTGGTGGGGAAGACAATCAGATGCGGCGACGGATCGATCAAATCGTCGATCCGCATGCAGCCGCTGCCCAACCTGGCTCCAATCCGACGGAAAGCGTTCGACGCAACATGGCGGACAGCAAGATCGCCGGCGTCGACAGACTTATGAAAGGTCTCTTGCCGAATATCGGACTTATGCGGCAGCGGCTGGAGCGCAGTGGATGGCCCCTTAAAGTTGGAGATTACCTCCTCATTTGTTCAGGCGTCTTTCTTTCGATGACGCTTCTTCTATGGCTGATCTTTGGCTACTCAATGATCATCAATCTTCTCGCAGGCTTCACAGTGGGTTTTGGCCTCCCTCATATAATTGTCGGACGCCAGATCGCAAAACGCACCAAGAGATTTTCCAACCTTCTTCCTGAGGCTCTCGACCTTATCGTCAGAGGTGTTCGGTCTGGCCTGCCCGTAAGCGAAACAATGAAAACGATCGCGGAGGAAATTGCTGATCCTGTCGGTTTCGAATTTAAACGGATCAGCGATCAGATGCGCATCGGTGTTTCCATGGAAGAAGCAATGTGGACGACAGCAAAAAGACTTGAAATACCCGAGTTCAATTTCTTGGTGATCAGCATGTCGATCCAAAAGGAGACCGGCGGCAATCTTGCCGAAATCTTGGAGAACCTCTCCAGCATGGTGAGACGGCGTGAACAGATGCGCTTAAAGGTGAAGGCTATGTCTTCAGAAGCGCGGGCATCAGCAATGATCATCGGCTCACTGCCGTTCATCATGTGTGCTCTGATCTCGTTCATCAATCCACGCTATATGAGCACACTGTTCGTCGATCCTCGTGGCTGGATCATGATCGGAATGGGGCTCACGAGCCTTCTGATCGGCATCTTCATCATGGCTAAGATGGTGAGGTTTGAGATATGAGCGCAGTCGACGAATACCTGCCGTTCGGATTGACCTCCGACAGTCTGCTGATCGTCCTGCTCGCATTGATGGCATTTACTGTCGTCATTGCTATCTGGTTTGGATTAATAGAGCGCAGTCCACTCGAGAGCCGCGCACGGCATATTACCTTGAGGCGAGACGAGTTGAAGTCTACTCTGCTCGCCTCCAAGCCACGATCCAATCGCCGGGCTGAGAGTGTCGGTTTCATGAAGCGGGTCGTCGATACGCTTCGTCTGATGCAGGACCAGCAAGTCAGCAAACTCAGGGATCGCCTCGCCCAAGCGGGATATCGCTCCCAGGACGCGATTATCGTCTTCGTTTTTTTCAAGGCGCTGATGCCAGTGGGGCTCGGCATCGTCAGCTTTATTGTCTTCTACATCGTCAAAATCGGTGAGCTGCAACCTGCGATCAATCTTCTAATCGTATGTGGCGCATGTCTCTTCGGATTCCTTGCTCCCGACCTTTTTGTCTCGAACACGACCACCAAACGGCAGCAACGCTTAGCAAGAGCACTCCCGGACGGATTGGACTTGCTGGTGATCTGTGCCGAATCTGGCCTCTCTCTGGACGCCGGCCTTGAACGGGTCGCACGCGAGATCGGCAATGCCAGTCCCGATCTTGCCGAAGAACTGCAGTTGACATCGGTTGAACTCGGCTTTTTACCGGAACGTCGGCAAGCGCTATTGAACCTAAATCGGCGGACGAATCTGAGTGCCATACGCGGCGTCGTTAACACACTTGTTCAGACAGAAAAGTACGGCACGCCGCTGTCTCAATCGTTGAGGGTCTTGGCTAACGAATTCCGCGATCAACGTCTCTTGCGTGCCGAGGAGAAGGCCGCACGTCTACCGGCAACGCTTACCGTGCCGATGATCATCTTCATCCTTCCCGTACTCTTTATCGTACTGGTCGGCCCCGCGATCATCAGCGTCATGGACAACATGATCTCCTGATCGATTTTGAGACCAAACTGGGACTTGAACAACACGAGACGGCTTCAGTTACGTCACGCTGAGCCTGGAGCACAAGTCAACGTTCTTCAACAAGGCAGACATGGCTGAAAAAGATCAGATCTGGAACGGCCAGCGATATCGGGATGGAACGAATCCAGCGATGGTGAGCCATGCATGCCGAGGCGACGTCCGCCTGGACCCATTCGAACTTCAGCGCTCATGCTATCGGGAGAAGCCTTCTATTCGACTTAGCCAAGAAAGCCTATCAATTCGAACTCCGATATATGGCCTCATCGAACGATCGAGGTCGACGATCGGGTATCGGTCGGGATTCGATCTTCCGGCGCGATGCAATTGTATCCCGCATCCTCTCCAAGACGATCGTTTCTCAAGCAGCAGGTCGGAAACACTGGCAGCCCACCTTCGACGCCGGGCTGCCTCGCGTTTCCGTTGGCGCTATCTGAGTCAAGAAAGCAAGCGCGAGACTTTGCCTCGGCATCAAAGACGGAGGCACTGGCAGCGTGCCGGCCTCACCGCACGCTGCCTTTCACATCGGTTCGATCGATCATGCCGCCCGGTGGTCAACGTTCACATAAGGCATGACACGACAACCACCCCCCAGGCGAAATGCCTCCAAACTTTGATACAGCGCGACGTTGGATCACAAAGCCATCGGCCGGCATGTCTGCCCGCGACTCGCCAAATCGCCACAAAGGGATTCGGCTTTCTCCGCCGACGACATTGGGCCGACAAGCAGAGGTTGGCGACCGCTTTCAGCCCCGGCCAGTCGATCGAGACGGCTCAGCAGATCCACGTGCTGCGACTGCAGTTGTCGCCATGCCGAAGCAGCTCGAACCTGATCGGCATACTCGCCGAGATTGACATACCAGCGACCGGTCGGCGTAAGCGCCAGTTCCAGCCCGTCGCCTCCCAGCGCGAGAGCCGTCAGCTGACGTCCTGCTGTGTCGTCTCCCGCGGATGTCCCGTGATCCGAAGGATGAGCGCCGAGTGCAGCCGCCCGTTTGCGCCGATCGTCGATCGCGGCGATCGATGCGAAATAAGCCAAGTTGGACTGAACTGCTTCCTCGTCGAGATCCAGCCGGCTGACGCGCTCGGCCGACGCGAGGTCGCCGGCGAGCCCATAAGCGAGGGCCAGATTTTGCCGGTTCTGCGCACGCGCGCCAGGCTCATCGGCAACGATCTTCAACAGCTCGATCGCGTCTTGATGATCGCCGGCAAGCGCAAGCGACAGGCCGAGATTATTGCGCAAGAGCATGCTGTCGGGTGCGATCGCAAGCCCGTCCCGATAGACCTTCTGCGCAGCCTGATGTTGTCCGGCGAGATCGTATGCTACGCCAAGACCATTATGGGCCTGAAGGTTGTCGCCGGCCGACTTTACGACGGCTTCGTAATGAGGAACGGCGGCTTCAGGACGCTTCAGCGCAACGAGGGCACGGGCGTAGCCCAATCTTGCCGCGAGGCTGTCGGCATCGCGCTTCAAGCTCTGTTCGAAGATCTCAGCCGCCTGATCATGGGCACCGAGTTCGATCAGCGTGTCGCCGAGCAATGTATAGGCTTCCGGCCGGCCGCGCTCGAGTGCGATCGCCTGCTGATACATGTTGACAGCAGCGGCCGGATCACCGGACGAACGTGTCGACGAGGCCAGCCGCAACAAGGTGCCGTAGCGCCCGGACTCTTTCTCAGCAGATACCAACGGACCGTCGATACCGCTGCTGCTGGGCAAGCGCATACTGTTCGGTGCGCAGGCGGACAACAGAAGGGCAGCCCCTATCATCACAGGCAGCATCCCCTGTCGCGATCGCATCCTGGTTGTCATAACAAGCCCTCCATATCAACCATAAATTTCTGTGACATGGAGGAACTATCTCCTCAGAGGGGGAAATAGCAATGGTTTTGTCGCCCAACATTCAACTTTGGCGCGATTTTTTTTGTCGAGCGCTTCCAAGACGCCGCATGAGATGTGACCGCGGTCAGGCGATCGTGGAGTTCGCATTCGTGGCACCCGTTCTCCTTGGCCTGCTTTGCGGGGTCTTTGAGGTTTCCGGCATTTTGTTCGCTCAGACGCTTCTAGAAGGCGGCGCAAGACAGGCCTCGCGCTATGGCGTCACCGGCGCATCGACAGCGGAAGTCAGCCGGCAGGACATGATCCTGCAAATCATCGAGGATAATGCCTATGGCGTCATCGATGTCGATCAGATCGACATGCAGACCCTGGTTTATCAGAGCTTTGCCGATGTCGGACAACCGGAACCCTTCACCGACAGCAACGACAACGGGACCTATGATGAGGGCGAGGCATTCGATGACATCAACGGCAACAGCTCCTGGGACGAGGATATGGGCGCCTCCGGCCTCGGCGGCCCCGGCGATATCGTCGTTTATCGATTACGTTACGATTGGAGTGTTATGATACCGTTGTTTCATCCCATTTTCGGCGACGTGGTGACGCTTGACGCCAATGTCGCCGTCAGAAATGAGCCTTTCGGCAGTTGATCCCCCCACTCGGACTTGAGCAGCATGTCTGGAAATCAGCCATGAACGCCACGACAGCAGCGGACAGCGCAAGGTGCCTTGCAAAGGCAGGCACGCCGTCGGATCACAGCCCGATGTCCGGATGTCGGTTCGATCGGGGCAATGTCGCAGTCGAGTTCGCCCTAGCCCTGCCGGTTCTCCTGATGCTCCTGCTGGCAAGTGCCGAACTCGGCCGCTACGTCCTCCTCAATCAGAAGATCGATCGCGTTGCCGTGACCATGTCCGACCTCGTTGCGCGCGCCGAAACTATCAGCGAAGCCGAACTCGACGACATCTTCGATGCAGCCGCTCATGTGGCAGAGCCCTTCGATCTCAGCGGCAGCGGTCGTGTGATCATTTCATCCGTCACCAACGAGGATGGCGATGGTGCCACCGTCGCCTGGCAACGCTCCGGCGGCGGTTCGCTCATCAAGACCAGCGAGGTCGGCACAGAAGGCGAGACCGCCGATCTCCCCGACGATTTCGCGGTTCGTGAGGGCGAGACGGCCATCATCTCGGAAGTGTTTTTCGACTTCGAGCCTTTCGTCAGCGAAACGATCGTCTCGCCACGCGTGATCTATCGGCGGGCTCATCATCGCCCCCGACTGGGCACCCTCGACACCGTCGAGTCCGACTGAGCTGCAACCAACGGCCAGGTGAAGGCAAACCGACGGGCGGTCTCAACATCGGGCTGGTGCGACCGCCCCGCCTTCGACCGACGGATTGTCCAAGTCGAGATCTCGCGACGCCATTGCCCGATGCCGGCTTCAATCCGGATGATCCAGCGGCAGGACGTCGACGCCGCGGTCTGCCAGAAAGTCGGGATTTCCTGCAAAGTTCCGCCGCTCGCCGATCACCACCCATGGGATGACGAATTGCAGAATCGTGCCGGTGCACATTATGCAGGGGCTGAGCGTGGTATAGAGGGTAACGTGCCGATAATGGGGACGCCTGCCGGCGAGGCGCAGACAGTCCATCTCACCATGGGTGATCGGATTGCCCACCTTGACCCAACGATTGTGGCTGCTTGCCAGAACAGCGCCGTCTGAGTCCATTGCGGCGCCCACTGGAACGCTGCCTTCGTCACAACCGCGCCTCGCCTCCTTTCAGCGCCAGTGCCTTGAACGTTCGATCCTCGGGCGTCGTCTCGACGATCGGCATGCTGTCCTGTCCTCGCGTTCAATGGGCCTGATGGATCGAGTCTAGGCATGACACGACATCGAAATCATCGGCGAAACTACGGTGCTGCGAGCCATCATCTTGCAGCCCGAAGTCGACGGCAGGTTCGACAGGGTCGGTGAATCCCGGTAAAAGGGCAGCGCGCTTCGGCCGATAGGGGTCATTGCGTAAAGACCTTCAACTGCGACGCCTCATGCCGAAAGATCGACCAGGCAACCAAGCTCAAAGACCGACCCGACGTTTTGGCTTTGCGGTCCGACACCTTGCGGTGATCGGCGTGGCCGGGATGGTTTTCTACGTTGTCTTGTCCACAAGTGCGGCCTTCAACATTACAGGCCCGTCGACGCATCCCTCAAAAGAACTGTTTCCGTTCTTCACCTGGTCGCTGTTCTCACGCACCACCGACAGACGCACGGAGTATCATCTCACCATCCATGCGATCGATGAGCGAAGCTTCGATCCACCGGTCGACATGCGCAAGATCGATGTCATCCCGCAATTCGGCGACAGCAGGAGCCTGGGCTACAAGGCCCTCCAGAACCTCGGTGACGCGCTTGACGATGGGCACGCGGACAGTGAGGTGATGCGCGAGCGATTTGCTGCGCGCTTTTTCGGGCGACATGACGTCGACTATCAGATCAGCCGACATCGCTACAACCCGCTCAAACGCTGGCGCGAGGGTCCGGCGAGCGATGACGTTACAGCCATCGGCCGTTTCCATTACGAGCACGATTCATGATCCGCCGGCTACGCAAGGCACTCGCCGGGCACCCGTCCGCTAGCCCTTACTCCGTCGAACACCATCGCCGTGCGTTCAACAACGCGTTCTGGCTGGTCCGCATCTACTACGCGGCGACACTTCTCTTCGCCTATCAGGAGATGGGCACCATCTGGAAGCTGATGCAGACGGGCGGCAGCTTCACGCCACTCTGGCCAATCGCCTGGGCAAACGACATCGAAACGACGGGCCTGGTCATTCTCTATGCCCTGATCGGCACTGCCCTTTTGACAGTAGCCCTGCCGGATCGCCGCTGGCCGAGAGTTCTAGTCTTCATCAGCTTTCTCTCGGCGGCGGCGTTTCGCTCATCGTTTGGACTGGGATCCATCAACCACGGCAACCATTACTGGCTTTGGACCGGCTTTTGCTTTTGCTTTCTGCCACCGGGGGATCGGCGCGAACTCGGCGGCTCGCCGAGCAACCGTTACCGATTTCTCCTGGTCTTTTCCTTCGCTCAGGGCCTGATCCTGCTGTTCTATACCATGTCGGGCTTCTGGAAAGCCGCGGCGGGGGTCGAGGCCCTCGTCCTCGGGCGGATCGGCACATTTCATCCAGAGGCCCTGGCCACGATCGTTGCCGCCAAGATGATCCAGTTGGACAAGCCAACCCTTCTCGGTCCCTGGCTCACCCAATATCCCTGGGTCGGCTGGCCTGTCTACATGTTCGTCGTCTATATCGAGCTCGTTGCCCTTTGGATCTGGTTTCGGCCAAGCCTGCACCGCCTGTTCGGCGTGGCTCTCGCCTGTTTCCACATCGGCACCTTTCTCCTGCTCGGCATCAGCTTTCCCAAACATGTTCTGATCTTGACCATCCTCATGATCTGGTCGCCGTTCATTCCCGATCGATCGAGCGTCAGAGACATGCTGTTCAGCCTGCCTGGCTTCGGCGTTTTCTTCCGAAGGCCTATACGGCAACAGGTATCCCTGGATGGCGCCGGCGGCAGCGTCGCTGATGTCACCCGGCCGGGAGGCACAGCCTGAAAGCCGTCCCTTCGGCGTCGCTTCGATCGAGTTCGATCTCGCCGCCATGGGCGCGCATGATCTCGCGGGCGATCGCAAGCCCGAGACCGGTGCCGCCTGGCCGGGTCGAGCCCGAGAAGGCATCGAACAGCCTCTCGCGCGCGCTTTCGGGAATGCCCGGTCCGGTATCCGCGACCTCGATCAGAAGCTCGCGACCGCTTTGCCAGGCCACGAAGGATACCAGCCCAGCCTGATCGGCATCCGCCTTCTCCTGCATCGCCTGCTGGGCATTGCGGCCAAGGTTCATCAGAACACGGAAGAGCTGATCGCGATCGGCTGACACGATCGTGCTGTCGTCGACCTCGTTCCGCCAGCGAACCGCCGACCCAGCCTGCCCGTCGACGCTCGCGATCACCTCATCGACCAGGTTCTTGAGCGGAAACCGCCGCTTTTCCGGCTCGACCTTCTCCGCGCGGGCAAAATTCAGCGTGTCGCTGCAGAGCTTGGCCGCACGCTCCATCGATTCGACCAGGCGCGGCGCGATCTGCTTGACCTTCGGATCCGGGCTGATATCGAGGCTGTCGGACAGCAACATGGCATTTGCGAGCAGATTTCTCAGATCATGATTGATTTTGCTGACCGCAGCGCCCAAAGCGGCAAGCCGGGTCTTTTGCGCAAGCGCCTGGCGGAGCCCGGACTGCATGTTGGCAAGTTCGGTCTGAACCACGCCGATCTCATCGCGCCTTGACGAGCTCTTGAGGGCGATACCGGTATCTTCCGGTCGTGAGCGGAACGCCATCACGCTTTCGGTGATGCGGCGGAGCGGCAACACCATAAGGAGCTGCAGCGACAGGTAGACCAGCAACGCGGTCAGCAGGGAGAGGACGATGGAGAGATTTACGATCCGCCAGGAATAGTCGACCATGGCGTTCCACATGGCCTGCTCGCGCATGCTGACATCAACCAGAAGACCCGGATCCTGCGGCGAGGGCGCCAGGGCGCGTATAGTGCGATCGCCGCCGTGCCAAAGGGCGTCGAACGCGTCGACGATCAGGCCCCAGGGCGTCGCCTGACGCAGATCGAATACACGCTCGACCGCAGGCAGGCGCCCGAGCATCAGGTTGGCGCGAGGCGCATGCAGGGTCACGGCCAGGACACCGGCATGGCTCAGGAGCTCGCTTTCGAGCTCACGATCGACCCGGCCCGACGCGCTCGCCTCAAGCGACAGCGTGGCCAGGTGGCCCGCTGCGATGCGCTCCTCGATATAGACTTTGCGAAAGCGGGAAATCGAAGGAACGTAGATCAGAACTTCGCCCAGCAGCACGAACGCCATGGTCAAAAGGAGGAGCCTGGCTGACAGGGACCGAACGGGCGAAGGTGAACGCGGCGGCTTGGACATGGTTTCGGCTATGGCTGTCGTTGCAAGCCGTGATAGCGGCGAATGCCGGAAATGGCCATCAGGCTTAGGAGGTTAACGTCGTTTGATAAAGGGCATAGGCACGACACGGATCAACGATCAATGACATCGTTTAGTCGCCAATCGAAGCGGTCGCCATGCAGCCGGTCGAAGCTCTGCAGCTGCATCGCGAGATCGGGCTCGGCATAGGCCATGAGGTGCTCGATGACCGCACGTTCCGAACCTCCGAACGCCTTTAGATTCCAGCGATAGAGGCTGGAAACATGCAGCTCGCCGTTCTCGATGGCGATGCAGCGCGGATCGTTGACATACGCCATCGCAGCCTCGCTCAGCTGTCGATCGAGCTGGCTCCCGGAAAAGGGTACGGGCTGCAAATTGGGGCAACCCACGGCCGCACAGGTGATGGCGTAGTGCATGCGCGGATCGCCCCAGATCGGCTTGAGAATCCGGTGCTCGATATCGTTCAGTGACAGGGACATCCCATCGATGACGACAAGCGGACGGTTCCAGGGGCCGGTCTTCGATGCAGCCCCCTGCCGCTCGATCTTTCGGATCGAAGCGATCGGATAGTGGTCGAGCACCAGTGTGACCATGAGCGCATTGTAAAGATTGATCCAATAGGCCATCTGCTCGGGGCGCCGATAGATATCGATGTCGACCCCGGTCATGGCATCGACGTAGCCCGCCAGTGCCTGGCGATCCCGATCGCTGACCTCACCATAGGCCAGCCGGTGAACACCATCCTGTCCCGGCCGGATATAATTCAGGAGAAAGCCTTCCCAAGCCTGGTGGTCGACCTGCATGGCCGACCCCTCATCATGACGCTGCCAGCGCTCGAAGGTCGACGCCCGATCCTGGGCGAGCGCGGAGCCGAGCTGGAGCCAAAGGACTGCCAGCAGCATCAAAATCGCGACGGTCGATGGTGAAGGACAGCGATCGTGTCGTGAACGGTCTGCCGTCGGCGTGGCAAGGCTTCCCAGGATCATGAGCCAGTTGGCCCCATCGTATCGTTGAGGCGCCAGTCATAATCGTCATTGTCGATTCTGTCGAAGCCTTCGAGCTTCATGGCGAGGCTGGGGGCTGCATAGGCCTTGAGATGAGCGATCACACCGCGGTCATTGCCGCCGAAATCCTCCTGAAACCACTCATAGATGCTGGAGACCGTGATCCGGCCGTCCCGGACGTCGACGCCACGCCGATGGTTCACGAACTCGATCGCGGCCTGATCGAGCTGGCTGTCGAGCATGTTCGGTTTGAAGGGCGTCGGCTGCAGGTTGGGGCAGCCGATCGACGCGCAGTTGACCGCATAGTGAATACGCGGATCTTGCCAGATCGGGCGAAGAATCTGGTGCTCGACGTCGTCGAGAGACACGGTCTCGCGCTCGATGGTCATGAGTTTCTTACCCCAGGGGCCGTCACTGAAGAGGCCGGGCGAAATATCGATGTCGCGAATGCTCTCGACCGGGTAGTGATCGAGGATGACCTTGACGGTGAGCGCATTGTAGAGATTGATCCAGTACGCCATCTGCTCGGGGCGGTTATGGTCCGAAATCGGCGTGGCGGCGAGCATCTCCAGATAGGCGTCCAGCCGTTTGCGATCCTCGGCTGCCTTTTCGTAGGCAAAGCGATTGATCCCATCGCTGCCCGTCACCAGACAGCGCTCGAGAACCTTGGCCCAAAGACCATGGTCGATGGTCGCCTCGGACGCCGGATCATGGGCCGTCCACCGATCCCAAAGCACAGCTTTAGGCGCTGCCAGGGCCGGCGCGGCTGCGCTGATCAGAGCGATCGAGGCAAGACTACTGGTCAATACCGTGCGTCGATCCACGGTCATCTCCTTTCATTCCGGTTTTCTATGCACGCCCGAGACCGTCACGCGGTACCTGGCATGGTTAAAGAAATCCTGGCCCGAGAGCCATATGTGGCACCATCGGGTTGGACGGCGCCCTATCCTTGCCCATATAAACACCACAGATGGCATCGATCCGCCAAACCACGGATGCTCACATCTGGTTCAACACCCCTGCGAGCGGTCATCCACACTGCTTCGGGCGGTTGCATCAACGGTCCGTCGTTTGACAGAAATGCTGCCACATCCTATACAGCGCACCGGTTTTCATGCCGGTTTGGCGAAGGAAGAGACTCGTGAAACGCACATTCCAACCAAGCAATCTCGTCCGCAAGCGGCGACATGGCTTTCGAGCCCGCTCAGCCAGCGTCGGCGGACGCCGGGTTCTCGCCCGCAGGCGGGCCAAGGGGCGAAAGCGTCTGTCTGCCTGACGACCAGGACCATCGCAGCGAAACCGGTGATCATCTCGTCGCGGCCTCGTCGGCTGCCCGGCAACCGGCGATCACCGGAAAAATCGCCCGCCTCAAACGCCGCTCCGAGTTTCTCGCCGTCGCTGCGACCGGACGGCGTTGGGTCGCGCCTGCCTTCGTTCTCCAGATCGGGCCACGCGCCGACGACCCGTCAGCGCCGGGCTCGATCGGCATCGGCTTCACGGCAACCAAACGTATCGGCAACGCGGTCGCGCGCAACCGGGCGAAGCGTCGGCTGCGCGAGGCGGCAAGGCTGCTTGCCCCACGATCGGCGACAGCTGGCTACGACTATGTCCTCATCGCGAGAGCGGAGGTGCTGACATGTGCGTTTCAGACACTTCTGGACGATCTCGAGACGGCATTCTCGCGTGTGCTCAGGGTCAAGCCGAAGCCGCTCCCGGCACGCCGGCCGAAGCGCAGCGCGAGTCCGCCCGGCCGTCCTTCGCCGCGAGAGTCCTAAGAGGGCTTGTCCACGGCTACCGCCTGACAATATCACCCTGGATCGGGCCACGTTGTCGCTTTTTGCCAACATGTTCGGACTATGCACTGGACGCGCTCGCCCGACACGGGGCAATAAGGGGCGGCTGGCTCACGCTCAGGCGACTGGCTCGCTGTCACCCCTTCGGCGACAGCGGCTTCGACCCGGTCCCGGAAAGGCGTCAGGGACCTGGTGCCGGGGCGGGGTCGGATCAACGACAAGGGCCGGAACCATCGTTCTAGAGCCACGCATGGAGAGTGACGGGCACCGCGGCGAAGAGCCTGTCGAGTAGAGGCAAGGAGATCGGGACGACATGCCCGAGCAGAAAAATCTCGTATTGGCGATCGTCCTCTCGGTGACGATCATTATCGGCTTTCAGTATTTCTACGAGCTGCCGCGTATCCAGGAGGAGCAGCGCCGTCAGGCCGCCATCGAGGAGAGCACAGGCAGCTCGACGGCACCGACGCCCGCACCATCATCGTCCGCTTCGTCAGCTTCGGGCACGACAACCCCCGCCGCCCCGGGAAGCGTGCCGACGGGCCAGCCTGTCCAAGCCTCACGCGACAGCGTTCTCTCAGAAGGTGAGCGCATTACCATCGATAATGGCCGCCTCACCGGATCGTTCGGTGTCAACGGCGGCCGCATCGATGACATCGTCCTGACCGGCTACAAGGTGGCGATGAATTCGGACGAGGACGTCACCCTGTTCAACCCGGCAGGCTCGCCCGATGCCTATTTCGCGGAGTTCGGCTGGGCACCGGAAAACAGCGAAACCGCCGTCCCTAACCAGGAAACCGTCTGGTCCGCCGATCGCGACGAGCTTCGCCCCGATCAACCGGTCACGCTTTCCTGGGAGAACGGCCAGGGTCTGATCTTCGAACGCCGTCTGGAGATCGACGACGACTACCTGATCAGCGTCACTCAGCGCGTCCGTAATCAGGCCGATGAGGCGGTGACCCTGCATCCCTACGGCCTGGTCCGCCGCTGGGGCACACCTGAGATTTCCGGCTTCTTCATCCTGCATGAAGGACCGATCGGCGTCTTTTCCGAGATCTTGACCGAGGTCGACTATACGGATCTCCAGGAGGAAAACGGCCAGTTCGAGGAAGAAAGCCCGAATGGCTGGCTCGGCATTTCCGACAAATATTGGCTTGCCGCCCTGATACCTGATCAATCCGCCGGTTTCACCGCAAAATTCCAACACTATCTCAGCGATGGCGAAGACCGTTACCAGACAGACTATCTGCGCCCCGCGATGACGGTGCCCGCAGGCAGTTCGATCGAGGTCACGGACCGTCTTTTTGCCGGTGCCAAGGAACTCGACAAGCTGGATGCCTATGCCGCCGAGTTCAATATACCGCGCTTTGACCGCGCGATCGACTTCGGCTGGTTCTACTGGCTGACCAAGCCGATCTTCTACTTCCTCCACTTCGCCTATGGCTGGGTCGGCAATTACGGCGTCGCCATCTTGATCCTGACTCTCCTGGTCAAGCTGATTTTCTTCCCGCTGGCCAACAAATCCTATCGCTCCATGAGCGCCATGAAAAAGCTGCAACCGGAAATGACCCGCATCCGCGAGCAGGCCGGCGACGACAAGATGCGCATGCAAAAGGAGATGATGGAGCTCTACAAGAAGGAGAAGGTGAACCCGATGTCCGGCTGTCTGCCGATCCTCGTGCAGATCCCGGTCTTCTTCGCCCTCTACAAGGTGCTGTTCGTCTCGATCGAGATGCGCCACGCCCCCTTCTTCGGCTGGGTCCAGGACCTCTCGGCCCCCGATCCGACCACAATCTTCAACCTCTTCGGACTCCTCCCCTTCGATCCGCCAGGCTTCCTGATGATCGGCATCTGGCCGCTCCTCATGGGCCTCACCATGTTCCTGCAGACCAAACTGAACCCGCAGCCCGCTGATCCTGTTCAGGCCAAGGTGATGCTGTTCCTGCCGCTGATGTTCATCTTCCTGTTCGCGACGTTCGCCGCGGGCCTGGTGATCTACTGGACCTGGAACAACGTGCTGTCCATCGCCCAGCAATGGGTCATCATGCGCCGCATGGGCGTCAAAATAAACCAATGAGGCCGGGACGCCGGCCTGCGTTGACTTGAGATGAGACTCACTCGGCAGGTTTGCGGTTGCGCTCCTGGGACGCTTGGATCGGATGCGAGCTTTCGATCATGGTCTCACCTCATTTTTCTGCAGGTCGCAGACGACGCTCTCAGGTCACCATTCCGCCGCGGACCCAAAGCCGGAAGGCATGATCAGCCCGCAGCCGGGGGATCGCGATCGGTCAGAAAATCTTTACGCATTCTTCATTCCTTTCAGCAAACAATGCGCAGTCTTGATGGTCCATGCGATCCTGCGAATCCGAGCCCCGTCCAAAAAACCCCGCGGGCGGACGGATTCTCAGGATCGCATGGACCAGATCGCCATCCTAGGAGCCATTCGTTAAAGAACGGTAAAGACGGCGATCGTTGTGACCAGGACCATCGACGCCGATATCGATCGAGCCGCACCTTCAAGGATTTGGCCTCGAGACAGCGGCAGACACACGGATGAGCGATCTCTCGACCGATGAGGCGTCGGAAAACGATGCCATCGAAGCCGGACGCCTGCTGTTCACACAGCGCTGCGATTTCATGCTCAGCGTGGCATCGATCAAGCAGTTGCCGGCGACGGACCTCCCCGAGGTCGCCCTTGTCGGCCGCTCCAATGTCGGTAAGTCGACGCTGATCAACGCGCTCACCCATCACAAGCAGCTTGCCCGCACGTCGAACACGCCCGGCCGCACCCAGCAGATCAACCTCTTCAATCTGGGCAACCGCCTCATTCTTGCGGACCTGCCGGGCTACGGCTTCGCCAAAGCCCCCAAACCGACCGTCGAGAGTTGGCAGAAGCTGATCCAGACCTATCTGAAAGGTCGCCCGACATTGCGCGTCGTCTGCGTGCTGATCGATGCCCGCCACGGCATCAAACCCGCCGACGAGGATCACATGAAGCTCCTCGCCGATGCGGCGGTCGCCTACCGCGTGGTTCTGACCAAGGCCGACCTGGTCAAACCAGGGGCGCTTGCCACGCTCTTGCAGGATGTGACGGCAGCGCTTAAGCACAAGGTCGGGGCGCATCCCGAACCGATAATCACCAGCGCCAGGGACCAAGCCGGGATCGCCGAGCTTCGCGCAGAACTCGCGACGCTGGCCTTGCCCGATTGAGCCCATCGACGCCCCGATTGAGCGCATCGACGCATTGTACGCAGGCATGACCGACGACAGCCATCACCAGACCGCCCAGACGCTGATCGAAGCCCTTCCCTATATGCGTCAATTCGCAGGTTCCACCTTCGTGATCAAATATGGCGGCCACGCGATGGGCTCCGCCGAGCTTGCCCGTGACTTTGCGCGTGACATCGTGCTGCTGAAGCAGGTCGGCATCAACCCGGTGGTGGTCCATGGCGGTGGTCCGCAGATCAAAGCGATGCTCGATCGGCTCAAGATCCAGAGCGAGTTCGTGCAGGGGCTGCGCGTCACCGACGCGGCGACGGTCGAGATCGTCGAGATGGTGCTCGCCGGAAATATCAATAAGCGCATCGTCACCGCCATTCAGGAAGCGGGCGGCCAGGCGGTCGGTCTCTCCGGCAAGGATGGCCGCCTGATCGAGGCGACCAAGCTGACGCGCACCGTGCGCGACGCCGACAGTCATATCGAGCAGGTTCTGGATCTGGGCTTCGTCGGTGAACCGTCGGCGATCAACACGGATGTCCTGGAGGCCCTTCGCGAGAGCGAGGTCATTCCGGTGATCGCGCCGATCGGCGTCGGCGAGGACGGCCAGACCTTCAACATCAATGCCGATACCGCAGCTGGTGCCGTTGCCACGGCGCTCAACGCCGAGAAGCTGATCATGCTCACCGACGTCGAGGGTGTGCTCGACGGCGACGGCAATCTCATGCCTCGTTTCTCCCTCGATCGTGCACGCGAGTTGATGACATCGGGCATCATCACCGGCGGCATGATCCCAAAGCTGGAAACCTGTCTCGCGGCCCTCGAAGGCGGCGTCGATGCCGCCCACATCCTGGACGGCCGCCTCCCCCACGTTCTCCTCCTCGAAATCTTCACCGAGGCCGGCGTCGGCACCAAGATCGGAGGCGACCTGTCCCTGCGTTGACCCGTCGGCGTTCAGGCCAAAGCGACGATGCCGATCTCGACCAGCCAGTCCGGCGCCAGCGTCTCCGCGAGAAGGGCCGTGGTCGAGACGCACCTGTCGCCCACGGCAGCAGGACGCGCCTCCCCATGGTTCTGCTCTGCATCAGATGAATTCCGCAAAGAGCTCGTCACCCTGACAATACTGTCGACGGTGGTTCCTGCTTCCCGCAGAAGAGATCGAAAGTTCAACCAGAGTCTTTCCTGATCAGGTTTACGCATATCCGGCATGTCTGACGAAGTCGGCGCATTTGGTTCTGGAGACGTTTTGGTGAGCTTTTGCGATCTGTTGTTGCAGGCCGGCGGTGGTGCGCTCGGTACCGCCCCTTATGATCGTTTTCAGCTTGGCAAAGGCGTTTTCGATCGGGTTTAGATCCGCTGAGTATAGCGGCAGACAGCAGAGCCGGGCACCGGCTTTCTCGAGAACTTGACGGACGCCGCACCATCCATCGGCCCATCGATGACCCAGGGCGCGTCGATCCGATTGACCCGAAGGGCGGCGATGAAGGTCAGCGTTTTCCAGTGGCATGAGAAATCGAGCTGACTAGGCGCTCGCCGATCGGACAGCGACCATAAAGCCTCATCATCTTCCCGGTGAAACCGTTCGCCTACTCTCTCGGACCGATGGCTTTTGCAGGCTCACAATCGAGAAACACAGGCCGATCCGGGTCGATCCAGGGCTAAAACCCGCCGCGGGCCTCGCGCCGCTTCTTCACGTCCGGCAGGTTTTGCTCTGCGGCGTGGGCGGTTTTTTTAACGGATGCGGTTCCGCCAGAGAAAGGTGTGAACACCCGGACTACAACCGCAACGCTCCGAAGATCCGACATGACGAGCCCGACCTTCGGAGCGTCG
>JBCCIN010000014.1:0-28416 GCA_039028235.1 Pseudomonadota bacterium
CTGACCGCAGCGCAGCAGCAGGCGGCTATCGAGATCGGGCAGGATCTTTCAGCCCCGGACAAGATGCTGCGCCTTCTCCAGGGCGACGTCGGCAGCGGCAAGACCGTGGTCGCGGCGCTTGCCATGCTGCAGGCGATCGAGGCAGGCGCCCAGGCCGCCTTGATGGCGCCGACCGACGTGCTGGTGCGCCAGCATGCGAACGCGCTCGACGCCCTCCTTCGCCCGGCGGGCATCACCCTGGCCCTTCTCACCGGCCGTGAAACCGGGGCGGTTCGCCGTGACCTTCTGGCGCGTCTGAAATCGGGAGAGGTCCAGGCACTGGTCGGCACACACGCCTTGTTCCAGGACGACGTCGCGTTCAACGATCTCGGCCTCGCGGTAATCGACGAACAGCATCGCTTCGGGGTCGATCAGCGTATAGCCCTTGCCGAAAAAGGACCGCATGCCGACGTGCTGGTGATGACCGCGACTCCGATCCCGCGGACGTTGGTGCTGTCCTTCTATGGTGACATCGCACTTTCCGAAATGCGCGAAAAGCCAGTTGGGCGAAAACCGATCCAGACACGCGCAGCGCCGCGCAGCAAGTTCGATCAGGTGATCACGGCCCTCGCCCGCGCAATCGATCAGGGCGATCAGATCTACTGGATCTGCCCCCTTGTCAGCGCCTCCGACGAGCTCGATCTGATGGCTGCAGAGGATCGGTTTTCGGAACTGCAGACGGTCTTTGGCGACAAGGTCGGTCTGGTGCACGGCCAGATGGCGAGTGCTGAGAAGGACGCGGCGATGCAGGCGTTCAAAGCCGGCCACACTCGGCTCCTGGTCGCGACCACGGTGATCGAAGTGGGGGTCGACGTGTCCAACGCCACTGCCATCGTCATCGAGCATGCCGAGCGCTTCGGACTCGCCCAGCTTCATCAGCTCAGGGGGCGGGTCGGGCGCGGCGACAAGCCGTCGAGCTGCCTCCTTCTCTACGGCGAACCGCTGGGCTCGCTTGCGCGGCAGCGCCTCGACGTCATGCGCCGCTCGGAAGATGGTTTCTACATCGCCGAAGAGGACCTCAGGCTCCGGGGACCAGGCGAAGTACTGGGTACCAGACAAAGCGGCGCACCGTCCTTTCGCCTGGCCGATCTCGCCGTTCATGCCGATCTTCTGAGCGCGGCGCGCGACGACATCAAGCTGATGCTGTCACGCGATCCCGAACTGCAGAGCCCGCGCGGGCAGGCACTTCGTCTTCTTCTTCGCTGGCATGATGAAGCGACGGCCGAGGCCTATCTGCGCTCCGGCTGACATCGATCGATCAGTTCGAAGGCGCTGGCTTGCCGCTGACGGGAGACCCCTCCGGCTCCGGGCGCAGCCTTGCCTGCGGCGGCGGGGAGCCGCGGAAGCGAGTCGGCTCCTCGTCCACTTCGTGCTTGGGCGTGACGATGCCGCCCGAGATGACCAGCTTGATGCCCTCCTCGACGGTCATGTCGAGATGGATCAGATCCTTCCTCGGCACGAACAGGAGAAAGCCAGAGGTCGGATTCGGCGTGGTCGGCAGGAAGATATTGACCAGGTCCTCGTCGGTCCGCGCCTGGACCTCGCCCTGGGTCGGACCGGTGACGAAACCGATCGCGCCGATGCCGCGTCTCGGATATTCCACCAGGACGACCTCGCGAAAGGAGCGCGAGGACTGATTTAAAACGGTTTCGAAGATCTGCTTCAACGTGCCGTAAACACTCCTTACCACCGGCATCCGTGACAGAAGGCGCTCACCGGTGCGCACGAGTGTCCTGCCGGCGAAGCCTGCAGCGAGGAAACCGACCAGAGTGAGCGATCCCAGCATCACGATCAGGCCGATCCCGGGAATGCCGAACGGGAGATGATCCTCGACATAGCGGGCGGGAGGAATGCGCCCGACATAGGAATCGAGGAAGGTGATGAACTGCCAGAAGAGGAAGATCGTGATCGCAATCGGTGCGGTCACGATCACGCCTGTCAGAAAATAGTTGCGCAGCCGCGTCAGAAGACTCGGTGGATCCGGCGGGTCAGCGATGGCGAAGCCTCGTTCGGACTCGGCAAGCCCTCCAAGGCCGCCATCGCGATCATATTTCGGCGCCACGCAAAACCTCTCTTCAAGTCCTGAGCTGCGCCCATCCAACCGCTGGCGTCACACTCCTCATGTTCATGGAAACATAAGCGCAGGCCGTGCAACCGTCCAGTGAGGACTCCTCGAAGCATGGCTCGCCTAGGAGGTGACTATCGGCAGCAACACACCAACCCCATTGAAATCTCGTAAAACGATGTGGCCACGAGGCTGAATCGCTTATTCCGCGATCACGCCCTGGCGTCCGATCGAAGGAAAGCGCGCTTAACTCCTTATCAGTCCTGAGAATTTCATTTAGGCAGATGAAATCGAATTTAGGTCAAATTTTTTAGAACTTTTACTAAACGAATGTTAAATAAAGTTGCAGAAAAAAATGGCCTTGACAAGTTATAGTTATAGGAATGATTAAGAGACACCACTGCAGTTCATGTTATCGCAAGGGTTGTGTGAAAGATTTGCTTAAATGCATTGCATGTCACGCACAAGAAACCCGCGAGATAGCTGCTGACAGTCGGTCCGTTCCACCGCTGTTGCTTGCTTCAACCGCCTTTAGACTTGAGCCGGGAGGACTTCTAATGAACATTGCCGAGCGTCAAACACATCAAGTTATCGCCCAAGATAACGTCCGCGTCATTACCAACGCTCTACTTCTTACCAAACGTATTCGTGATCTGCAGGCGCGCCGCCAGAAGCTGGTATCGCGTCAGGAGCATCTGCGCACGCAGCTTCCGGACTGGGCGGTCGAGCCCCTGAAGCTGATCGGCATGACCGGCAATGAGGTCCGTGGCCTGGTCGACGACCTGTCCTCGGTCGAAGCCGAGAGCGGCCTCGACAATATCGAGCAGGAGCTCAACGACATCGATCAGCAGGTTGAAGAGTTCGAGAACATGCTGATCAAGACCCGTTCTACCTCCCTCGAAGAACTCGCGACCGTTATGGATCTGGTCATGACCCGCTTCCGCGAAATCTTCGTTACCGATCCTAACGACGTGTTCTACGATCACGGCGAGGCCCGTCTGCTCTGGCTGATCGAGCGGGTTCACGATGATCTGGGCGAGCTGCTTCAGAGGTCCCGCCAGGACGCGGGCTGACCCCGGCGCGGGCGGCGGTCAATCAAGGGGGTCGATGACCCTGATAATGCGCCGCCCGGGACATCTCCCATGACCAGCTCGAGCACGGCTCGGTCCTCATAGATCCGTGTGTCATCGGGAGTTGCCGAACATCGCATGATGTGCCATTTTCCCCGCTCTTCCGACGTCCGACCTCGTCATTGCATGTTGAATTCCGTGCCGATGACGACGGTTCCTGAGCGGAGCACAATGGCCGATGTCTGGACAATATCGATGGCTGCCAGCCTTTTTGCTGGTGGCGTTCGGCGCCGCAACAACGCATGCGGCGGAAAAAAGTCAGTTCACCTGCACTAGTGGCGATCTCGTCCGCCGTGTCATCATCGAGGTGGGCGATCTGGCGACAGGGCTGCCCTGCGAAGTTGTCTATTGGAAAGATAAGGAAGCGCCTGGCGTTCGCCGCGTTCTCTGGAATGCGAGAAGTGATGCCGCCTTCTGCGATGGCAAAGCGTCCGGTCTGGTCGACAAGCTGGCCACCGCCGGATGGAGCTGCGACGCGAGCGGTGAACCCGTCCAGGCCAATGCCGGGGCAGCGGCCAGTCAGCCGGCAGCGACCGCACCTGCTTCCACCACGACGGTGCCGGCGGTTGATGCAGCGACCACGGCAGCGCCGCAGCAGCCCGCAGCCCAGCCTTCGGCCAGCCAGTCCCAGACAGCCGGCTTGGACAGCGCGACCGCGCCTGGCGTGACCCAACAGCTGGCGCCAGCGGCCTCTCTATCGAACGCACCATCCGCCACCGGGTCGACCGGCACGGCCAACACAGGGACCGCTGGCGCCGCCGGCAGCGAGGATCTGAGGACTGCCGCGCTGACCCCGGCCCCATCGACGTCGTCTGCGGCATCGGTCGACCAGCTACAGACGGTCATCGAAGCCAATCTCGCCAGCCTAAATCAGTCCGTAGATGGAGATTTCCAGGCGCAGATCGGCGATTTCGGCGATCTCAACAATGACGGGATCGACGATGCGGTGGTCTTCTTCAACTACGAATCGAGCACGGCTGACTTCACGCAGTTCGTCGCCGCCTATCTCTTCAATGGCGAAAATTACCATCTCGCTGCGACCAAGCCCGTCGGCGGCACGGATCTCGCGGTGCGCCAAGTCGAGGTCGAGCAGATCATCAACGGTTCCATCCAGCTTCGGCTGCTGCTGAATGATGCTTCGCAGACCGAGGATCGACGGGCCGCGATGATCTTCAAGGACGGCCAACTCGTCGAAACGGAATAGGCGCCGTCGTGCCTGATGTTCCACCCCCCGGTTGGGTGACGCTCCGATGAGCGGCGGCTTGGGCATTGATGTGAGAGCAGCGTTGGCATTCCTTAGTGCCGCCGTGACCTTGCCAGCTTTGGCTATCGGACAGGATTTGCCGGCAGACCAGCGCTGCGCCAACGGCGCCGACGTCCGCCGCATCGAGATTCGATTCGTCGATGCTGACGGCAATCTGCCTTGCAAGGTCATCTATCGCCCCGAGACCGACAGCGACACGCTCGGCATCGTCTCCTGGCAGGATATCGATAGCGTCGAGGCCTGCAGAGCGCAGGCCAAAGAAGTCACCGACAGGCTGACCGTCGAAGGATGGACCTGTGCCGCCGATCAGGCCGAGGTGCCGGAGCCGGACGGCGGCCTCGCCGCCCAGTTCGCGGCCGACGTCGCCGAGGAGCGGGCAAAGCTCGTCGATGCGGAGTCACAAATCGCGACGGATGTCGTCGAGCAGCCAACACAGGACGAGATCGCAACACTTGTCGGCGACGGCGATACGTCCTCTATCGACGATGCAGACGTGCCTGCGGCCTTCATCGACAATCCCGATCTGCCGGCCCCGCCCGATGTGCTCGTGTCGCTGATCGAAGAGGATCTTGCCCAACTCGACACCACACTGGACGGCGTCCTCGAAGCGCAGATCGCCGGCTATGGTGACCTGAACGCCGACGAGGTCGACGACGCACTGGTGCTCTACACCTACACCTCGCCGCAGCCGGCCTATCGACAGGTTCTGATGGCCTATGTCTTCGACGGCGAGAGTTATCAGCTCACCGCGACCAAGCCGGTTGGCGGCACGAGCAGCGCCACGAAGGCGGCGAAGGTCGAGTTGATCGAGAAAGGCGTGATCCACCTGACCCTCCAGGCCTTCGAGCCCGGCGATCTCGCCTGCTGTCCGAGCGGTGCCCGCCGCCTCGCCCTGGCGCTGCGCGATCTCGACCTCGTGGAGATCGACGCGGGCGTGCCGACGCGCTGAGCGTCGCTTCCAACGTCCTATCGCCGTTCAGCTGAACTCGAAAAAGCGTCAGACCGGCGACGGATCAGCCTCCGCCCGGCTCCAGTCCGCCCGGAAGGCGAGCACGTCAACCGACGCTGGAAGGCTCGGATTGAAAAGGGCGTTGTGCCAATAGGTGGCTTGAAACGCCTCATCATCGACATCCAGCCGCTCTGCCTGGCAAGGGAGCCGATAGCGCTGGCTGAACTGCTCGAAGGCGAGGATGCAGTCGCGGCGCCCGGAAAGGAGCTTTGGCAGCTCGGCGTCCGCTGCGAACAGAGCGGTCAGGCGATCGTCGAAGGCCGAGGGGTCCTGAAAATGCGACGACTGCAAATAGCGAATCGCCGCCTGATAGCGCTCCCTCGGATCATGGGTGCGCCGGACGATGTGACGAAATTCGCGGGTGCTGATCGCCGGTGCCGACGGAACGAGCACCACCGTGATCGCCCCTGCCTCCTGTCCGGCGACTGAGAGCGACGGACGCATGCCCGAAGTCGGCCTCGCCTCGCCTTCACGCACCGCGAGCTGGCGAAGACGGCACTGCCAGCCGAGGAAGGCCGACCGCAGCCGCTCCCCTGTGGGCTTCATCGGCAAAATCTTGTGCTCGCTTTCGGACAAGCCCCCCTCCTTCGACGACCGACATCGACCGTGACGCAGCACACGCCGACTGACCTGTCAGTCTATCCGGATGGAGGCGGATGTTAAGAGGATCGCGGGAGACCGGAAACGCGCAGCGCCCGCCTGCTAGCGGGCGGCACCGAGCGAATGACAGAACTCGCTGGCGGGAAGCATCAGCCCGATGCCTGTGTCCTTGAACGCGTCATAGGCGGCCTCGGTCGAGTGACGTTCCGCCAGGATAGCCAGCGTGATCCCGACCACCTGGCCTTCGTCGTCGAACACCGGACCGCCGGACGTGCCGAGCCCCACGGGAAAGCCGAGCGAGACATAGCGCCCCGCCACCAGCCCCTGGTTCGGGAGATAGCCGCCCACCAGCACCCACTGCGATTGGATCGGATGACCGACGGACATCACATGCTGGCCCGGCACCGGCCGTTCGCAGGAGAGGAAAGCTTCCGGATGGCCATCGGGGATGTCGACATCCACCAAAGCGAGATCGCGCTCGGAGTCGCTCCAGATGATGCTTCCGGCATTGGCCTCGCCGCTGAAGAAGCGCACGTCGAGCGCCTCGCCCTGGACGACGTGAAAAGCGGTCAGAACACGTCTCGGGCCGACAATCAGGCCGGAGCCGTGACCCTTCTCATGCTCGATGAGAACCGTCGATCGATGCAGCGGCGTCACATTCGGATTGGACGATGCGCTGCAGCCGATCAGCAAGGCTGACAGCAAGCTGCTGATGAGAGCAAGGCGAACACCACCTGTGGACAAAGCGGCTTCCTCCGGCTTTTCGGCTTATTTTGTTTAAACTTTAGCAATCATAGCATCGACACGGCCTGAACCGCCATCGCTGATGACGGTCGAAAACGTACCGGACTACCTGCTGGAACGAGCTTTTCCCGAGCGTTATAGCCGTCTAACGCCCGTCGTCAAAAATTTTAACAAAATTGCCGGAAGTGTGACGTCGCTCACATCTGCCTTGATGGCATCCGTCTATAAGGAATTATGCCTCCCTTTAGGAGCCGGCCTTGATCAGCAGGCAGGCTCCGCCCGAATCTCCCTGGTGACTGACCCCGGCTCGGACGAGCCGGGGTTCTCTTTTTCGAGCCGCGCCAATCGATGCAGGACCAAGCTGCCGTTTGGTCAAAGGAAGCTGATTCGGCCGAGGCCCGGCAGCTTGATGGCGATATCCAGCGGATCGAAGCCAAGGGTCAGACCGAGCAGATGCAGCTCGAAGCCCTCCTCCCTGCTCAGCGACAAGCCAAGGACCCCGAGCATCGAGAGCTGGTAGCCGCTCCCGGACGGTGTCGAAGCCGCAAACGACGCCTTTCCCAGGAAGTCCTTGCCGACCGCGGTTGGCGGCAGCTCGAGGCCAAGCTCGGGCACCTGTCGTCCAAGATGGGCGACGAAGGTGTTGGAATTGGGGCCGGGCCAGGTGATGTAGCTCGACGGGAAGGGATACGCGGCGATCGCCCGCTCCACCTTCTGAACCAAAGTCTCGACATCCGGGCCACGCCGATCGAGGAGCAGCTCCGGTGGGTTCCCCGCCCAGTGTCCGTCGGGTGCATGACGATTCTGACGCACCGCTGGCAGACCACGATTGACCCCCCAGCCGACCACCTCATAGCGATCATAGTCGTTCGACCCGGCATGTTTGAGCACGATCCAGCTATGGACGGCAAAAACGCCCTTCCAGCCCCAGGCGCGTGCTGCATAGACCTGAATAACCGCATCTTCGGTCTTGGCAGGATCGGCGGCGATGATCCCGGCACTTGCCCAGGTCGCCTGGCTCCAATGGGCGTAGCCTTGGATCCGATGTGCCATGACCAGATGGGGAACGATGAGAAAGGCGAGCAGCGTCAGAAGAATGATCGTCAAGCGAAACCTCATCCCGCCTCCAAGGCGTCACGATGCTGGGCAATAATCGTCGTTAACATGCGATGAACACGGGCTTAACAGACACGGGGACGCCCCGTTTCAGGAAACAAGACCAGGAAGGTGGACCATGAGCGACCAGCTTCTCTCGCATTACGATTATCCGGCCCTCCGTGCAAGATTTGACCTTGTAGTTCCCCATACCAGATGACAACTATAAGCCAGATTGACGATGTGAAGATTGATGCCTGCACCTGAAAAGACCTCAGCGACCGTCACCCACCGTTCGCCGGCAAGACGCCCGCCCAGACGACCGGATATGTCCGTCATGCTGAAGAAAATCCTGGGCATCATTCTCCTGCTGTCGACAGTCGGCCTCGCCAGTTGCCAGGCGATGTGGTCCGAAGCCCTGCTGGTTCCCTTCCCGTTCAGTCCCTGGAACTAGGCCAATGGCTTCATCCCGCCCTACGCGCCGTAGACCGATGTGGATCGGTGGCTGGCTCCTGTTTCTTCTGCCTTTGCCCCTGCTTTGGGCCATGATTATCGCCCTTGGTAAAGGCGCGCTCGGCGGCTTCGTCAGCAGTGCGGTGGCGCTCGGCATCCTCTTGCTTGGCGCCTGGCTGACCAGGCGCGGCCTCCACCAGGCCAAGCGCCGGCCCATGAGCTCGACCCTCCCGCTGAAATCGCTTGGCGGCGCGGTCACCGCCTTGGGTACCGCCTTCACCGCCTGGATTGCCGGCCATAACCCGGCGATCGGTATCTGCTTCGGCTTGGCAGCCCTTCTCGGCTTCTACCTCACATACGGCTTCGACCGGCGCTTCAAGCTTTCCAGCGACAAGGACGTGGCCACGGCCCTGGAAGAAGCTTACCGCAAGCTGGAGCGCCTCGAAGAGGCGGGTGACAACATCGCGTCTCGCGACATGCGCGACCGAATCCGGCGCATCGCCGACTGGGGCGAACGCATTCTGGATCGAATCGGTGACGATCCCGAGGATTTTCGCCGGGCGCGAAAATTCGTGAACGTTTATCTGGATGGTGCGCAGAAGGTGACGGACAAGTTCGCGCGCACCCACGGCGATGCCAACTCCGCCGAGCTCGAAGCGAATTTCCGCACGCTCCTCGACGACATGGAGACCGTCTGTCAGGAGCAGTATCAGCATCTGGTCGACAACGACATGGTCGACCTCGACGTGCAGATGGAAGTGCTGACGACAAGGCTGAAACGGGAAGGCGTTTACTGATTCGGGGACGATGGATGGTCCGGCAACGATCGGGGTCGTTCGGACAAGCATTCTCAAGGGAGGTCATGAATCATGGCAACTGACACCACCACAACATCGACGACTCCGATGCCGATGGCGCCGGAAGCGCTTTTGAAGGGCGACCTCGTTCCTTATGACGAGGCAGGCCCGGACAAGCGCGCGCGCATCGAGAAATGCATCACCGAGCTGGAAATGGATGACGCCAACTCGATCATCTTCTTTGGCTCCAAGGCTCAAAAGCAGCTGACCACCATTTCCGATCACATGCTGGAAGGGGTCAGGAACAAGGACACGGGTCCCGCCGGTGCGTCGCTCAACAACATGGTCACCATCCTGCGTGGCTTCGATGTCGAAGGCCTCGATCCTCGCCTGGAGCCATCCTGGATCGAGAAGATCTTCGGCTGGGGCAAGCCGGTCGCGAAGTTCCTGCAGCGTTATGAGGAAGTGCGCGACCAGATCGACCGCATCGGCGACGAGCTTGAGCATCACAAGACCACGCTGATGACCGACATCGCCTCGCTCGATCGGCTCTATGAGGCCAACCTCGAATATTTCCACACGCTCGCCGACTACATCGCCGGCGGCGAGGAGATGCTGAAGCGCGCCGACGAGGACATGATTCCCGCCCTCCACAAAGAAGCCGAGGCCAGCGGTGACGTTCTGAAGGCACAGGAACTCCGCGATCTCCGCTCAGCACGTGACGATCTGGAGCGCCGGGTGCATGATCTGAAGCTCACCCGCCAGGTGGCAATGCAGAGCCTGCCCTCGATCCGGCTGGTGCAGGAGAACGACAAGAGCCTGCTCACCAAGATCAACTCCACCATGGCCAACACCATTCCGCTCTGGCGTCAGCAGCTCGCTCAGGCGGTCACGATCCATCGCTCGAATCAGGCCTCGAAGACACTGAAGAACGCGACCGACCTCACCAACGAACTTCTGACCGCCAACGCCGAGAACCTGAAGCAGGCCAATGCGGAAATCAGAAAAGAGGTGGAGCGCGGTGTCTTTGACATCGAGGTCGTGAAGCAGGCGAACGTCATGCTGATCGAGACCATCGAGGAGAGCCTGCAGATCGCCGATGAGGGCAAGCGCAAGCGCGCCGAGGCGGAAAAGGAACTCGTTGAATGTGAGATCGAGCTCAGAAACGTGCTCTCCGCCGCGCGCGCCCGTCAGCAGACGCCGCCTCCGTTGCCAACGGAGGGTTAACTTGCCTGGTGACACTGCTGACGCATTGGCGTTTCACCCAGCGATGACTTCGCAACCGGAAACGCCGAACGCCCTTGGCAGAAACCGCGACAGCGTAAACGCCCCACCGCGTCGGTGGGAGGAGGAAAAATGATCTGGGATAAGATTGTCGGCGAATTTGTCGACGTCATCGAGTGGACCGACGATAGTGCGGACACGATGCTCTGGCGCTTCGAGCGTCATGGCAATGAGATCAAATATGGCGCACAGCTGACGGTGCGCGAGAGCCAGATTGCGGTGTTCGTCAATGAAGGCCGGGTCGCCGACGTGTTCGAGCCTGGCATGTACACACTGGAGACCGCGAACCTGCCGATCATCTCCACCATGGAGAACTGGCACCACGGCTTCCAGAGCCCCTTCAAGGCCGAGGTCTACTTCGTCAACACCAAGCGCTTCACCGACCTCAAATGGGGCACCAAGCACCCGGTGACGCTGCGTGATCCCGAGTTCGGCCCGGTGCGTCTGCGCGCGTTCGGCACCTATGTCACCAAGATCAAGGATCCGGTCGTCTTCATTCGCGAGATCGCCGGCACGGACGGTCACTTCACCACGGATGAGATCACCGATCAGCTCCGCAACATGATCGTGTCGCGCTTCAGTTCGGTGATGGCGGACAGCGGCATCCCGGTCCTCGATCTTGCCGCCAACTACGAGAAGCTCGGCACGTTCCTGACCAACAAGATCATGCCGGAGTTCGACCTCTACGGCCTCGAACTCTCGCAGATGATGGTGGAGAGCATCTCGCTCCCGGATGTGGTCGAGGAAGCGCTCGATCGGCGCACCAGCATGGGCGTGGTCGGCGATCTTACCAAATACACCCAGTACCAGACGGCCGAATCCATCGCCAAAGCCGCCGAGAACCCGGGCGGTGCCGCGGGCGCGGGCGTCGGCATCGGTGCCGGCATCGCCATGGGTCAGACCATGGCCAGCCAGATGACCGGCGCGGCCGGAGCGTCGACGTCGGCAGGAGCTGCCGGCGCCGCAGCAGCTCCTCCTCCCCTGCCTGCGGACAAGACGTTTCACGTGGACGTCGGCGGCAAGATCGCGGGACCTTTCGGCGATGCACAGCTTACTGAGATGGTCGCGGACGGCCGGCTTCGGCGCGACACGCTGGTCTGGGCGCAGGGGATGGACGACTGGCGGCCGGCAGGACAGGTGTCCGAGCTTGCCGGCCATCTCGCCGCCGTGCCGCCGCCGCTACCGAAGTCGGACTGAGATCACCCGATTCCTCCAGTGAGGAACTGACCCGCTGTGGCGATGGCTCAAACTGAGACGTCAGGATCGAAGGCCGGGGTCGAGACCCGCTTTCCCTGCCCGACCTGCGGCGCTGTGCTGCGCTATCTGCCGGGCACGGACCAGATCCGCTGCAGCCATTGCGGTCATCAAAGCCGGATCGAGCCCTCCGGCGATCCGATCGTCGAGCTCGACTACGAACACGCCGTCGACCTGCTGCGTCGGCAGGCGCCGGAAGAAGTTCGAAAAACGGTCAAATGTGAAGGCTGCGCGGCCGAATTCGACTTCGATCAGGACATCCATGCCGACGACTGTCCCTATTGCGGCAGCGCGATCGTCGCCGGCACCGAGCCACACAAGCTGATCAAGCCGCAGGCCCTGGTCGCCTTCGTGCTCAACGAGAAGGATGCGAAGGAGCGGCTTCAGCGCTGGCTAAGCTCGCTATGGTTCGCACCCTCAGGGGTCAAGAAATATGCGCGCGGCGACGGCAAGCTCACCGGCGTGTACGTTCCGTACTGGACTTACGATGCGGATACGGCAAGCAGCTATGTCGGCCAGCGCGGCATCGTCCATCACGAGCGCAAGACCTTTGTGGTGCGCGACCGCAAGGGCCGGCGCGTGCGCCAGAGCCGCATGGTGCCGAAGATGCGCTGGAGTCCGGCACGCGGCCGGGTGCGCCGGCGCTTCGACGACGTGCTCATCCTCGCCAGCCACACGCTTCCCCACGAGCTGACCTCCGATCTCGATCCTTGGCTGCAGGAGCATCTGGTTCCGTATCAGGACGAGTATCTCGCAGGCTTTCGCAGCGAAGCCTACCAGCTCGATCTCGAGACCGGCTTTCGCGAGGCCACTCAGGAGATGGCGCAGGTGATCCGCTCGGACGTCCGGCGCGATATCGGCGGCGACGCCCAGCGCATCCACGACATCCAGACCCGTTACGGCGACATCAGCTTCAAGCACATCCTGCTTCCGGTCTGGGTCGCCTCCTACCGCTACAGCGGCAAGGCCTATCAGTTCGTGGTCAATGGCCAGACCGGCGAGGTCCAGGGTGAACGGCCCTATAGCTGGGTCAAGATCGCCGTCGCCGTCCTCATCGGCCTGATCCTCGCCGCCACCTTCCTCCTGGTCGCGAGCAACGCCGACGTCTCGGGCGACGGCTTTCCCGTCTCCATCGACCAGATCTTCGAGATCCAGCCAGACTGGCAACGGCACTGATTGGCGGGGGGATCTGCACGGGAACGAATCTGCAACATTGATTTGTGGATTGATGGCTGATAAATCTTTAGAGGTGATCGTACTTTACGGCCAAAGGTTGAGATCTCACGTCTCTTGATTTCGGGTCAAGCCATGAACTTATCCACAAGACGTCATCCGCTGACAGCGCTGCTCATGGCCGTTGTCATGACCCTCACCTCCCTGCCGATCGGTCTGGCCCATGCCGGGATGATCACCACCAAGACGATCATCGACCAGCAAACGCCGGCGGCGGGCGCATCCGATCAGGCCGAGGCCCAGCGCGAGCGCATCCGTGATCTTCTCGCACGGGACGACGTTCGCGCCGAGATGATTGCGCTCGGAATCGCGCCGGCCGAAGCAGAGGCGCGCATCGCCGCCCTGACCGATCAGGAGATCGCCGACATCGCCGGCAGGCTCGACGAACTCCCCGCCGGCGAGGGCGTCGGCACCATCCTGATCGCGATCTTCATCGTCTTCGGCGTCGCCGTCCTCCTCGACGCGCTCGGCATGATGAACGTCTTCCCCTTCGTCTGCGGTCCCGACGAGTGCGGCCGTCAGGTGCAGGCCTACTACCCGGAGCCTGCCGCCGGCCCAGCCGAGTTCGATAATTACGGCTATGACGAGCGCCGTTCGGCCTACAGGCGCGACCGTTTCGATAGTCGCGACCGTGGTTTCGGCGAACGCACGAGCCGCAGGGGCCAGCAGCGCTTCGACAGCAGCGAGTACTACAATACCGATCCCTATAACCAGTCACAGACACAGTCGCGAACGCGCAACTATTTCGAGGAACGGTCAGGCGCCCAGCGCTATGTGCGCTGAAGAGACTCAGCCGTGCCGGCACGCAAAAGGCTTCTGATCGGCGGCCTGATCCTGGCCGGACTTGCTGGTTGCGCAGCACCGGAAGTGTCGATGCCGTCGATCGCGTCGATCGACCTGGCACCCAGCGTGACGCTCGCCTCCGTGCCGTTTCATCCCCAGGCCGAACGTGACGATTGCGGCCCGGCAGCGCTCGCGATGATGCTCGGCGCCACCGGCATCGATACCGATCCGGCCACAATCGCGCCTGCCGTCTACACGCCCGGCCTTGAGGGCACGCTGCAATCCGACATCATCCAGGCCGCCCGCCGGGCAGGACGCCTGGCACTGCCGATCTCCTCCCTAAAGGATCTCCTGACCGAACTCGATGCCGGCCGTCCCGTTCTGGTCCTGCAAAATCTCGGGATCGAGCGCTGGCCCGTCTGGCACTACGCCGTCGCCGTCGGCTATGACCTCGACAGCTCGACGCTCTTGCTGCATTCGGGACGCGAAGCGCGCCATGCCACGTCTTTTTTGGCATTCGAGCGGACCTGGCAATCGTCAGATCGCTGGGGTCTGACCGTGACCTTGCCCGGCGAGCTGCCATCGACGGCCAGCGAGGCTGAGGGGCTCGACGCGGCGAACGGTCTGGAGCAGGCCGGCGAGGCGGATGCCGCGGCAGCCGCCTATGGCGCTCTCCTGGAGCGCTGGCCGGAAAGCCTCCCCGCCCTGATGGGTTTCAGCAATGCACGCTATGCGGCAGGCGATATCGAGACGGCACAACAGGCCTTCCGGCAAGCCGTCGCTCTCCATCCCAAGGCCGCCGAAGCCTGGAACAATCTCGCCGTGACCCTGAAGGAAGGGGGCCGGCATGCGGACGCGGTACGTGCAGCCGTGGAGGCGGTTCGCCTCGGCGGACCCAATCGGGAGATCGCGCTTGCTACCCTGACCGAACTGAAGGACGGGGCCGAATGAGCCCAATAGTGAAGAAAAATTGACCCTCGAGGAGATGCTCGTTGGCCCTCCTGTTTTTAAGTGAAGCCGACCCTGTCGAACGCTGGCGAAAGGCGCTCCTCACAGAGATGCCGTCCCTGGACTTCAGGGCTTGGCCGGACGATGTAGGTGATCCCACCGAGATCGACATCGCCCTCGTCTGGACGCCGCCACCCGGTGAGCTCGCACGCTACCCCAACCTCAAAGCCATCCTATCGCTCGGCGCCGGCATCGACTCGTTCATGTCGGACAGCACCCTTCCTGACGTGCCGCTCGCGCGCATGGTGGACCCTTCCATGACCCGCACCATGGCGGACTATGTGCTGACATCAGTGCTGCGCCACCATCGGCGGTTCGACCTGTTCGAACGCGAACAGCGCGCCGGACGCTGGACCTTCGCCCTGCCGGAGCGGCCTGAGGACAAGACGGTCGGCGTCATGGGTCTCGGCGTTCTAGGCCAAGCGGCCGCCTCGATGCTCAAGGACGCCGGTTTCAAGCTTCGCGGTTGGAGCCGATCCCCGAAGGAACTGGACGGCATCGAAACGTTTTACGGACGAGACCAGCTCGCGGGCTTTCTCGCCGAGACCGACATGCTGATCTGCCTTTTGCCGCTCACCGACGATACCAAGGGCATCCTGAACGCCTCGCTGTTCGCCACGCTGCCGAAGGGAGCTTGCCTGATCAACGCCGCACGTGGTGCCCATCTGATGGAGCGCGATCTCGTCGACGCGCTGGATCGAGGTCACCTGGAGGCGGTGACGCTTGACGTCTTCGACACCGAGCCCCTGCCCGCTTCCAGCCCGCTCTGGCAGCACGAGCGGGTCCTGATCACCCCGCATGTCGCCAGCTACTGTGTGCCCGAGACCGCCGCCAAGGGCATCGTCGCCAATATCGAGCACGTGCAGGCAGGACGGCCGCTTCATCATCAGGTCGATCGCCGCAAAGGCTACTGAGGCCATCGGTCGCCAAGCCCCGAGCATGGCCGAGGCGACCACCAGGCTTCTTTTTGAAGACATCAGCGGCGCACCCCAGAACCGACTCGGTTTTCTCGACACTCCCTTAAGCTTTGGCACCCACGATCACCCACAAAGCTTGCCGCATGGAAGTGAAGATTTCGTAAAGCCGCAGTGAGAAGAGTCAGCAACGTCGAGACGGTGTGCACTCTGCTTCTGCAGGAGTTTTATATGAGGCGGATCCGCTCTAGACTCCCAGCAATTCGGTAAGATCGGGACATAGGCTCATGCCGTTCTGGCTCCATGTGCTGGCGATTGCGCCGGCCTTGCTATTGCTCTGGTATTTCACGAGCCGCGATCTTTATCCCGAGCCACACCGCCTGATCTGGCTGACGTTCGCCCTTGGCTTCGGCGCCGCCGCACCGGCAGCACTGATCGGCGAGATGCTGTTTTTTCCGCTCGCCGATTTGGCATCGAGCCCTTGGGTGGCGAGCGCCATCATCGCCTTTCCGATCGTCGCGGGTATCGAGGAGTTGTCGAAATTCGCGGTGCTCTATCTGTTCTGCCGCAGGTGGAACGACTTCGACGAGCCGATGGACGGCCTAGTCTACGGCGTCGCCGCCTCCCTCGGCTTCGCGGCGATCGAGAACTGGTCCTATGTCTACAATTCCGGTCTGGAGACCGCCCTTTGGCGCGCCGTCAGCGCTGTGCCCTTCCACGCCATGGCCGGAGCGATCATGGGCTATTATTTCGGTCTCGCCCACTTCCTGCCGAACAAGCGGGCACCCTATCTCACGCTTGCCCTTCTGGTGCCGTTTCTTCTGCATGGCGCCTATGACTATCCGCTGATCCTTCAAGAGCTGCTCGTCGCCGCGGGTCAACCCATCGACTGGCTTGGCATGACCGTTCTTCCTATCCTAGCGCTGGAGACCGGCATCGCGCTCGCTCTTGCCCGCCGCGTGCGCGCGGCCCAGGAGGCGGGTCATCACGAGGCGGCAGCCAATCCCGACTATCACGGGCTGCACCACCCCTATCAGGCCTGGTCGGGACGGCGTCACATCGCAGGTCCACTGCTCCTCATGATCGGCGGAGCGCTCGCCTGGCTGATCGTCACCGAGCTCGCGGTGATGTCATCGGGCCTGATCGACCTCTGGCGAGGTAGTGCCAGCACCAACGCCACGGTGATCATGGCGCGAGACGAACTGGTAACGCTCGGCAGAGACGGCATCGCGCTCACCGTCCTTCTGGAGCTCGCAGCCCTCAGCTTCGGGCTCTGGATGTTCAGCCGCGGCATCCGGCTCCTGAACAGGCAAGGCAGCTAGCCCTCGACGAAGTCGGCCGATAGAGCCTGGAGCTTTTCCCGGAAAGGCAGAAAAACCTGTTCGAGAAGGAAATGCGGGGAAACAAAGAGATAGAACGTGCATCCTGATCGCATTTGATTGGGATCCTCTCTAGTTTGACGACGGCTGCCGGCAAGACCATTTTGGATGGCGCCCTCGTTGGCCCGTCATATCCTCCCCATAAAGTTTTGACCTATGCGTTGAATATAGCCGGCTACTTTCATTCTTTCTTTACCCGCCATGGCTATGTTCCGGTATGTCTTGCCGGTCCATGCGATCCTGGGAATCCGGGGCTCGCCCGACCTTTTTGCGGGTAGGCGGACTCCCACGATCGCATGGACCAGGAAGAGATTTAGCGGGCTGGGGTTAAGATCGGGCTAAGAAGACCAACAATGCCGGCCATCTTGGACGATCGGGCAAAACGGTCGGTTCCTGGTCGGCTTGGCACGATGACGTGACGCCATAAGATCGGCAGAGGACACAGGGCGAGAACCAGATGATTTGGTCACACCGCTAGCTGGTCTCGCCCTCCGCCGCCTGGCGCTTTTCCACGCCCTGGGCCAGGGCCGCTTCGAGATAATCGTCGATGTCGCCGTCGAGAACGCCTTGAGCGTTGCCCTTTTCGACGCCGGTCCTGAGATCCTTCACCATCTGGTAAGGCTGGAGCACGTAGGAGCGGATCTGATGGCCCCAGCCGATATCGCTCTTCGAGGCGGCCTCGGCGTCCGCTGCCTCCTGGCGCTTCTGCAACTCAAGCTCGTAGAGGCGCGCGCGCAGCATGTCGTAGGCCTGGGCGCGATTGCGGTGTTGTGAGCGATCGTTCTGACACTGGACGACGATGCCTGAGGGCAGGTGGGTGATACGGATCGCACTGTCGGTCTTGTTGACATGCTGACCGCCCGCCCCTGAGGCACGATAGGTGTCGACGCGCAGATCCTTTTCTTCGACTTCCACCTCGATGGAATCGTCGATGATCGGGTAGATCCAGACGCTGGCAAAGCTGGTGTGGCGGCGCGCCTGGCTGTCGAAGGGCGAGATGCGCACCAGGCGATGCACGCCGCTTTCGGTCTTCATCCAGCCATAAGCGTTGTGGCCGAGCACCTTGACCGTCACCGACTTCAGCCCTGCCTCTTCGCCGGCGCTCTCCTCGATGAATTCCAGCTTGAAGCCCCGTCGCTCCGCCCAGCGCACATACATGCGAAGGAGCATCTCCGCCCAGTCCTGGCTCTCGGTACCGCCGGCTCCGGCATGGATCTCGAGAAAGCAGTCGTTCTGATCGGCTTCGCCCGAGAGCAGGCTTTCAAGTTGCAGCTTGGCGAGACGCTGCTTCAGCGCGGCGAGCGCATCCTCCGCCTCCTTGTGGGTCTCCTCGTCGCCTTCCTCCTCGGCGAGCTCGGCGAGACCGACCTGGTCAGCCAGTTCCTGCTCCAGGGTATGCTGACGCTCGATCGCCTCGGCGAGGCGATTGCGTTCCTTCATCAGCGCCTGGGCTTTGTCGGCGTCGTTCCAGAGATCGGGATCTTCGGAGCGCTGGTTCAGCTCTTCCAGACGTCGATTGGCCTGATCCCAGTCAAAGATGCCTCCTCAGCAGGGCCAGACCCTGCTCGATCTCGGAGGCCAGATTGCTGATCTCTGCGCGCATGAATGTCTTCCTCGGTACGGCATCACGAAGCGGCGTCGGGCTTAGCACGATCGGCCGCCTGCTGTCATCACGCTGGCAGCAAGTTCTCCCTCCTCCGCCACAGGAAAGTCTTGCACCGGGCAGACAGTTGGCGACAATCGGCGCCAATCTATGGGTTCGCCAACAGCCCCAAGGTCGAAAGCGCTCGCTATCATGACTCCAAACAGCCTTCGTATCAGCAATCGCGCCGCACGGAGACTCTGGCTGCACGCCCAAGGCCTCGCGACGCCGCCCACCGGCAAGCTCGACCTTCAGGGGATCATCGATAAGCTCGGCTTCGTCCAGCTCGACACGATCCGTGTGGTGGCACGCGCGCACGACCACATTCTCTGGAGCCGGAACCAGCACTATCGGGAGCCGATGCTCAACAGGCTGCTCGCAAAGGAGCGGGGGGTGTTCGAGCATTTCACCCATGACGCCTCCGTCCTGCCGATGAGCAGCTACCCACTCTGGCGGCGGCAATTCGAGCGCATGAAGGCGAAGGTCAGCCGGTCAAACTGGTGGGGCTCCATCTCGGATGAGATCGATCTTGCCGCGATCAAGCACCGCATTCATCAGGAAGGGCCACTATCCACCCACGCCTTTGATACGGAGTGTGTGGACAAGACGGTCGCCTGGCGCCGCCCTCCGCATAAGCAAGCCCTCGACTACATGTGGTATGCGGGAGAGCTTTCGACCTCGCACCGGGAAAAGTTCACCAAATTCTACGATCTGACCGAGCGTTTGGTGCCGCAAGCGATCCTCGACGATGAGCGTTCAGATCAGGAACAGATCGACTGGCTTTGCCGTCAGGCGCTCGACCGGCTGGCCTTCGCGAGCGAGGGAGAGCTCCAGCGTTTTTGGGACGCCGCCGACCTTGCCGAAGTCAAAGCCTGGACAGAGAAGGCGAGGCAGCGTCTCGTGCCGGTAACGGTGGAGACGGAGGCTGGTGATTGGGTGCCGCTCTTAGCACCGCCGGACATCGAATCCCGCCTGGCAAGCCTGGAAGCGCCGACCTCGCGTCTTCGCGTCATCAACCCGTTTGATCCTGTTGTGCGCGACCGCAACCGGCTCAAGCGGCTCTTCGGGTTCGATTACCGCATTGAAATCTTCGTGCCGGCGGCCAAGCGGCGCTATGGCTACTACGTCCTTCCCATGCTCGAAGGCGATCGTTTCGTTGGTCGTATCGAGGTCCGCGCGGAGCGCGCCGATGGGGTTCTCAAGGTGATCGGCCTCTGGCTAGAACCGGGCGTGCGCTTGGGTGCCGGACGTCAGGAAAAACTTGAAGCCGAACTCGCACGCCTTTGCCGGTTCATCGGCCTCGAAAGTATCGTCTGGATGGCAGGCGACGAAGGCACTGCCGCGGACTACTCTCAAGCGGCTGTAAACACATCAGCTTGACAAATCACCATGTTGACCTTGCGCGACAAGACCTTGTCTAATGGCACGTAGCGCGCTTCGGCGTACGATCAGACTAAGGGAGGTAACTCATGAGAGCGTTCTATCCCGTTGCTCTTGCAGCAGGACTGGCTTTGGGCGTCGCCACCGGTGCATCGGCCCAGGAGGAAAAGTTCATCACCATCGGCACCGGCGGTCAGACCGGCGTCTACTATGTGGTCGGTCAGTCGATCTGCAAGCTGGTCAACCGCGGCCAGGCCGATCACGGCATCAAATGCACCGCCCCCTCGACCGGCGGCTCGGTCGCCAACATCAACGCAATCAAGGAAGGCTCGATGGACATGGGCGTCGCCCAGTCCGATTGGCAAGCTTATGCCTATACAGGAGCCCCCGAGTTCGAAGGCGGACAGTTCGAGGACCTGCGCGCCGTCTTTTCCGTCCACGGCGAACCCTTTACCGTCGTCGCTCGTGGTGACGCGGGCATTGAGAGCTTCGAGGACCTGAAAGGCAAGCGGGTCAATATCGGCAACCCCGGCTCGGGGCAGCGCGGCACGATGGAAGTCATCATGAACGCGCTCGGCTGGTCGACCGACGACTTCTCCCTCGCGTCCGAGCTGAAGTCAGCCGAGCAGTCCGCAGCACTCGGCGACAACAAGGTCGATGCGATCGTCTTCACCGTCGGCCATCCGAACGGCTCGATCCAGGAGGCGACCACCACCACCGACGCCAAGTTGATCGCGGTCGAGGGTGCTGAGATCGACAGCCTGGTCGACGCCAACTCCTACTACGCCAAAGCCACCATCCCCGGCGGCATGTATAAGGGATCGGACGCCGACACCAACACCTTCGGCGTGAAGGCGACGTTCGTTTCCTCGGCCTCGGTCGACGAGGAGACCATCTACCAGGTGGTCAAGGCCGTGTTCGACAATTTCGATCGCTTCAAGGGCCTGCACCCGGCGTTCGAGAACTTAAGCCAAGAGGATATGATCGCCGATGGCCTCACCGCTCCGCTTCATCCCGGTGCTGAGCGCTACTACAAAGAACAAGGCTGGATGTAGGGGCGACGCGCCCCTGCGTTGACTTGGGTTGGAGGCGGCGGGCCGGTTTGCGCCGCCGCTTCCCAGCCCAGGTGAATTGAGGAGACGCTGTAGACAAACCACAACGTCCGAGGACTGCGGCGCAAACCATCGGGTCAGATCCCACCAAGTAACCGGCAAAGGCCGCGCCTTTGGGAGGCAGTATGAGCGAGACGGCGAGGACGACGGACAAGGACGTGGATCTCGACGAACTTGTCGCCCAGGCCGATACAGGCGCCCGCAATCCCACAGGCGCAGTCGCCAAGTTCCTGTTCTCAGTGGCTTTGGCGTGGTCGCTGTTTCAACTGTGGATCGCCTCGCCACTGCCATTCATGTTCGGCTTCGGCGTGTTCAATGACACCGAAGCGCGTTCCATTCATCTTGCCTTCGCGATCTTCCTGGCATTCACCGCCTATCCCGCGCTGAAGAGCAGCCCGAAGGATTACATCCCGCTTCAGGACTGGTTGTTCGCCATCGTCGGCGCGTTCGCTGCGGCCTATCTCTATCTTTTCTACGAGAGCCTCTCGAGCCGCCCGGGCGCGCCGATCACCCAGGACTACATCGTTGCCGTGATCGGCATGATCCTGCTGCTCGAGGCGACGCGCCGCTCCCTCGGCCCGCCGCTGATGATCATCGCCATGGTGTTTCTGGTCTACACGTTCTTCGGCCAGCACATGCCCTCGATCATCGCGCATAAGGGCAACACCCTCGGCGAAGTGGTCAATCATCACTGGATCACGACGGAGGGCGTGTTCGGCATCGCCCTCGGTGTGTCGACCAGCTTCGTCTTCCTTTTCGTTCTGTTCGGCTCGCTGCTCGACAAGGGCGGTGCCGGCAATTACTTCATCCAGGTCGCCTTCTCCCTGATGGGCCATATGCGAGGCGGCCCCGCGAAAGCGGCGGTGGTATCGTCAGCAATGACCGGGCTGATTTCCGGCTCGTCGATTGCGAATGTCGTCACCACGGGCACCTTTACCATTCCGCTGATGAAGAAGGTCGGTTTTTCCTCTGAGAAAGCGGGCGCCGTTGAAGTGGCGTCCTCGGTGAACGGCCAGATCATGCCGCCGGTGATGGGGGCGGCCGCCTTCCTGATGGTCGAATATGTCGGCATCCCCTATTTCGACGTGGTCAAACACGCCTTCCTGCCAGCCCTGATCTCCTACATTGCCCTCGTCTACATCGTGCATCTGGAAGCAATGAAGGCGGATATGCGCGGTCTGCCACGCGCCTACGAGCCGGGGCCGCTGATGCAGCGGCTGATCATGTTCCTGTTCGGCGTGGTCGTGCTCTGCGCGATTTCGTTCGCGGTCTATTACGGCATCGGCTGGATACGCCCCGCCTTCGGCCCCGCCGCCAACTGGATCATCGCGGTCGGCCTGGTGATTGTTTACGTCGCTCTGATCGCCTATGGCGCACGCTATCCCGAGCTCAAGATGGACGATCCGAATGCGCCGGTGACCGCCCTCCCCTTGCCCGGCCCGACCATCAAGGCAGGGCTGCACTTCATCCTTCCCGTGGTGGTGCTGGTCTGGGCGCTGATGGTCGAGCGCCTGTCGCCGGGGCTCTCCGCCTTCTGGGGTGCGGTGTTCATGATCTTCATCCTGGTGACCCAGCGCCCGTTGTTCGCGTTTTTCCGCAAGGTGGGTGATGTCGGCACGGAATTGCAGGCGGGCTTTCAAGATCTACTGGACGGCCTGGTGGCCGGTGCCAGGAACATGATCGGCATCGGCATCGCCACGGCGACCGCCGGCATCATCGTCGGTGCCGTCAGCCAGACCGGCGTCGGCTCGGCCCTCGCCGAGGTCGTGGAAGTCCTCTCCGGCGGCAATATCCTGGCGATCCTGTTCCTGACCGCTTTTCTGTCACTCATTTTGGGAATGGGCTTGCCCACGACGGCGAATTACATCGTGGTCTCCGCCCTGCTCGCCCCTGTTATCGTGACGCTCGGTCAGCAAAACGGCCTGATCGTGCCGCTGATCGCCGTTCACCTCTTCGTCTTCTATTTCGGTATCATGGCCGATGTGACCCCGCCGGTCGGCCTCGCCTCCTTTGCGGCCGCGGCGGTCTCGGGCGGTGATCCGATCAAGACTGGCTTCGTCGCCTTCTTCTACAGTCTCCGAACCGCAGCTCTGCCGTTCCTCTTTATCTTCAACAACCAGCTCCTTTTGATCGACGTCGGCTGGGTAGAGGGGATCATGGTGTTCATCGTCGCGACCATCGCCATGCTGGTGTTCGCGGCAGCCACCCAGGGCTGGTTCTTCGATCGCCTGCGCGCCTGGGAGATCCCGCTCCTCCTGCTGATCGCGTTCTCCCTGTTCCGCCCCGGCTTCTGGATGGACATGATCGTGCCGCCGTTCAACGACGTGGCGCCGGCCGAAGTCGTCCAGGCTTTCGAAGACACCCCGCCCGGATCGGAACTGCGCCTGCGCATCGCCGGCCTCGACCAGTTCGGTTCGCCGATCGAATTTGTCGCTCCGATCACCATACCCGAAGGCGCTGACGGCGCCGAGAAGATCGAAGCGGCCGGCATCACTCTTCGGGAGGACGGCGACAAGATCCTGGTCGACGACGTCGCTTTCGACAGTGTCGCGCAAAAGGCCGGTCTGGATTGGGATCAGGAGATCCTGCAGGTGCGCCAGCCCGCAGATCAGCCATCCAAATACTGGATCTACATCCCAGTTCTCCTGCTTCTTGCAGGTGTCGTCTGGATG
This sequence comes from Pseudomonadota bacterium, assembly GCA_039028235.1. Taxonomy (GTDB): domain Bacteria; phylum Pseudomonadota; class Alphaproteobacteria; order Geminicoccales; family Geminicoccaceae; genus JANQPX01. The sequence continues at coordinate 23,858 of JBCCIN010000014.1, forward strand.
CAACGGCGACGCGCCGAAGCACGGGAGGCAACCGCCGAAGCCAAGGCCTGAACCAAATCCCGGGGAGAAAAGATGATGGCAAAACATGTGCTCCTGCCTGTCGATCCCGATGAAAAACCGTCATGGGAAAAGGCCCTGCCCGAAGCGGTCTCTCAGGCGAGGCAGAGGCAGGCGACCCTGCATGTCATGACCGTCGTTCCGACCTTCGGCTCCAGCATCGTCGCCAACTACTTTCCAAAGGACTTCGAGGGAAAGGCTCTCGAGGAGGCCAGGCAAACCTTGCAGACGCTGATCAGCGACAAGGTGCCTGCCGATCTGCCGCATCAACTCATCGTCGCCCATGGCCGCATCCACCAGGAAATCTGCCGGGTCGCCACCGAGATCAAAGCCGACCTCATTGTCATGGCCTCCCACAAACCCGCCTGGAGCGACAGCTTCCTGGCCCCCAACGCCGCACAGGTCCTGCACCACACACCCGTCTCCGTGATGGTCATCAGGTAGGGCCGGCGAACAGAACGCATCATCATGCTATGCCGAGCTTGGCGAAACGCCTTTACGCCTGGAAAATCTCCAGGCAAGAATGACACCACGAAGTGAAAGAATTCGCCTCGCCGCTCCACGATGCCGGCGAAATTGCGAAGAACGTCAAAATCGGGAGACAAGACGTGACCTTTTTCGAAACCAGTCGCCGTGCTCTGATTGCCGGTGCAGCCGCTTTCGGCATGATGGGTGGATCGGCGCTTGCCGACGGCCACAAGATGCTGGACAGCATTCACTTCCTGATCCCCGGCGGCGCCGGCGGCGGATGGGACGGCACGGCGCGCGGCACGGGCGAGGCACTGACCAATGCCGGCCTGGTCGGTCAGGCTAGCTACGAGAACATGTCCGGCGGCGGCGGCGGCAAGGCGATCGGCTATCTGATCGAGAATGCCGAGAGCAATCACGGCACGCTGATGGTGAACTCCACGCCGATCGTGATCCGCTCGCTCACCGGCGTGTTCCCGCAGAACTTCCGCGACCTCACTCTGATCGCCGGTACCATCGGCGACTATGCCGCGATCATCACCAAGGCGGACAGTGATCTGAACACCTTCGAGGACCTGGTGAACGCCTACAACGCCGATCCGTCGGCGGTCAGCATCGGCGGTGGTTCGGTGCCTGGCGGCATGGACCATCTGGTTGCCGCCATGGCTTTCGAAGGGGCGGGCGCCGACTCGACTGCGATCAAATACATCCCCTATGACGCCGGCGGCGAGATGAATGCCGCCATCCTCTCCGGTGAGATCACCGCGGGCTCCACCGGCTTCTCTGAAGCCGTCGAACTGGCGAGAGCAGGCGAGATGAAGGTGCTGGCGATCACTGCCCCTGAGCGTGTCGATGCCCTTCCGGACGCGCCGACGCTGAAGGAGCTCGGCTACGATGTCGAGTTCGTGAACTGGCGTGGCTTCTTCGCGGCCCCCGGTCTGCCGGACGAGCAGGCACAAGCCTATCGTGATGCGCTCGCCGCCATGTACGACACACCGGAATGGGAAGAGGTCCGCGCCCGCAACGGCTGGGTCAACATCCACAATTCCGGCGACGACTTCCTGTCTTTCCTCGAGAGCCAGGAAGAAGTGATGAGCGATCTCATGAAGAAGCTCGGCTTCCTCTGAGTCGAACGTCGACACCGTTGTCGAACGACGACATCGTTAACGGGAGCCGACGCATTCTTCAGCGTCGGCTCCCGGCCGTTTCGGACCTCGGGAACTAAAAGAGGGCCATGACCCTAGAGCGCACAATCGGTCTGCTGTTCCTGCTGTTTTGCTGCCTATACGGCTATACGGCCTATGTCGGCATGGATCATCTCCTGCCGCCGATTTTGAAGCGTGCGCCCGTCTGGCCGAGTTCCTTTCCAAAAATACTCAGCATTGTCGGCGCGCTTATCGCCGTCGCGGTGATCGTCTCCTCCAAGCCGAGTGAGGTGAACAGCGCCGAAAGTGGCATCGACTACCGCCGCCTCCAGGACTACAAGTTCGGCCAGGCGCTGTTTCTCATCGGATCGATGGTCGCCTATGCCCTCCTGCTTCGCCCGATCGGCTTCATCGCCGCGACCACCCTCTTCCTCGCGGGCGGGGCCTTCATCCTCGGTGAGCGCCGCTATAGTCTCATGATTCCGATCGCCTTGGTCGGAACGATCGTCGTCTGGTATCTGGTGCAGGAGATCCTCGGCATCTTCCTCAGCCCCTGGCCGAGGCTCTTTTAGATGATCGAAGGCATTTCCCTAGGCCTCGCGACCGCCCTCTCGATCAAGAACCTGGCAATGGTCATCGCCGGCTGTCTGATCGGCACCTTCATCGGCATGCTGCCCGGCCTCGGTCCGATGTCGATCATCGCGATCATGATTCCGGTCGCGATCTCGATCGGCGATCCGTCCGCCGCGCTGATCATGCTTGCCGGCGTCTACTACGGCGCCATTTTCGGCGGCTCGACCTCGTCGATCCTGATCAATGCCCCGGGCGTGGCCTCGACGGTAGCGACCTCGTTCGACGGCTACCCGCTCGCCCGCTCCGGCAAGGCAGGCAAGGCGCTCACCGTCGCCGCCATCGCATCGTTCACCGGTGGCACCATTGGGGCGATCCTCCTGATGGCCTTCGCCCCTGCCCTCGTCTCCGTAGCGCTTCTTTTTCAGTCGCCCGAGTATTTCGCCCTGATGGTGGTCGGCCTCTCCGCGATCGCCGCCTTCGCGGGTTCCGGCCAAGTCGGCAAGGCGCTGATGATGACCGTGCTCGGTCTGATGATGGCGACCATCGGCGAGAGCGCCCTTTTCAATGCACCGCGCTTCACCATGGGCATCATGGATCTGCAGTCGGGCTTCGGTTTCATCACCCTGGCCATGGCCCTCTTCGCTCTCCCCGAAGCGATCTTTCTGATCCTCGATCCCAACCGCTCCAAAACCGGCGATGGCGACGGCAGCGGCAAGATCACCGGCCTGCGCATTAGCGGCAGCGAAGCCCGCGAGATCGCGCCCGTGGTCGGTCGGCAGTCGATTCAGGGCTTTCTGATCGGTGTCCTGCCAGGAGCGGGGGCAACGATCGCCTCGTTCCTGGGCTACGCCGTCGAGCGCAACATCGCCTCGCCCGAGGACCAAAAGCAGTTCGGCAAGGGATCGATCAAGGGCCTGGCCGCCCCGGAAAGCGCCAATAACGCTGCCTGCACCGGCTCCTTCGTGCCGCTCCTGACGCTCGGCATTCCAGGCTCCGGCACCACAGCGATCCTGCTCGGCGCCCTGGTGGCACTGAACGTGCAGCCCGGTCCCCGCCTCATGATCGAGAACCCGGAGATCTTCTGGGCGGTGATCATGTCGATGTATCTCGGCAATGTGATCCTTTTGATCCTGAATCTGCCGCTCATTCCCTATATCGCCAAGCTGCTCGCAATACCCCGCAACTATCTGATCCCCTTTATCCTCTTCTTTACCCTGATGGGCGCCTATATCGGCCAGAACAACGCGACCGAACTCCTGTTCATGACCGGGCTCGGCGTGATCGCAACCGTGCTGCGCTTCGCCGGCTATCCCCTGGCGCCGCTCCTGATCGGCTTCATTCTCGGCCCGATGATGGAGAACAATTTCGCCCGCGCCGCCAACATTGCCGATGGCGTCAGCTTCATGTGGGAACGGCCGATGACGCTGGGCCTGCTCATCCTGGCCGCACTCCTCGTCTTCATGCCGAGTTTTCGAGCAAGACGTCAGGCCGCCCGCAAGGCCGCTGCGGGCGACTGAGAGTCTAGACAATTTGGGGCGTCTTGCCGGCACAATCACGCCGGGCTTCGGTTCAGCTTTCCTTTTGAAGATCCACTGACGCGACGTCGCCGCCGGCTTCCGGAGAAAGCTCCGGCTTGAACTTCGGAATGAATGGGCCGTCCAAGAGCTGTGCATCGCGTATGTCGATCGACTCTTCGATCGGCGGCAGAACTTTCTCGCTGCCGGCAGGCGTCAGCGGCGCGCCCGCCGTTTCGTCAAACGTCCGAACCATCGCCCACAAGCCGGAAATGCCGACCACATAGACCATCCCAGCAAGGCCGAGCGCCAGCCAGCGTCGCGAGTGCGGGTGGACGCCGTCCGCTTGTTTCGTGGCCATTGAAGCGGCGCTGATACCTTCGGACGGGGCAGCGCGACGACGTTGCGGCATATGAGGCGTCACCGGGTCCGCTTGATGCCTGAACGGCGGTGCCGCCTTCGGCTTGACCACCCAGTGGTCCCCCTGCCCCGAAACCTCGACGCTTTCTCGCTGAGCGGCGGGCGGCTGCCTCTCTGCCGACGTCGGAGGCCTCACCTCCTCGTCCGAATAGACCAAGCGAACGGAGGCCGGTCCTCTGGGCTGACCGGCTTTGGAGCCCCGAGCAAAGCCAAAAGTTCCGTCTGACTGGCGATCTCTTTCGGACATTTGCCCCGACCTTTTCCTGCGGCAATGGACCCAGCTCACTATACAAGCTGTGCCCGGGGTACCTTCAAGGCAATGGATGGGGGCGGAAAAGTATCGGGATATGTGGTCCTTCTAAAGCTTTGCTTAATCTATCCC
>JBCCIN010000015.1:0-28099 GCA_039028235.1 Pseudomonadota bacterium
ACGCTGATGCCGCTGATCCTCGAGCTCGAAAAAGCCTATGAGGACGCCAAGAACGATCCAACTTTCGCAGCCGAGCTACAGCGATGGGGCACCGATTACACCGGCCGGCCGAGCCCGCTTTATTTCGCCGAGCGCTTGAGCGAGGAACTCGGCGGCGCCAGGATCTATTTCAAGCGGGACGAGCTCAACCACACCGGCGCCCATAAGATCAACAACTGCATCGGTCAGATCCTGCTCGCCCGTCGCATGGGTAAGAAGCGCATCATCGCCGAAACCGGTGCCGGGCAACATGGCGTTGCCACGGCGACGGTCTGCGCGAAGCTCGGCTACGACTGCGTGGTCTACATGGGTGCCGAGGATATCGAGCGGCAGCAGCCCAACGTCTTTCGCATGAAGCTCCTCGGCGCCGAGATCATCCCGGTGACGTCAGGCTCCGCGACCCTCAAGGACGCGATGAACGAGGCGCTTCGCGACTGGGTCACCAATGTCGAGGACACGTTCTACCTGATCGGCACGGCAGCGGGTCCACACCCTTACCCGGCCATGGTCAGAGACTTCCAGTCGATCATCGGCCAGGAGGTCAGGGAACAGATGATGGAGAAAGAAGGCCGTCTCCCCGACACGCTGGTCGCGGCAATCGGCGGCGGCTCCAACGCGATCGGCCTGTTTCATCCCTTCCTCGACGACCCGGAGGTGGCGCTGATCGGCGTCGAAGCTGCGGGCCACGGCATCGATACCGGCAAGCACGCGGCAGCGATCACCGGTGGGACCCCCGGCGTCCTGCATGGGTCGAGGTCCTATCTCCTCCAGGACGACGACGGCCAGGTGATCGAGCCCCATTCGATCTCCGCAGGCCTCGACTATCCGGGCGTCGGTCCCGAGCATAGCTGGCTCAGCGACCAGGGTCGCGCCACTTATGTCCCGGTTACCGACCGGGAGGCCCTGGACGCGTTCCAGAAGCTCAGCCGGGTCGAGGGCATTCTGCCGGCGCTCGAGCCCGCCCACGCGCTCGCCCATGTCCTGAAGATTGCGCCCGGTCTCCCGAAGGGCCACATCATCTGCATGAATCTCTGCGGCAGGGGAGACAAGGACATTTTCACCGTCGCCAACGCGCTGGGAGCCGAGATATGAGCGGGCGAATCGAGGCTCGTTTCGCCGAGCTGAAGGAAGCTGATCGAGCCGGCCTCGTCACCTATCTCTGCGCTGGCGATCCCGACATCGAAACATCGACCGCGATCATCGAAGGCCTGCCGGCGGCGGGAGCCGACGTGATCGAGATCGGCATGCCCTTCACCGATCCCATGGCCGACGGTCCCTCGATCCAGGCCGGAGCGCTGCGAGCGCTGGCGTCAGGTATCACGCTGGCGAAAGTCCTCGACTTGGTGCGCAGTTTTCGCCGGAAGGATGACGACACACCGATCGTCCTCATGGGCTACTATAACCCGATCTATCACTATGGCGCCGAACGCTTCTTGGATGATGCCAAGGCCGCCGGCGTGGATGGCCTGATCATCGTCGACCTGCCGCCGGAAGAGGACGAGGAGCTCTGCCTTCCCGCCCTCGAGCGTGGCATCGCCAATATCCGCCTTGCGACCCCTACCACCGATGAACAGCGCATGCCGGCCGTCCTCGCCAACACGTCGGGCTTCATCTACTACGTCTCGATGACCGGTATCACCGGCGTCGGCGCGCCGACGGTCGAGCTGGTCGGCCAGGCGGTCGAGCGGATCCGCGCCCACAGCCCGCTTCCGGTCGCGGTCGGCTTCGGCATCCGCACGCCCGAACAGGCAGGCGAAATTGCCAAAGTGGCCGACGCGGCGGTCGTCGGCTCCGCCCTGGTTGACAAGATCGCCTCCAGCCTCGACGAGAACGGCCGCCCCGACGCGGGTCTGATCGACGCCCTCCTGGAACAGGTCAGCCACCTCGCCAACTCCATCAAGTCCGCGCGGGGGACCGCGTCCCCATGAATTGGCTGACGAATTATGTGCGGCCCAAGATCAAGGCGCTGGTCGGCAGCAAGCCGGAGGTGCCGGAGAATCTTTGGGTCAACTGCCCGCGCTGTGAGAAGATGATCTTTCATCGGGATCTCGCCGCCAACAGCCAGGTCTGCCCGCATTGCGATTATCACTTCCGCGTCGGCCCGGACTTTCGCTTCAACGCCCTTTTTGACGACGAGAGCTGGCATCAGATCGAGCTGCCGAAGTCCGAGCCGGATCCGCTCAAATTCCGCGATCGCAAACGCTATACCGATCGCCTGAAGGAGGCCCAGACCAAGACCGGTCGTTCCGATGCGGTCGAGGCCGCTCACGGCAAGATCGACGGGCTTCCGGCGGTCGTCGCCGTCATGAATTTCGAGTTCATGGCGGGCTCGATGGGCGTTGCCCTCGGTGAGGGCCTTTTAGCGGCAGCACGCCTCGCCTTGATGCAGGAGGCGGCCTTCATCGTGATCACCGCGTCCGGCGGTGCCCGCATGCAGGAGGGTGCTCTTTCCCTGATGCAGATGCCGCGCACCACGATCGCGGTCGAGGAGGTGAAGGAGGCCGGCCTTCCCTACATCACCATCCTGACCGACCCGACCACCGGCGGCGTCACCGCCTCTTTCGCCATGCTCGGCGATATCGCGATCGCCGAGCCCGGTGCCCAGATCGGCTTTGCCGGCCGCCGGGTGATCGAGCAGACCATCCGCGAGAGCCTGCCGGACGATTTCCAGACAGCGGAATATCTGCTGGATCACGGCATGATCGACATGGTCGTCCATCGGTTTCAGCTGAAGGAGCAACTCGGGCGTATTCTGCAGCTCTTGATGCTGACCGACGCCGGCCAGAACGACTCGGCCGAGTCGCTGCCGGTGCCGGCAGCGCCCGGCCTGGTCGAGGTGCTCGATGATCAAAGCCGGATCGAGGTCATCGACAGCGATGGCAACGTGACCGTGGTCGCGGACGCTGACGCTGAGCCAGATGGCAAGCGCAGCCCCTCCTCCGAGGACAGCTCCGGCGGCTGATCCCGCCGGCGACGCCATGGCCAGACGTCCAGGTCAGGAGCGCAGGCGATGACCAACGCGGATAGCGATCTGATCCTCGATCGCTTGCAGGCGCTGCATCCCAAAGCCATCGATCTATCGCTCGGCCGCCTGGAACGCCTGCTCGACGCCCTCGATCATCCCGAACGCCGCCTTGCCCCCGTGGTCCACATCGCCGGGACCAACGGCAAGGGCTCGACGCTCGCCATGCTCGATTCGATGCTGCGCGCGGATCAACGCAGGGTGCAGCGCTACATCTCGCCGCATCTGGTGCGCTTTGCCGAGCGCATTCTGCTGGACGGCGAGCCGATCGACGAACCGGCCTTCGCCGACGTGCTGGACCGCGCAGAGCGGGCCAATCGCGGCGAGTCTATCACTTTTTTCGAGATCACCACCGCTGCCGCCTTCCTCGCGTTCGCCGAACGGCACGCCGACATCCTGCTACTCGAAACCGGCCTCGGCGGACGCCTCGATGCGACCAACGTGATCGATCGCCCCCTTTTGACCCTGATCACGCCCGTCTCCTACGATCATCAGGCCTTTCTCGGCGATCGCCTGGAGCAGATCGCCGGCGAGAAGGCCGGCATTCTGAAGCCCGGCGTGCCCTGCGCCCTCGGCCCGCAGCGCTCCGAGGCGTTGAGCGCCATTCAGGCGCGGGCTGATGCGATCGGCGCGCCGCTTCTTCTCCATGGACGTGATTGGCACGCCGATCACGTCAGCGATCGGCTCGTCGTGCGCTTTCGCGACGAAGACCTCGATCTCCCATTGCCGGCACTGCGCGGCGAGCATCAGATCGAGAACGCCGGCCTCGCTGTGGTCGCCGCCCTGATGCTCGGCAAGCTGTCACCATCCCGTGAGGCGATCGCCGAGGGGCTGGAAAAAGCACGCTGGCCCGGAAGGCTCGAAAGACTGATCCGTGGACCGCTTCACGACCTATTGCCGGAACGGTCGGCGCTCTGGCTGGATGGTGGGCATAACCCGGCCGCCGGCGAAGCGCTTGCCGCCTTCATCGACACCGCCGACCCGAGGCCGCTTCACCTCGTGGTCGGTATGATCAACACCAAGGATTCGCAGGGATTTTTGGCCCCGATGGCCCCCTTCGCCGAGACCCTGCACGCCGTTCCCGTGCCTGACGAGCAGGCCAGCCGCGACCCGTCTGAGGTGGTGCAGGAAGCCCATGATCTCGGCCTCGCCGCGGTCGTTTCAGACGACGTTCCCACTGCGCTTTCGTCGATCGCGGAACAGAGCTCCTCCCCCGTCCGCGTTCTGATCTGTGGGTCCCTCTACCTTGCCGGGCACGTTTTGCGCGCCAATAGTTAAAGAGAGGGCAACGCTGGATCTGGGGGAAACGCGCCTATGGCCATCGTCAACAAGTTCCTCGCGCTCGTGCTCGGTATCGGTCTGCTTGCCGCTGGCACCGCCCATGCGGCGACCAGCGACACCAATCCCAATGGACGCTCCACAACCCTGACAGGACGCTATCTGGTGGCCTCGCCAGAGATGCATGACCCCAATTTCCGACATACCGTGATCTATATGGTGCACCACGATGCCTTCGGCGCCATGGGCTTGGTGATCAACCGCCTCATGGCCAAGGGTCCCGTCGGCAGCCTGCTCGACGCCTTCGGCATCGAGGGCGATCCCTCCCAGGACGCGCTGGTCAAGATGCATTATGGCGGTCCGGTCGAGCCGGAAAGCAGCCTCGTCCTGCATCGTGACGGCTACCGCACCGGCACCACCGTCGACATCGGCAATCACCTCGCCGTGTCCAGCTCGGACGACGTGCTCGCTGATCTGGCGCTCGGCAAAGGCCCGAGCGGCGACAGCCTGTTTATTCTAGGCTATGCCGGCTGGGCGTCTGAACAGCTGGAAAACGAGATCACCGCCGGATCCTGGTTCGTGGTCGACTCGGACGACGCGCTCCTGTTCGACGACGACATCGCCACGAAATGGCAGCGCGCGATGGCGCTTCGCGGCTTCGAGCTTTGACTAGAGAATAATCCTCGCGGCGCGATCGGCCGCGAGGGTCACTGCGCTGTCGTCGCGCCTTCCAGATCGAGTTCGAAGTCGTCGAGATGGGCTTCGGTGCTCGCCCCCTCGGCGAAAACGCCGCGCCGTCTCGGATTGTTGGTCAGCGCATCCGCCAGGATCTCATCCCGGTCGTAGACGTCGTTTCTGAAATGCACCCTGTTGCCGCCGTCGACCCAGGCGGTCAGATAGGTGATCTGAACCGGCAGGGACTTCGAGAGATTGATCTGCTGGCGCTCGCCGCTCTCGACGGCGTCCAGCACCTCATCCAGCGACCAATCCGTCTGCCCGGCGAGAATGGCATGGGCCAGGGCCTCGGGCTCGGCGACACGCACGCAGCCGTGGCTGAAGCTGCGCTCATTGGCATCGAAATGCGCACGCTCCGGCGTGTCGTGCAGATAGATCGCGTAGTCGTTCGGCATCATGAATTTCAGCCGGCCGAGCGCGTTGGTCGGCCCCGGGCGCTGCCTGAGCTTGTAGCCGAAGTTCTCCGGCGCGACGCCTGACCACTCGATGCTCTCGGGATCCAGCTCTTCCGCGTTCAAGCCCCAGTTCTCGAAGAGATCGAATCCGTTCTTCTCGAAGTAGCGGGGATCGGACTGCATCTTCGGCAACAGTTCTTCAGCCGCGATCCTCTGCGGCACGTTCCAATAGGGATTGATGACCATATAGGTCATGTCGGACGAGAACACTGGCGTCTTGTTGAACTGACTGCCGATCACCACGGGAGTCTCGAAGGTCACCTCCCCATTGTCGACCAGCTGAAGATGGAAATCGGCAAGATTGACGTAGATGTAACGGGACGCCAGGCCGTCGGCCATCCAGCGGCGGCGCTCGAGATTGAGCACGAGTTGCTCGATGCGCTCCTCGATCGGCGTGTTCAGGGCGCTCAGCGTATTTGGGCCGACCTGACCGTCCTGTTTCAGGCCGTGGCGCGCTTGAAAAGCTTCCACGGCCTCGGCGAGAGTCTCGTCGAACAGATCCGAAGCGACGGGTGCGTCCGCCTCGTCCGATCGGGCCAGATCGCCACCTCGGATGAGGCGTGCGCGGAGTTGTGTCACCCTCGGCGAACGATCGCCCTCCTTCAAGAGCGGACCGTCATCGATCGTCGGCCAGCCTCCCGTGCGCGCCATCGCCCGATAATTGGCGAGCACGCCCTTGAGACGCCAGTAATCCACCTGACGCGGTCGATAGCCGCCGACGAACACCCCGATATTCTCTGCTTCGGCCGCCGCTTCTATCGCGTTCGCTTTGTCGATGTCCTGGGGATAGACGAAAAGTTCGGGATTCAGCGTGCTCGGCTCCGTTCGCCCTGAACCCAGATCGGAAAGGAACTGCATCAGGCTGAGGCTGAGCCGAAGGTCGAGTTCCGCCAGTTCGCCCGCATGGCGGCTATCGATCAGTTTACGGATGGTGCGGATGTCGTAGTCCTGGGGATTGAGCCCGTCAAAGGTCGACATCTCCAGGATGTGCAAGAGCTCGCGCGCGCGCTCGCTCGGCGCATCATTGTCGATCCAGACAGGCTCCATGTCCCGCTCGACGTAGAATTGCGTGAGCAGCGCCAAGTCGGCGGCATTCTCTTCGGTCAGGGTGGAGAGGATATTGCGGCTGAACCGGTCGGCCAGATCATCGCTGGGAGCCTCGGCAGAAACCGGTCCGGCGGCGATCGAAACGAAGAGAATCAAGCTTGCCGCACCGGCAAAGCGCATCTGCAATATCCGACTAGAACGTGTCTGGTTTTCAGCACCCTCGATTCTTCCCTCAAGAGCGCGCGAAACTATGGTTTTCGAGGATAAGCTTCAGGAAGTAAAGTGGTCGATCCCACAGGAAATGCAGATCGACCACACCATCGACCGAATGGCTACCGATGCGCCCTATGTGACGGCGCCGGCAGCGGCGAAGCCGTGCCGACAGGACCGTCCAACGATCACATCGACTCGTCGACCCATTCGAACAATTTGCTTTTCGGCACCGCACCGACCTTGGTCGCCGCGAGCTCGCCGTCCTTGAACAGCATCAGCGTGGGAATGCCGCGCACCCCATATTTCGTTGGTGTGAGCGGGTTGTCGTCGATATTCACCTTGGCGACCTTGATCTGCTCGCCTTTCTCGGTGGCCAGCTCCTCGAGATGAGGGGCAATGCTCTTGCACGGGCCGCACCATTCCGCCCAGAAGTCCACGACGACAGGCGTCTCCGACTTCAGGACATCGGATTCGAACGACGAATCGGTGGTTTCGATAATCGCCATCGTTGCATCCCACTGTGGGTTCATTCCATTGAAGCGCTGCATCCGCAGGCTCGTCTTGCCCTGAGACTAGGTGGACCAGGGCGGCAGCGTCAAGCGCAGGTGGGGTCTATGCGGAGGATGTTCAAGACACGTCGAAAGCGTCAAGCCAGTCATCGTCCAGCATCATCAAGCGAGGCCCCTCGGTCCAGAGAAGGGCTGCACAAACATCGCGGTCCGGATAGATCTGACGCAATAGCGCGCGATAAATCGCCATTTGCCGGCCATAGGCTGTCGGCACGTCCGCGACCACGCGAGGCGGCGGTCGGTTGGTCTTGTAGTCGACCACGAAAACCTTGTCGTCGAGCACGGCGAGCCGGTCCACCTGCCCGCTCACCCGAAGGCCGCCGACCGCACCGACCAGCGGCACCTCGGCACGCGAGGATGGGCCGAAAAGCTCACCGAAAGACGGGTTGTCGAGGATGGCGGTGACTTCCGCCGCGATGTCCTCGCGCAGGCGCTGATCCAGGCCCAGGCCCGGTTTCTCCAGATAACGGCCGATCGCGGCCGGTCGCGCCGAGGCCGGCAGATCGGGCAGGAGTTGCAGGAGCTTGTGCACCAGGAGGCCGCGGCCGAACCGTCGCTGACGCTCGTCGGAAAGCGGTGATTCCGCGGGCGGGTCCTCGCTGAGCGGATCGGCGGACGGCTGAAGCGGTGCGGTCTTGATCTCACCCCGCGCCGCCGCCGCCAGCCAGTCCGGCAGCGGCGCCATCCCGCCACCGTCCAGGGCGAACGGCAGGGCCGCCTGTCCGGCCGGCATAGCATCAGCTTCCGCATCACCGAAGCGCAGCACGTCACCCTTGATCCCGCCTGGCAACTTCATGGTCTGGACGGACGTCTTCGGTTGATGCTCCAGGCCGCTCCTGATCATCTCGTACCAGTTGGACGGCAAGGCAGCCGCATCGGCCTGTTCACGTTTACCCTTGCGCGTGCAGCCGGCGACGATCAGTCGCTCCTCGGCGCGTGTCATGGCGACATAGAGAAGGCGGCGGTGCTCCTCCTTCATCAGCACCTCCTGACGCGCGTGCAGCGTCGCACTCGCCTGGTCCCTGGCCCCGTCAGCGACCTTCCAGATCGGCAAGCCGTCCTCGCGCCAAAGCAGCCGTTCCTTTTGCGTGGTTTTTCGATAGGTGGCATCGGCCAGGAACACGATCGGCGCTTCGAGCCCCTTGGAGCCATGCACAGTCAGGATGCGCACCTCATTCCCGCCCTCATCCGGATCGCGTCTGATGGGATCGCTGTCGGCGCGGAGCCAGTGCAAAAAGCCCTGCATAGATGGCGGGTTGCTACGCTCGTAAGTGATGGCCTGGGCAAGAAAGGCCTCGATCGGCATGTCAGCGGCCGCCCCCAGACGTCCTAGCAGGCGCCGCCGGCCGCTGGGCGCTCCCTCCGCCAGTAAACGCGAGAAAAACTCGAAGGGCGGCACGTAGTCGATCTTGGCAAGTAGCGCACGGAACCGGTTATCGGCATCGGCGATGCTCGGGTGCAACTCGCGCAGATCACCGAGACGCTGCCAAAGCGGCCGATCGCCCCGGTCCCAGGCGAGTTGATAAAGCTGATCCTCAGTGATGTCGAAAAGTGGGCTCCTCAGCGCCGTGGCGACGCTCAAATCATCCTCCGGCAACAGGAGTGCATCGCCAAGCGCCATGAGATCCATCACCGCGAGCTCGTCGGTCAGGCCGATACGATCGGCGCCGGCAACCGGCACATTGTTCCTCTTCAGCTCGCGGATCAGCAGATCCTGCATAATGCCCCGCCTCGGCAACAGGATCATGATGTCGCCCGCTTCGATCGGACGCCCCTTGTTCGCGAGCGGCGTGCTGTCCAGGAGCCAGCGTCGGCTCTGCTCGGCGATGATCTTCGCCAGACGAAGCTCCGCACTGGCGGCGACCGAAGCTCTATCCGGCGGCGCCCAGGGTTCCGCCTCAGGTGCCGGTTCGCCCTCGATCAGCGGCCAGACCTCGACCAGCCCTTTGGCGTCCTCCTTGAACGCCCGGTGCTGCATCGGCGCGTCTCCGCCCTGCACACCCACCCGCATCCCGGCTGACGCGAACACCGCATCAACAGCCTCGAGGATCACCGGCGCCGAGCGGAAGGATTGTTCAAGCGGCACATCCTGCCAGGGGCGCTCCGCCGCTCCGGCCCTCTCCTCGAAGGTGCTTCGAAGCCGCTGATACGTCTCGACATTGGCCCCCTGGAACCCGAAGATCGACTGCTTCTCATCACCGACCACAAAGAGCGTCGGCGGGTATGCGCGCGCGCCTTCGCCGACCCAGAAGTCCTCGATCAATGCCTGCACGATCACCCACTGATCCGGGCTGGTGTCCTGGCTCTCGTCGATCAGCAGATGGTCGATGCGCTGATCCAGCTTGTAGCGCACCCAGTCGGCCGCATCGGTCTCCGAAAGCAGCTTCCGACTCCTGTCGATCAGATCCGTATAGTCGAGCTTACCCTCCGACAGTTTCCGTCGCTGGTAGGCCTGGATCACCGCGGCCCCGACCCTGAGCAGCGCCGAGGTTTTCTCGGCGATGGCAACGGCCTTTTCCCGTTCGGCAGATTGCAAGAGCCGCTCCTGCTCTCGCTCCAGCGCGTTCCATGCCGCCGGATGCCCTTCGATCACCGCCTTGGTCGCCACCGATTTTTGCGCCTTGGGCCGACGATCCGCTTTCAAGAAGATGTTTTCGTACTCACGAAAGGTGTTCAAACGCTCGCTTGGACCGGCCTGCAGCCAGGCACTAATGCGGCCGCCGCGTTTGTTGTCGTTGTCGTTGCTGCTCGCCAGGAGGGCGGATGCGGTGGCGAAAAGCCCGGGTTCATCCATCGATGGATCATCGACAGCCTGCTCACGCAGCCCCTCCACCGTCATGCCCGGCTCGATCGTCAGCGCTCCGTAGACGGCGGCGACCACCGCATCGACGTTCCCATCATGATCATCGAGCAATCGGGTGAACTCGGTGCGCTTTCTATCCAGCGCCGCCAGCCCCTCGCCCAGGGAATGCTCGCCCAAAGCGACCGCCACACGCCTAACCGCCTCCCTGATCGCGGGTGTCCGGTCGATCAGCACGGCATCCCGCGCCTGGCGCAGCAACCCCGCGGAGGCACGCGTCTCCAACAGCTCGAAATGAGGGCTGACGCCAGATTCCAGCGGAAAGCGGTAGAGCAGGGACTGGCAAAAGCTGTGGATGGTCATGATGCGAAGCCCGCCCGGCAGGTCGAGCACGGTCAATAGGCCGTTTCGCGCCCGCTCCTGCTCCGCTTCCGTCGGCGGCCGGCCGAGCAGGCCTTCGAGATCGGCGACAAGCTCGGCCTCGGTCAACGTCGCGAGCCTGGCGAGATCATCCTGCACCCGCCTTGCCATCTCCGCCGCCCCCGCCTTGGTGTAGGTGAGGCAAAGGATGCTCGCAGGATCGGCGCCTTCCACCAGGAGCCGCAGCAAGCGGTTGGAGAGCACGCGGGTCTTGCCGGTGCCGGCGGAAGCACTCACCCAGACCGAGCTTTGCGGATCAGCCGCCCGATGCTGTTCCGGCGTCGGCTGCGGGCGGGCCGCAGCGGGCATGACGGTCAGTTGGGCCATTCGCCCAGCCTCGCCAGATGGTCATAGTCGCCGCGGCGGCCGGCGGTCGGCGGTCGATAGGCGGCGGGATAGGGCGTGCTATCGCTGTCATAATGAGCGACCAGTGCCGCAAGGCCTGTCAACGCTTCCGCCACCAACTCCGGTGAGCGCCGCTCCAGTTTCCCCCCTTGCTCACCGCCGGCGAGCTGCCAGAACTGAAGGTCCGACAGCTTGACTCGGGCATCGTCCCCATCGATCCCGGCAAAGCAGCCGGATTCAAGGATCGCCCCTTCCAGCGGGAGCTGGGGTGCCCGACCAAGTGCCATCTCGGGCTTGCCCGGTGGCTTGCCGGTCTTGTAGTCGACGATCACCACGCCGCCATCACGTCGCCGCTCCACGCGATCAGCGCGCGCGGTCAGGCGAAACGGTCCAGCAGGAGCCTCGATAACGAGTTCGCCCTTCACCTCCACCAGGATGTTCGCGAGGGCGTCACGACGACCCTCCTCTTCCGCCACCACCCAGGCCGCCGCCTGGAGAAAGCGCGGCCACCACAGCGCTTGGACCTGCGGGCGCTGCTTAAACCGGGCGAACGCCCGCTGGCCACACTCCCGGAGCCTTCTAAGTGCATCCTCCGGCAACGCGTCCGGATACGCACGGACAAAACGCTCCAGCGCCTCGTGGATGATCGTGCCACGATCGCCCGCCTCGGGATCACCCTCCAGCGCTTCGAGCGGCTTCAGCTTCAAGATGCGCTTGGCATAAAGCGCATAGGCGTCGGTCATCCAAAGGCCGACATCGCTTACCGACAGTTCCCGTGGCCTCGCCGACACCGGCGGCTTTGGCTTCGGCTGCTCCGCCGGACGCGGCCGATCGGTCATCTGATCCAGGTTCGAGGCCCATTGCCGCCAATCCGCCTTTTCCGCGATCCCGGTCCAGCCCTCGTCGAGCTGTCCGTCGAGCAGAGCCTTCAGCCGCACCAGCCAGCGGGATGGCACGGTCGGGCTACCGTCCAGATCCTTGTCGGCGCGGGACAGCACCACCTCACCGCCGGCAGCCGCCTGGACGAAATCGTGCGCGGCTTGGCCAATCCGCCGCTCCAAAGCGGGCAGCCCGAGGCTGTCGCGCATCGATGGGTTAAGCCAGGGTCCGGGCTCGGCAACACGCGGCCAGACGCCCTCGTTCAGGCTGGCGATGACCGTGAGATCCGCCCACTGCAGGCGCGCTTCCAGCTGGCCGAGGATGGTGAGCCTCGGATGGGCAGGCCGCTTGGGACGGACAAGGCGCGCCGTCATCAGACCTGCAAGAAAGGCCGGATAGGCCTTGGGCGGCAGGCGATCATCGGCGTGGGCGGCATCGAGCAGGTCGCGCACCAGGGCCGCCGCCGCCTCACCCGCCTCCTTCGCCCAAAGCGCTTCGGCGCTGCCATCAACCGCCGCCAGCGCTTCGACGAAGCGCATATGAGCAAGAACCAGCGCATCCAGCGGCACCTCGTCCTCGCTCATGAGAGCGGCCAAGGGCTCGGCGAGCGACGCCAGGCTTTCAAGCCAGTCGCGAAGCTCAACAAGCTCGTTCTCCGATGCCTGTTCCTCGCCGTGAGCGGCGATCGCCGCACGTCGATCATTGAGTTCGCCGATGATCTGGCGAAAACCGCCGATGATCACCGGCCCACGCAGCACCAGGCGGTCCAGCGCCCGCGCCCGCCGGCGCACGACGTCGGCCGGAAGTCCTGCGCGCATCAAGGGATGCTTCAGCACCGAAAGCAGCGCCACCGGCCTAATGTCGTCGAGCAGAAGGCGCGCCGTCAAAAGGAGGAAGCTGCCGGGCGCCGTCCGATCCAACGGCACGCCGGCGGTATCGTCGATCTCGATGCCAAAGCGCCGGAGCTCGACCACCACGCGGCGCGCCAGCGCGCGATCAGGCGTGATCAGTGCCGCCGTCCGGCCTTCCTCGAGGAGTGCTGCGCGCAGACGAAGCGTAATGAAGAGCGCCTCCGCGGCGGGATCGGCATGTTCAGCAAGGGTGAGGCCGTCGAGCGCCACGGGATCGATTGCCGTTTGCCATCCGCCCTCCAAACCGCTGGGTCGCATCACATGGCCAAGCAGGCCTGATCGCGGCCGGAAGTCTTCATGCTGTCGATCATCGACCGCCTGCCAGGTCCTCACGCTGATCCTCGCAACACCGAGCTCATCGAGGAGCTGCTTCAGGCCATGCTGCGGATGCTGCGGCGTCAGCGCTGCCCAATTCGGGTCATCGAGGTCTCTATCGAGCCCTGGCAGAACGACCTCGCCGTTCGGCAGCGATGCGACGGCGCCCAGCAGCGCCTGCGTCGCCGGGATGCTCCCGGTCGAGCCCGCCGCCACGATCCGTCTGGCGGGTGGTGCTGCCATCCAGCGTTCCGCGATCGCTGTCAGGACGCGATGCCGACGCTCCGCAGGATCGATCACACCCTCGTCTTCGAGCACCGCCGGCCAGTGATGTCCGATGATCTGCAGGATCTCGAGACTTCGCTGCCAGTGCTCGGCAAACGCCTCGGGCACCAGGTCATCGAGCGACACCACAGGCACGCGCTCGGTTTGCAGCTCATCGAGAAGGCCGGCAAGATCCTCGGCGAGACGGCCGGACTGATCCGCGGTCAGATCCAGCGCCCGTGCGCGCATCAGCAGGCGCGTCAGCAGAAGGCGGCGTTTGAGACCATCGATGGCAGGCGGCAGGTCGAGCTCACTTTCGGCATCGAGCAACAGGTCGTCGGGATCGAGATCACCGATCGGCTGAATGGCTGGCAGGGCCAGGGCCTGACCTTTGCCAGCTCGCCAGAATGCATCGCGCAAACTTCGGCAGGCGCGGCGATTAGGCAGCAGCACCAGCATATCGGCGAGCGCCAGCGCGTCGCCTTCGGACCCCATCTTCGAGGACTCTGCGAGAAGCCCAGCCGCCAGCGCATCGACGAACGGCACGCCGGCGGGAATGGTCGACACCCGCGCCATGGGCGCGTTTGTACACTGTGATTTGTCAGGACGCGATCTTTAACGCGAGGTTTTCGTCAAACCAGGCCGCAAGTGTGGCAAGAGACGGATGGCGCAGATCCCGCTGCAGATGCGCGCGCACCCGGTCCTGCAGCGCCAGATACTGCGTCTTTCCCTCCTCGACCGCGAGCCGGGAGAACAGGCCGAGGATCTTACAGTTACGCTGCGCGCCGAGCACGGCATAGGAGGTGCGAAACGCGTCTGCGTCCAGGTCCGAACGCTGCTCCAGATAACGTGCGATCATGGCGTCGGCGAGTGCGGGGCGCACATCCCTGCGGGCATCCTCCAGCAGCGAAACCAAGTCATAGGCCGGCGGACCGATGCGCCCATCCTGAAAGTCGAGAAGCCCGACCACATCGAGCCCGCTCCGCTTCTCCAGCCAGAGGAGGTTATCCGCATGATAGTCCACATAGACGAACGCCTCGGGTCCGACACGGATCTCGGGGAGCAGGCTTCGCCAAATGTCGAGATAGTCGCTCTTTGCATGCTCGCTCAAGTCGGGGACATACCAGCGCGTGAAACGCGCCGCTTCCTCCAGCATCTTGTCGTCGTCATAAGCGGGCAGATCCGGCAGCGGCTCGAGCGCCTGCATCGCCACCAGCACATCGACCGCCGCTTCGTACAGCTCGGTCTCGTCGGCGTCTTCGGCGTCCTGAGTACAGACGCGGCTGAACAGATCGTCGCCGAGATCCTCCATCAGGACCAGCCCCGCCTCCTCGTCCGCCGCGAAGATCAGGGGTGCTGACAGACCCGCCTGCCGAAGCCATGTCGCAATGCGCAAGAACGGCCGCACATCCAGACGGTCCGGCGGGCAGTCCATCAAAATCGCCGGCACGATGCCCCCGGTCAGCCGCTCATACCGCCGAGCCGAGGCGTCGCCGGCAAGCTTTTCTCTCAGGGCGCGGCCCTGACCGTTGACTTGCAGGAATTCTTCGATGGTGGCGCTACGGTCCGTCATGAGGCGATGGCTGGCAGGCGAGATATCCAGGCTTGGTCGCCCTCGATGTGTGCGACCCGCACGTCCGGACGTGCGCCCTCCTCCAGAGCCAAACTCAGGCAAGTCCCAGAAAACCGGCCTGCTGCTCGCTCCGGCCATTCGACCAGCCAGGCCTCGTGCCTGCCAGGCGCCTCTTCGAGGCCGAGTTCGAACAGCTCATCCGGGTCGGCAATACGATAGAGGTCGATATGGCGGATCGTCAGGCCCTCCAGCGGATAGTCCTGAATGATCGTGAAGGTCGGACTTGGCACCTCGAGCGCCGAGCCGGCGCGGGCTCGAATTAGGGCGCGTGCCAACTCACTCTTGCCGACTCCAAGATCGCCTCGGAGCGCTACCACATCTCCGCCCTGCAAAACAACCGCCAGCCTCGCCGCAAGCGCCTGCGTCGCGGCGAGATCCGGCAGTTCGATCGTCAGCCTCTCATGTCCGTGCTCTGACACAGGCCAGTCCATGAGGTCATCACATGACTAGTAGCGGTAGGCTTCGGGCTTGAAGGGGCCTTCTGGCGTGACGCCGATGTAAGAGGCCTGCTTCTCGCTGAGCTTGGTGAGCTTGGCGCCGACCTTGTCGAGATGGAGGGCGGCGACCTTTTCGTCGAGCGCCTTCGGGAGAACGTAGACCTGGTTCTCATAGTTCTCGGCGTTTTGCCAAAGCTCGATCTGGGCCAGCGTCTGGTTGGTGAAGGACGCACTCATCACGAAGCTCGGATGGCCGGTGGCGCAACCGAGATTCACCAGGCGGCCCTTGGCAAGGAGAAGGATCTGCTTGCCGTCCGGGAACTCGATCTGATCGACCTGCGGCTTGATCTCGGTCCACTTCATGTTCTGGAGCGAGGCCACCTGAATCTCGTTGTCGAAATGGCCGATATTGCAGACGATCGCGCCGTCCTTCATGTCACGCATGTGGTCCAGCGTGATGATGTCGGTGTTGCCCGTGGCGGTGACGAAGATGTCGCCGCGCGGTGCCGCGTCCTCCATGGTGACGACCTCGTAGCCTTCCATCGCCGCCTGAAGCGCGCAGATCGGATCGGCCTCGGTGACCATGACGCGCGCACCGGCATTGCGCATGCTTTCAGCGCTGCCCTTGCCGACATCACCGTAGCCAGCGACCACGGCGACCTTGCCGGCCATCATGACGTCGGTCGCCCGGCGCACGGCATCCACCAGGCTCTCGCGGCAGCCATATTTATTATCGAACTTGGATTTGGTCACGCTGTCATTGACGTTGATCGCCGGGCATTTGAGCGTGCCTTCCTTGGCCATCTCGTAGAGGCGATGTACGCCGGTGGTGGTCTCCTCGGAAATACCGCGGACGGCCTCCATCAGCTGGGGATAGTCGTCATGCATGATCTGGGTGAGGTCGCCGCCGTCGTCCAGGATCATGTTCGGGCGCCAGTCGGAGTGACCATCGACGGTCTTCCTGACGCACCAGTCATACTCCTCCTCGGTCTCACCCTTCCAGGCGAAGACGGGGATGCCGAGATCGGCGATCGCCGCAGCCGCATGGTCCTGCGTCGAGAAAATATTACAGGAGCTCCAGCGAACGGTGGCGCCCAGATGAACGAGCGTCTTGATCAGGACGGCGGTCTGGATTGTCATATGCAGACAACCGGCGATGCGCGCGCCATCGAGCGGCCGCCGGTCGCCATACTCTTCCTGGAGCGCCATCAGGCCAGGCATTTCCTTTTCGGCGATCGCGATTTCCTTGTGGCCCCAATCGGCAAGGCTGATGTCGGCGACTTTGTAGTCGTTGAAGTCGGTCATGGCTGATGTTCGCTCGGTCTGGATGGGATGTTGGGCGTTGGCGCTGGGGCCGATCCGCCCGCAAACGCTGGGTGTCATATCGTGCGGCTGGCTTTAAATCACAAGGGTTGGCACGGAGCAAGCCAATCCGCGCGGCCGTCCGCCCTAGGGTTCCTCGAATCCCTCCACAACAAGCTGTTCCAGCTCATCGAGGGCGCGTTCGGCGTCATCGCCGCTCGCACCGATCTCAAGAACCGCACCCGTGGCGGCGGCCAGCATCATCAGCCCCATGATCGAGGTCGCCGGCACCACCAGGCCTCCGTGACCGACTTTGATATCCGCCTGGAACTGGGAGGCCGTCTTGACGAATTTAGCTGCGGCGCGCGCGTGCAGGCCCCGTTGATTGACCACCTTGACCCATCGGCGAAAGTCACCGGGAACGATGGCCCTGGATGTGGTCATCGCCGCTAGTCGGCCTGGCTGACGTTCAGAAGCTTGCTGGCGACGTTGATATATTTCTTGGCGGCCTCCTGCGCGCTGACCACCGCCTGTTCAAGGCTCTCGGTATTGCGCACGCTGGCCAGCTTGATGAGCATCGGCAGATTGACGCCGGCAATCACCTCGATATTCGCCTTGTCCATAATCGAAATGGCCAGATTGGACGGGGTTCCCCCGAACATGTCGGTCAGGACGATCACGCCGGCGCCGGTGTCGACCTCGGCCACGGCGTCCATGATGTCCTGGCGCCGCTGCTCGCTGTCATCCTCGGGCCCCATGCAGATCGCGCGCATATTGTCCTGAGGCCCGACGACATGCTGGGTCGCCGAGATGAATTCCTCGGCGAGTCGACCATGGGTAACGAGGACGAGACCGATCATGCTGTCATCCGCTGATGCATCAGGCGTTCCTCTTCTCGGGCATTCGACCGGCTTTCGACACTTCCTGAGAGGCCGTTTTCGCCTCCGGCGTATCGCGATGGCGAACAAGGGCAGGCCAGCCCGCCTGTCTCAGCCGCTCGGCGAAGAGCTCCGCGGTCGCGATCGACCGATGTCGTCCCCCCGTACATCCGAACGCGATGGTCAAGTAACTCTTTCCTTCGAGCTGATAGGCGGGAAGCAATGGAACCAGGAAATCCTCAAGATCTTGTAAAAGCTTTCGAAACTTGGGGTCGCCATCGATATAGTTCTGCACGGGCTGATCCATACCGGTCATGGGCCGCAAGCGGGCATCATAGTGTGGATTGGCGAGAAATCGAACGTCGAATACCAGATCCGCCTCTCTTGGCAAACCCTTTCGGTAGCTGAACGACAGCACCGAGATGACCAGGTCTTCGCTGCTCCCGGTGGCGAAATGACCGGCGATGATCTGACGGAGTTCGCCCGGTGACAGATGGCTGGTGTCGACGACGACATCAGCCCCTCCGCGGAGCGGCTGCATCAGGCTGCGCTCCCTGGAAATGCCGTCGGCGACCGAACGGTCGGGCGCCAGCGGATGGCGGCGCCTGGTCTCGGTAAAGCGACGCGTCAGGATTTCGTCGTCGCAGTCCAAAAAGAGCATGCGGACATCGGCCTCAGGCGCGCCCATGCCCTTCTCGAGCCTGACCAGAAGCTGATCCGGATCGAAGGCGCGACTTCGCGAGTCGATGCCGATCGCCAGGCGGCGCTTGCCTTCGTCAGCCGGACGCAGGAGGCTGCCGAGGAGCGATGCCGGCAGGTTGTCGACCGCCTCGTAGCCGAGATCTTCCAGCGCCTTGAGCGCGGTGGTGCGGCCTGCTCCGGCCATGCCGGTCACCAGGACGATGTGATCGGCAACCATGTCAGACCACCCGCTCGGCATTGAGGGCCATTCTGATGCGAGCGACGGCGGAGGCGGCCGTCGCCTCGATGCCGATCCTGGGCAGAGCAATACCGAGATAGGTTGCGCTCTGTGACTCAGGCAAGAGATCGGTGATCGAGCCCGCGGGCAGGAGATCCACCGCGAGATCGAGCGATCCCGCCTCGAAGGGAACCCGCATGATCCCCATGCCCCGAATCTCGATCAACCCGGCAAGTCGCTCGGGCGGGCGGGCCAGAAGGCGTCCTTGTTCGACACTGAGATAGACCTGATCGTCTGCGATAAGCACGGCACCGGCGTCGATAAGACGCAAGGCAAGGTCGGACTTGCCGCTGGTCGAAGGGCCGAGAAGCAGGACGCCCTTGCCGGCAAGACAGACAGCGGAGGCATGCACCAGAAGAGCCGCGCTTTCCGTCGGCGGGTGATCCCCCTGCCCTCCATGGTCGATCTCGGATCGGTTATCCAGATCAGGTGTCAACCGCGATCGCTCGTCTGTCGGGGCTGGTGGCATGAACTACCCATGGAGCATTGCAGGCTGCCATCGGCGTCACCGGCTCCGCGCCAGCGCCGGATCCGAACTCGTTTCAACGCCGGAATCCATTGGTCAGGCCGCGTGTGATTCCGGCTTTTCGGTGAGCATGCGGTAGACAGCATCGGCGTCCTTGGTCTGGCGCAACCTTTGCTGCAGGCTGCGATCTCTGAGCACGCGGGAGACGCGAGCCAGCGCCTTCAGGCTGTCGGCGTCGGCGGAGTTCGGTGCTAGCAGCATGAAGATCAGGTCGGAGGGCTGATCGTCCAGCGCCTCAAAGTCGATCGGCTGATCGAGCCGCGCAAACAGGCCGACCACTTTGTCGAGCTTGTGAAGGCGTGCATGGGGGATCGCGATGCCGTGGCCGACGCCAGTCGTGCCAAGGCGTTCCCGTTCCATCAGCGCTTCCAACAGCTGCTGCGCATCGACATCGATCATCTCGGCCGCATGTTCGGCAAGTTCCTTGAGAACCTGGCGCTTGCTGTTGCATGCTTTCAGATCGACGATCACCCCTTGGGGTGAGAGGATATCGGCAATATCGACCATATCAGGACCGTCTTGCGTCTCCGTTCTGACCGCACCCGGAGCATGACGCTCCGAAGCGTGCCGCCATAGTCATCTCCTCCTCGATCCTCGACGGACGCTCTGGCCCGACATGGTCTGCATGCCGTGTCCCCGTCTTCGAACCGAGCCTGGCTCAGATGCATGGCCTCACCGTCGTTGCCGCTCATCACCCTTCAAATGGGAGCGGCAGGACGGCTGGAACAGTGAGGAATCGAACAATTGCGCGGCCGCATCGATCGATTCCTCAAAAAGGCCCCTCTCCCAGCCCGCCGAGAAAATGAAGCCAAAGCCTCCATTACGCAAGCCTTAATGATTTCTCTCTTCTACGTTGAACAGATGAAGGAATTGATAACGATTCGCGGTATTTTGCCACGGTTCTCCTGGCAATCGATACGCCATCAGCGCGCAATCGGCTGACGATCTGATCATCCGACAGCACGCCGTCGGCTTCCTCGTCGTCGACCAGTTTCCTGATCTTTTGTCGGATCGCCTCAGCCGCATGACCACCCTCGCCGTCTGCCGACGGCAACGCATTGGAAAAGAAGTACTTAAAGGGATAGGTCCCGCGTGGTGTCGCCACGAATTTGTCAGCGGTCGCGCGCGACACCGTGCTCTCGTGCATGTCGATCGCAGCGGCGATGTCACGCAGCACCAGCGGCCGCATGTGGCTGACACCGTGGATCAAAAACTCGCCCTGTCGTTCAACCACCGCTTCTGTGACCTTGAGAACGGTGCGGGCGCGCTGATCCAGAGCTTTGATCAGCCAGTTAGCGGACTGAAAACGCTCGGCGATATACTCCTTGGCCTTGGTGTCGCCGATGTTTTTGCGTACTTGGGTATGATATTCATTATTGACGATCAGCTTCGGTAACGTTGCCGTGTTCAGCTCGACTCGCCACCCGCCAGGTATCGGAAAAATGAAGATATCGGGCACCACGGCGTCGATCGGCGCATCGGCAAAGCCTTGCCCGGGTTTCGGGTTCAAGGCCTTGATCTCGGCGATCATCTCCGGCACATCCTCGGCCATCACCCCGCAGAGCTTGTGAAGCTGGGCGACGTCGGCCCTGGCGAGCCGATCGAGATGATCGAGCAGGACCTCCATCGCGGGATCGAGGCGGTTCCGATCCTTGAGCTGCAGGGCCAGACATTCCTGGAGGGAGCGGGCACAGACGCCCGGCGGATCGAAGCGCTGCAGCTTCTCCAGGACGGCGCGTGCGAGATCGGAATCACAACCAATGCGTTCGACAAGCTCGTCGACATCGCCCCGGATATAGCCGGCATCGTCGACCAGATCGATCAGGTGATGGGCGATCAGCCGCTCCGGTCCCGCAGGCAGATCCACCAGCACCTGCTCCATCAGGTGTTCCTGCAGGCTCTTCGGCCGCGACGACCTCGCTTCCAGGCTGTCGCCCTCATCGTCGAACGCCATCGTGCCGCCGCGGCCAACATAGCCGAAGCTGTCGGCCACCGCCTCCACCCCCATGCCGGCGATCGGCGCGTCACGTCCCGCCTCGCTCCAGCCATCCTCGTCCGAGCCGGACCAGCCTTCGCCGGCCGGACGCTCATCGGTCACGAAGTCAGGCTTACCTGTCAGCGCCTCCGAGCCATCGTCGCCCGGCGAATCCGGCGCGCGCTCGGGCTCCGGCTCCCCGTCATCGGCACGCTTTTCGAGAAAGGGATTCTGCTCAAGCTCCTGCTCGACATAGGCAGTGAGCTCCAGATTGCCGAGCTGCAACAGCTTGATCGCCTGCTGCAGCTGCGGCGTCATCACCAGGCTCTGGCTTTGCCGAAGATCGAGTCGAAGCGACGTGGACATCGGAGTCAGGACCTATCCGACAGACCGCAATCGGCTGGCCGATGCCATCTCGACAGACAAAGGACTCCTGCCACGGCCTACCGACCCGTCGATCGGGTTTGTCGGCAGGCAATCTGTAAAATACCCGAAGAATCCACGCATATCAGCCTTCAACGCAATCCGTCGATCATGATCGTCAGAGGCTGAACCGTTCACCAAGATAGACCCGGCGCACGCCCTCATCCGCAACGATCTTGTCGGGTGCCCCTTCCATCAGGACATGCCCTTCATGCAGTATGTAGGCGCGATCGATAAGATCTAGTGTATCGCGGACATTATGATCGGTGATCAGCACGCCGAGCCCTCGGTCCTTGAGATGCCCCACCAAGTCGCGGATCTCCGCGACATTGATCGGGTCGATGCCGGCAAGGGGCTCGTCAAGCAGCATGAAACTCGGTTCCGAGGCGAGGGCTCTTGCGATCTCCACCCGGCGGCGTTCGCCGCCTGACAGGGCAAGAGCCGGCGCGCGCCGGAGATGGGTCAGCGAAAATTCCGCCAGAAGCTCGTCAAGCTTGGCCTCGCGCTTGCTGCGCACCGGTTCGGCGACTTCAAGCACGGCGCGGATATTGGCCTCGACGCTCAGCCCGCGAAAGATCGACGCCTCCTGCGGCAAATAGCCGATGCCGAGGCGTGCGCGGCGGTACATCGGCAAAGTGGTGATGTCGCCGCCATCGAGGCTGATCGTGCCGTAATCAGGCTGCAGCAGGCCGGTGATGATGTAAAAGCATGTGGTCTTGCCGGCACCGTTCGGCCCGAGAAGACCGACCGCCTCGCCGCGCCTCACATGCAGGCTGACGTCGCGCAGCACCGGACGCTGCTTGAACTGCTTGCCGAGATTGCTGGCCGCCAGCCCCTTGGACTCGGCCACCAGACGCGGCCCTGGACGCTGCTCGGACTGATCGGTCGACACCGGTGCTGTGGATGTCATTCCGGCCTGGCCTCCGGTCTCGGCGGCGCATTGGCGTCGTCATCTCTCGGCTTGGGCGTGAACAGGGCTTTGACCCGCTCCCCTTCCGTCGCCTCATCGCCCTCGGCGACCGACGTCGCTGTGCCGACGATGCGCGATTTGCCGCTTTCCAGATCCAGCTCCAGCCGCTCACCGCGGATGACGTTGGCGCCCCGCGTCAGCACCACCTGGCCCTCGAGCGTCACCAGTCTCGCAGGCACGTCATAGGTTCCAAAGTCACCTTTGGCCGTCTCCTCTGGCGAGGCGATGATCACATGGCCCTCCGCATCGATACGCCGGATCGAATTGCCGCTGCCCGCTGCAATGCCGACGGCGCCGCTGCTCTTGCCCTCATAATGCACTTCGAGCTTGTCCGCACTCAAAACCAGATCGCCCTGCACGGCGTCGACATTGCCGGCGAAGGTGGCGATCTGCTCTTCCTGCGCCACCTCCAGGCTGTCGGCGGAAATTTCGATCGGCAGGCTGGAGTCGTGATCGATCGACTGGGACGCCGCCGGCCATGGCGCCAACACTGTAAGGACCCCCATCAAGACAAGTCCAGCACGCTCGACCCATCGAACGGTGGTCATATCGTCGGCTCCACCGGCTTGATCGTCACCCTGACCCGCCCTTCGAAACGCAGCGTCTTGCCGCCATCCTCGATGTCGAAGCCATCGGCGGCAAGCGTGCCCACCGGCCCTTCGCCGGCCACGGGCTGATCACCGACGACAAGACCGCGGCCAAGGTCGACGCGCGCACTTTCGGTGGTGAAGCGATATCCCTCGCCGAAGGTCAGCTCGAGCGCGCCATCGAGTTCGAGCAGATCGCGCTCGCGCAGATAAATCCCCTGATCGGCACGCAGATTGACGGGTTCGTCCCCGGTCTGCTCGACCACCGCGTTGAGCTGGTCAAGATGGATGCGATCGGGATCGGTCGGATCGAGAAAAGCCGACGAGGCCGTCACCTCATAGGCTTCCGATGCCTTGGTCTGGCCGACATAGCGCGGCTTCGCCATGCGCATCGCGTCATTAGCACTGCTGGCAGCACTTTTGAGCACCGGAACGATCAGTCCGTGATAACCGCCGCTCAGCCAAGGCCAGGCCATGACGACGCCCAGCAGCAGTAGCGCGATCGCCGGCAGCAGGAAGCGCAACCGGTCGACCCGCCGGCTATAGCGCCCCCCAAGATGCGGGCGGATCCTCGGTTGGCTGGTGCCCTCAGCGCTCATGCCACGCCTGCTCTCAGGCAGTCATGCATATGCAGGATCCCGACCGGCCGGCGATCCGCAAGCACGAAGATGACGGTAATCGGTCGTTCCGGATGGTTCATGATCGCGAGTGCTTCCGCCGCCAGCGCTTCCGGGCGGATGGTGCGCGGTGCCGATGTCATGACATCGGCCGCAGGACGGCCGAGAAGATCCGCCGTCATATGCCGGCGAAGATCGCCATCGGTCACGATACCGACCAGCTCGCCCTCGGGGTCGAGCACGCCGACGCAGCCGAAACGCTTGGCGGTCATCTCCAGGATCGCCTCACCGGCTGGTGTGTCGAGGCCGACCAGCGGCAGGGCCTCTTCCCGGTGCATGAGTTGATCCACACGGATCAGTTTCTTGCCGAGCTTGCCGCCAGGGTGGAGGACGCCGAAACCGTTGGAATCGAACCCCTTTCGCTCGAGAACGGCGATCGCCAGGGCGTCGGCGAGCGCCAGGGTGGCCGTGGTCGAGGTCGTCGGTGCCAGGCCCATCGGGCAGGCTTCGGGGCGGTCGGGCAGCGTCAGGACCAGATCCGCGGCCTCGGCGAGCGCGCTCCCGGCGCGACCGACGATCGCCATCAGCGGGATCGAGAACCGCCGGCAATAAGCGACGATATCGGCGAGTTCCGGCGTTTCGCCGGAATTGGACAGCGCCAGCACCAGATCCTGCGGCGTGATCATGCCGAGGTCGCCATGGCTGGCTTCCGCCGGATGGACGAACAGGGCCGGCGTTCCCGTGGACGCGAAGGTCGCCGCGATCTTTCGGCCGACATGGCCGCTCTTGCCCATGCCGGTGACGATCACCCGCCCAGCGATCGCCGCGATCCTGTCCACCGCCTCGGTAAATCGCTCGTCCAGCGATGCCGCCGTCGCGGCGAGAGCATCGGCTTCAATCCCGATGACCCGGCGCCCCGTCAGGACGGCGTCGGACAGATCGTCGTCAGACCGATACCTGTCTATGGACGGCAGAGCACTCATGGCTAGCGGCCAAACCCCTTTGGCGATTTCGGCGACACCTGACTTAGCAATTTCGATACCAACTGCCTGCCAATCTCATCACCGGAACGCGGCGGCGTCAACGAAAGCGGCATCGTGGAGACGATCTGTTTCACCAAGGAGCGATTTCATCAGTGCGCGAAGATGTCGATCGACGACCAGCCGGCCAGATCGAGCGTCGCTCTGTGGGGCAGGAAATCGAAACAGGGCTGCAGAAGATGGTCCCGCCCTTCCCTCTGCAACATCAGGTCAAGCCGTTCGCGCAAGGCATGCAGGTGAAGAACGTCGTGTGAGGCATAGTCAAGCTGCGCATCGCTTAGCGCATCGGCCCCCCAGTCCGAACTCTGCATCTGTTTGGAGATGTCGATTTCCAGAAGCTCGCGGCAGAGATCCTTGAGGCCATGGCGATCGGTGTAGGTCCGCGCGATCTTCGAGGCGATCTTCGTGCAATAGACCGGCCGGCAGTCCACGCCGAGATAGCGCTTGAGCACCGCGACATCGAACCTGGCGAAGTGAAAGATCTTGAGAACGGCCGGATCGTTCAGCAGGCGCAGGAGGTTGGGCGCCTCATAGCGCGCTTTCGGAAAATGCACCACGTGACAATGGCCGTCGCCGGCCGACATCTGCACCACGCACAGCCGATCGCGCGCCGGCTCCAGCCCGAGCGTTTCCGTATCGATCGCGACGACATCGCCAAGATCGACGTCGGACGGCAGGTCACCCACATGATAGTCTACGGACATGCTCTCTCGCTCAGTTCTCGGCGACGTCTTCTCGGTGGCCGGCCACGCTTTGAATCCCAGAGATCCGGACAGGAATAATCCTCGCCGGGTTAAGAACTCGTTAACCGTAAGCGATTATGAGAAAATGGTGCCCAGGAGAGGACTCGAACCTCCACGGCCATACGACCGCTAGCACCTGAAGCTAGTGCGTCTACCAATTCCGCCACCTGGGCTTGGGCTACCGGGGGATTTAAGCGCTTACGAGGAAACCGTCAACCGATCAGCCCGCTTCCGCTCGGAGGGATGGCGAAAACGGTGAGATCCACGGCCCTGTCGGGACCGTTCTATCGATTGACGATCGATACGTAATCGTTCAGGTCCTTGGCGATGACGCCCGGGGATGAAGAGAAAGGTTTGATGGGATGGACGACGGTCTGATCACGATTTTCGGCGGCGCCGGCTTCATCGGGCGCCATCTGGTGCGAGCCCTCGCCGCCGACGGTTGGAGGATCCGCGTAGTCAGCCGAGCACCTGGCCTCGCCGGCCATTTGCAGCCGCTCGGCGATGTCGGCCAAATCGTCGTTCAGGGGCTGAACGGTACCGATGAAGCGTCCCTGGCCCAGCTGCTCGACGGCTCCACGGCGGTGGTCAACCTCATCGGCATCCTCTACGAGACCTCGAGCCAGCGCTTCGATGATGTGCATGGCGACTTCCCCGGCCGGCTGGCGCGCGCCGCGGTGGCCACCAACGTCAGGCAGATGGTGCATGTGTCCGCGGTCGGCGCCGACGAGCAGTCGACCAGCGCCTATGCGAGGAGCAAAGCCCGGGGCGAAGTGGCCGTCAAAGATGCTTTCGACAGCGCGGTCGTGATACGGCCGAGCATCGTCATCGGACCTGAGGACGATTTCTTCAATCGCTTTGCCGCCATGGCTCGCATCCTGCCGGCCCTGCCTCTGATCGGTGGCGGCAAGACGCGATTTCAGCCGGTCTATGTCGGCGACGTTGCCGGCGCCATCGTCGCGGCCCTCGAAAAGGAGCATGCCGCCGGCAAGACCTTCGAGGTCGGCGGCCCCAGGACCTACAGCTTCGAGAAACTGCTCCGCTACATGCTCGACGTCATCGGGCGCAAGCGTCTGCTGGTCAATCTGCCGTTCAACCTGGCCTCCCTGAAGGCGCGTTTTTTCGAGCTGCTACCGGTGCCGCCGCTCACCAGGGATCAGATCGAGCTTCTCAAGACGGACAATGTCGTGGGCGCCGAGGCGCTCACGCTCGAGGATCTCGGCGTCAGCCCGACGCCGATCGAAATGGTCGCACCCGCCTATCTCGAGCGCTATCGGACGTCGCCCAGCCGCCTCGAAGTACCATCCTGATATCACCGCTCTAGCGATCGTCGGCGACATCCTCGGGCGTCAACGCCTTGATTGAAATGGCGTGGATGTCCGTCGTCATGAGATCACCCAAAATCTGATAGACGAGGCGCTGTCTTTCTAGTCTGCCGCGATCTCTGAAGCGATCGCTGACCACCAGCATACGAAAATGGCTCTCACCCTCCGGCCTGGCACCTGCATGACCGGCGTGAAGCGCCGATTCATCGACCAGTTCGAGACGGGTCGGGGCGAGCGCTTCGGTCAGCTTCGTCTCGATAATTTTGGCAATTCTCATGATTGTTCTCTTCCAGATAGATGGTCGATCGGTCAGGTCACATGGCTGGAATCAAGTTCTACTCCAGCATGAAGAAATCATAGATATCAGTGTGATTTTGTTCATTTTCCAGGCATGCACGTCGAGGTAGGCTGACAGGAGTTTGAACTTTCCTATTGCGATTGGGTGAAATTTAGCTAAAATTCTATCTAACACCTTCCCACGGGAAGGTCGTCGTAGCGTTCACCGCTTTACGATTTAGAAAGGTCTCAGCTGTAACTTGAAGTAGAGGCTTGGGACCGTGACTCATGAGATGTTTGTGCTGCAGTTGGGCACGTTCTTGTGGGGCTGCACCAGTTTGAACCGTTGTGTACGAGGGATGGAGAGTAAAAAATGGCGACTGTTATGGTCAAGCCGAACCCGAGCCCCGGTCCGGGCCGTTCTCGCGCTCAAGACATCGACCGGCATGTGGGTGCCCGGATGCGCGAGCGCCGGATCATGCTCGGCCTGACGCAGCAGCAGATGGCCGAATTGATCGGCGTCACCTATCAGCAGGCCCACAAATATGAAAAGGGCATCAATCGGGTCGCGGCCGGTCGCCTCTACCACATCGCCCAGGCGCTCGGTGTGGATGTCGGCTATTTCTTCGATGGGCTGAACAGCAATGATGCGTTCAAGGCGACGCCGCAGCAGCGCATGCTGCTCGAGCTCGCCCGCAACTTCATCGGCATTCCCACCCGCAAGCACCAGGAAGCGATCTGCTCGCTGGCCCGCGCCCTCTCCGATCCCGAGAATCGCTGATCTGAACGACTATTTTCGATGACAGGCCGGCGATGCCGAAAGGCGTCGCCGGTTTTTCTTGTGCCGTTAGACTTCAGACGGCAGCTCATCGCTTCGCGACCAAGCCGGCGGCAAGCCTCGACTGTTACCCTCATGCAGGCCCAGAGATAGCTGACCTTGTAGCACAGGGCTAAATGGGCGGTCTTCCGCACCGTTCGGTACTTTTTCGGCGCAAGTTCAACCCTTGCCCGGCCATAACCATCTCGCCATAGTGCCACGATGAGCCAGAGACGACGACGTGCAGATGCCATCTTGGAGCTTCCGGGCGAAGAGGAG
>JBCCIN010000016.1:0-27517 GCA_039028235.1 Pseudomonadota bacterium
ACCGCATCCCGGTGGAGCACGATCGGTTCGGTGCCGCCCGGCACCTGGATCGAGCCGTAGGGATAACAGCCATCGACGATGTTGGACGGATCTGAGCCGGCGCCGAAAGGCTGCTTGCGTTCGACGAACTCCAGGTTTTGGCCGCCTCTGAAGCGATAGCCCATGCGATCGGCTTCGGGCGCAACCTTCCATTCATCGGCGAAGAAATTGCTCTGCGAGCGCTCCGTGATCCGGTGCCAGTAGAGTCCTGGGAGAACACGCAGCTCGACGCCTGATGAACCAGGTCCACGACGGAGATTGTCGGGCACGCTCAAACCTTCCTTACCGCCCGTGCCCTCGCCGACCGGGAGTTCGTCGCCAGCCGCGATCGGCCGACCTTCAAACCCACCGAGCGCGCCGATCGGATAAGTCGAGCGGCTGCCGAGCGCCTCAGGCACATCGATGCCGCCGGACACAGCGATATAGACCCGAGCACCCGTCTTCAAATAATCGAAGGCCAGCCGCTGGCCGGCATTCACCTTGAAGGACGTCCAACCGGACCGCTCCACGCCGTCGACCTTGATCGGCATGTCAGCGCCCGTCACCGCGACCAGCGCGTCGCTGGTGAACTCCAGCTCCGGACCCATGAATACAGCTTCGAGACCGGCTGCCCCTTCGTCGTTGCCGACCAGCATGTTGGCGCTCCGCATCGCCAAGCGGTCCATGGCACCGCCGATGGGAATGCCGAGATGGAAGTAACCGGGACGGCCGAGATCCTGCACCGTGGTCGAGAGGCCGGGATTGATCACCTTAAGCGCCATGGAGCGTCTCCATCAGTCCGGCGTTGTAACCATCGATGTCCTTGTTGAAGGCGTTCAGATCGAAGGTGACGTTCTTGATCACCGGTGCGAAACGCCCGGCCTCAACATCGGCGACCGCCTGGTCATAGGCGTCGCGATCGATCGGCTTCCATTTCACGATGTCGCCCGGCTTGAAGAACACCATGAAGTCCTGGAGATAGCTGATCGTCTGCTCGGGGTCGTAGATCGGCATGGGCGTGATGCCGAACATCTGATAGCCGCCCGCACCGCGCACAGAGTAAATGCAGGCAAAGCAGCCACCGTAGCCGACGGTGAGTTTCGGCGTATCGGTGCGCGGGCGCAGATATTTCGGGACTTCGAGCTGACGTTCGCGTGGGGCAAGTTGATAGAGAAATGGCAAGCCCGAGACGAAGCCGACCATCGAGACGAACCAGGGCGCGCCCGAATGCGCGTCGATGAAGCCCTGGACATCGTCGAAACCGTTGATGCGCGCTGCGTATTCGATATCGGTACTGTCCGGGTCCTGGTGACGCTCGCGAAAACGCATCAGTGTCTCGTGGGTCCAGGGGTCCTGATAGTAGACCGGAATCTCGATGATCCGCGTGTCGATCACCGGCGAGGCTTTCTCGGCGGCACTCTCCAGCTTCTTGAGCTCCGCGAGCATGTCATCGGGCTTGATCACATCGGGGTCGAACTTGACCTGAAAGGACGCGTTCGCTGGACAGATTTCGGTGACGCCCTTGATCCGGCTATCGCGCACCGCATTGGTGATGAATAGGCTCTTGAAGAAGGCTTCGAGCGACATCTCTTCGTCCACCTCGACGAAGACATGCTCATCCCCGCCATGGGAATATCGCGTTTTCATTTGCTTCAGCCTCCGTTCTTGGGATCGAGCGGGTTGGCATCGAGCCAGGGTTCGAGGAACTGCGTGTGCACCTTGCCGGCCCGAACGTCAGGATCGTTCACCAGGGTCTGGTGCAGCGGGATGGTCGTCGGCAGGCCGCTGATTTTAAGGTCGGCTAGAGCGGACTCGAGCCGCTCTAGTGCCGCTTCGCGCGTCTCGGCGGAGACGATCAGCTTGCCAAGCAGGGAGTCGTAGAAAGGCGGGATCGCATAGCCGTGATAGAGCATGGTGTCGAAACGAATGCCGTCACCCGCTGGCAGCTCCAGCCCGTCGACGACACCCGGAAACGGCAGAAAGTTGTTCGCGGGATCTTCGGCATTGATGCGCACCTCGATCGCATGGCCGCATAGCGCGACATCCGTTTGCGCAATCGACAGCCTGCCACCGCCCGCGATCCGCAACATCTCTTTCACCAGATCAATCCCGGTGACCATCTCGGTCACGGGGTGCTCGACCTGGATGCGCGTGTTCATCTCGATGAAGTAGAAGGCCCCGCTCGCCTGATCATAGAGATATTCGAGCGTACCAGCACCGCGATAGCGGACGGACTCAGCAAGCGCCACGGCGGACGCGCACAGCCGTTCGCGCGTTTCCGTATCGAGCACGGCAGCGGGTGCCTCCTCCCAGACCTTCTGTCGTCGGCGCTGCAGCGAGCATTCGCGCTCGAAGCAATGAACGGCCCGCTCGCCATCCCCGAGCACCTGCACCTCGATATGGCGCGCGTTGCGGATCAGCTTTTCCAGATAGAGGCGTCCGTCGCCGAATGCCGCTTTCGCTTCGGCCGTCGCCTGCGAGAAATGGCGTTCGAGATCAACGGCATCTTCTGCCACGCGAATGCCGCGTCCCCCGCCGCCGGCTGATGCCTTGATCATGACGGGGTAACCAATCGCGTCGGCAGCGACTTTCGCCGCGTCGATGTCATCGAGACCGCCTTCACTCCCAGGCACCGTCGGCACACCCGCATCGGCAGCAACCTGTCGCGCGGTCACTTTGTCCCCAAGCTGCCTGATGGTTTCGGCGCGTGGACCGACGAAGACGAGGCCCGTGCGTTCCACCGCATCAGCGAAGTCGGCGTTTTCGGAAAGAAAGCCGTAACCCGGATGCACAGCGTCCGCCTCCGCATCTTTGGCAGCGTCGACGATCGCCTCGATATTCAGATAGGACTTCGTCGGATGTGGCGGCCCAATCGGCACTGCCTCGTCGGCCAGGCGAACGGCGAGCATATCGCCGTCGGCCTCGGAATGCGCCTGGATCGTGGTCATGCCGAGCGACTTCGCTGCCTTTTGGATGCGAACCGCGATCTCGCCGCGGTTGGCGATAAAGAGGCGTCGAATCGCCAAAGCGCTCAGCCCTCGAGCTCGACCAGGGGCGCTCCCGCCATCACCGGATCCTCGTTCTCTACAAGGAAATTCTTGACCTTGCCTGCGACCTCGGCCTTGACCTCATTGAACACCTTCATGACTTCGACCAGACCAATGACGTCACCTTCCTTGACTTCGTCACCGACATCCTTGAACGGCGGTTGGTCAGGCGATGGCCTTCGATAGAAGGTGCCGGGAAGGGGCGACAGAATCTGCTTGGCGGCCATATCTGCGTTTCCTCGTTTCTTGTTGATTCAGCTCCGATAAGGTGCGAGCGCTGTCCGAACCGATTCGGCAAGGGCGACGGCGTTTGGCGTATCCGAATGAACGCAGATGGTGTCGGCACCGATCGGCACGTCATTGCCATCGATCGAACGCACCACACCATCCTCGACCGCACGCACGCATTTTGCAGCCGCGTCGTCGGGATCGACAGCGGCATGTTCGCGCGTGATGATCAAGCGGCCATCGCCGGCATAGTCGAGATCGGCGTAAAACTCGGCGATGAAGGTCCGCCCACGCTTCGAATAGATCGTCTCATGCAGCGTGCCTTTCATGCCGAACAGCGGCACGCCAAAGGATTCGGCGGCATCACAAACCGCGTTCGCCGCCTCCTCGTCGCGCGCCGCCATGCCGTAGAGCACGCCGTGCGGCTTGATATGATTGAGCGCCAAGCCTTCGGCATCCAGGAAGCCTTTAAGGGCGCCAACTTGATAGGTGATGATGTCGGCGAGCTCGTCCCGCGGGATCTTCATCTCGCGCCGGCCAAAGCCTTGAAGGTCAGGAAGGGAAGGATGCGCACCGACGGCGACGCCGTGTTTTTTGGCGAGCCTTATGGTCTTGTGCATGACGCTGGGATCGGACGCATGAAAGCCGCAGGCGACGTTGGCGGCGTCGATCAGCGGCATGATCGCTTCGTCGTCGCCCATCTTATAGAGCCCGAACGCTTCGCCCATGTCGCAATTGATTTGCACCACGGAGGCGCCTCCCCTGCACGCCGAGATCGTTCTTCCGAACCGCGCGGCTCACCAGCCTCTTATTGACATAGGATCGGTCGACGAATTTTCACATCTCCCATCGCAGGTCTCTTGCCTGTTCACACGCAAAGGTTTTGCTGGGCCTGCAACCACTAGCGACAAACGGGTTATTGAACCCTTCGAGGCACGCTCTAGCTCAATGATAAGGAGGCATGAGGCAGGCCCGTTGTCCGTCTCCGGCTATCAGCGAAGTGGTCCAAGAATCGATGCTCGAGATCGTCGACTTCTGGAAGTCGTTCGACGGCAAGCCCGCCATTGCCGATCTCTCCTTCGACGTGCGCAACAACGAATATCTAACACTTTTGGGTCCGAGCGGTTCCGGCAAGTCGGTGCTGCTTCGCCTGATCGCCGGCATTGAACGGCCGGATCGGGGCGACATCCTGCTGGACGGCATCTCCCTTCTCGATCGGCCAACCCATCGCCGCGGCATCGGCTTCGTTCTGCAGAACTTCGCGTTGTTCCCCCATATGAGCGTCGCCGACAATGTCGCCTATGGACTCCGTCACCGGCAGATCGAGCCGGTGAGTGACGAGAGCCAGGTGCGAGGCCGGATTGGCAGGATGCTCGACTTGGTCGGCCTCCAGGAACTCGGCGACCGCATGGTCGGTCAGATCTCCGGCGGTCAGCGTCAGCGCGTGGCGCTCGCGCGCACATTGGTGACCGAACCGGCAATCTGTCTGCTCGACGAACCGCTTGGCGCACTCGATGCCAATCTGCGCGCGCGCATGACCAGCGAGCTTAGACGCATACGCGAAGCCCTCGGCGTCACCTTTTTGCATGTGACCGGTAATGAAGGCGAAGCACTCGCCATGGGCGACCGGCTCGCCGTCCTCGACCAGGGCCGCCTCTTGCAGATCGATCCACCTGAGGTGGTCTACGCCAGGCCTGGGACCGACGCCGTCGCCCGTTTTCTGAACGCCTTCAACCTGTTCGACGGGCGGACCGACGGCGATCGCTTTGTCGCAAACGAGATCGCCATGGCTATGCCACCTTACGGCCTCGACGCGCGGCACTACGCCGTTCGCTACGACGGCATCTCGATCGACGATGCCGGCACCGCACCTGACGGCCGAGGCAGCGCCGAGGCGCGCTACGTAACCTCGGAATATCTCGGCTCGGCCTTCATCTATTTCTTCGCGCTTGCCGATGGCCGCATGATCGAAGTCGAACAGCATCTGAGCCGATTCGAGCCCGTTCGTCACAAGCGCGGAGAGACGTATCTCTTGTCCTGGGATCTCGACGATGTCCTGCTGTTCGATGCGGAGGGGCGGGCGATCGACAGGCTGACAACCGCCTCAAACAGGCAGGCCGTCTGATGGCGACCGCGGTCGGCAAGGCGGACACCCGCATCGAAGCGCCGATCGCTGAACGAAGCTCGGGCCGAAGCAGCCGTCACGTCCTGCTGCTCCTGCCGGGCATCGTCTGGATGCTGCTGTTTCTGGTCGTGCCTTTGCTGATGATGATCTATGTCAGCTTCTGGACCCAGAGCACCTTCGCCATCAGCCCCGAACTCACCGTGAAATCCTGGGTGACGTTCTTCTCGAGCGACACCTATTTCAGTGCTCTTTTGACCACGCTTCGTATTTGGCTGATCGTCCTCGCGCTTACGTTCCTGATCGGCTATCCCGTCGCCCTGTTCATTGGCCTCTTCGTCGAGAACAAGACGCTGCAGACGATCCTCCTGGTCGCCTGTGTGATCCCGTTCTGGACGTCCTTCTTGATACGCGTGCTTGCCTGGAGACCGATGCTCGGCCGTCAAGGTGCGATCAATCTGCTCCTGCAGAATTTCGGCCTTATCGACGAGCCGATCGAAATGCTGCTGTTCACCGATGTCAGCGTGATTATCGGCATGGTGCAGATCTATGTGGTCTTCATGGTCGGCCCGATCGCCTTCATGCTGGCGCGCATCGACGGCGCGATCATCGAAGCCGCGCGCGATCTCGGCGCCTCCAGCTGGACCATCTTTCGAAAGATCATCTTCCCGCTCAGCCTCCCCGGTGTCATCGTCGGTGCGATCTTCGTCTCGGTGATGGTGCTCGGCGAGTTCGCCACCTCGGCAGCCCTCTCGGGACGGAAGGTCAACCTCCTCGGCAACATCATCGTGACCCAGGTAGGCTCGCTCAAATGGGCGTTCGCCGCCGTCGTCGGCGTCATCCTCACCATCGTCATGGCTGTTGTGATCACCGTGCTACTGCGCATCGTCAATCTCAGGCGCGAATTATGAGGGGGCGGCGATGCACAGGCTGAAAAAACTCCGCCTCGGCCTCGCTGTCTACACTGGCCTATTCATTCTTTTTCTCTATGGCCCCTTCGTGGTCATGGCGATCCTGAGCTTCCAGAAAGGCCCGGATGGTGGCCCGCAATTCCCGATCGTCGAATGGTCGACCTTTTGGTATCAGCACGTCTTCGGGGTCGCCCCTTCCTCGCGTGTCGCCCCGCTGCCGATCGGCCTTGCGCTGACCCGCTCACTCACCCTCGCCTTCGCCACCATGGTGGTCTCGACCCTGCTTGGCACGCTCACCGCGCAGGCCTTTCGCGAGCGCTTCAAAGGGTCGGGCATCGCGTTCTATCTGGTCGTCCTCGGCATGATGGTGCCGGGTGTGCTGCTCGGCCTCGGCATGGCGCTGGTCGCGGACCAACTCGGCATTCCCAGGAACTGGTGGGGCACCGCCTTCGTTCTTCACGTCGTCTACACCTACCCCTTCGCTTTCCTGGTCATGCTCGCGATCTTCAACCGTTTCGACAAATCGGTCGAGGAAGCGTCATGGGCACTCGGTGTGTCACCGCCGAAGACGTTCCGAAAAGTCACCTTTCCAATGATCTTCCCCGGCGTACTCAGCGCCATGTTGTTCGCCTTCACGCTCAGCTATGACGAGTTCCCACGCACGCTGTTCACCGCGGGTTCCGACGTCACCATGCCGATCGCGATCTACGGCACCTTCGCGGTCGAGATTCACCCGAACCTGTTCGCGTTCGGTGTCCTCACCACGCTCTTTTCCTTCGCCATTCTCACCGTCTACGGAGTCCTGATGAGCGTCTCCGTGCGTCGCGCTCGCGTCGGCACCACCGGTATGCAGGAAGAGATCGGATGACCAGGCTCGCCCGGCACAACGCCATCGTCACCGGTGCAGGTTCCGGCATCGGCAAAGCGATCGCCCTTCGTCTTGCCGCCGAGGGGGCGAAGGTCCTGGTGAATGATCTCGACGAGGGTGCTGGGCGCGCCACCATCGACCTGATCGCCGCGGAAAACGGCACGGCGATCGCGCGATCCGGCGATGTGTCCGAATCTGTCGATATCGATCGCCTCTTCAACGCTTGTGAACACGCGTGGGGTGCCTGCACGCTGCTCGTCAACAATGCCGGCATCGTGCAGCAAAAGCCCTTCGCCGGTCTTACGGTCGAAGACTGGGATCGCATGATCGCCGTGCATCTGCGAGGCACGTTCCTAGGCTGCCGGCGTGCGATCGGGCCGATGCTGGAGCGTGGCGACGGCGTCATCGTCAATATCGCCTCGCAGCTCGGCCAGATCGGCGGCATCGAGCTCACCCACTACAGTGCTGCCAAGGCAGGCATTATCGGCCTGACCAAAGCCCTTGCCCGCGAAGTCAGCACCCGCGGGGTGCGCGTGAACGCGGTCGCGCCCGGACCGATCAACACCGAGCTGGTCATGGCGCTCTCCGAGGAGTGGCGACAGGCCAAAGCATCGGAGCTGCCGCTCGGCCATTTCGGTGAGCCGGAGGATGTCGCGGCGACTGTTGCCTTCCTCGCGTCGGACGATGCGAAAATTTACGTGGGCCAGACGCTCGGGCCGAATTCGGGGGACGTCATGCTGTGAGCGCCAAGTCGGGAGCAAGATCGTGAGTACAAAAAAGTCCGTGCTGATCACCGGCGCCGGGATCGGAATCGGCAAAGCGACCGCCTTTGCTTTCGCACGCGATGGCTACCACGTGGTGGTCACCGACATTCTGCCCGACGAGGGCAGTGAGGTCGCCGGTACCATTGTTGACGAGGGCGGCAGCGCCGAGTTCCACATGCTCGACGTCACCTCGACAGAGGATACCGATCGCGTGGTCGGTGCCGTGCAGCGCGAACACGGTCCAATCGACTGCCTCGTCGCCAATGCCGGCATCGCCCATAAGGTCCCGCTCGATCAGCTCACCGACGAGAAGTGGGACTTCACCATGGAGGTCGACCTGAAGGGCGAGTTCCGCGTCGCCCGCGCCGCGATTCCCGCCATGCGTCGGGCAAAAGCGGGATCGATCGTCTGCCTCTCCTCAATCATGGGTGTTGCCTATGGCTGGGACGAACATGTGCACTACTCCGCAGCCAAGGCGGGCGTGGTCGGCCTGGTGCGTGGGCTCGCGGTCGAGCTCGCCAAGGACGGTATTCGCGTGAATGGCATCGCACCTGGCTATATCCGAACGGCACAGGCGCTATCCGTTGAGCATTCGCTCGGACCTGCCGGCCTGGAAAAGGCGGCCGCGTTCATTCCCATGGGCCGCGTCGGCGAGCCGGAGGACATCGCCGATGTCGCTCTCTTTCTCGCATCCGATGCGGCCCGCTACCTCACCGGTCAGGTGATCACCGTCGATGGAGGGCTTTTGGTCGGACGTTACTGAAGACAACCAACCGCTTACGAGCGCAAGGGAGGAAGAGAACGATGTTGATCAAGAAAGGAATCACCCGCCGAGACGTTCTCGACAAGGCGCTGAAAGGGTCGATTGCGACGACAGCGCTCGTAATGGGCGGCGGCACGCCGTTCATGAATTCGCGTCAAGCCTATGCGCAAGCCGCCGATCTTTCGTCACAGGCGCTACGTACTGTCGGCCTCTCCGTGACCGTTCAGGAGCGCATTCTCGAAGACTTCAAGGAGAAGTCCGGCGTCGGTTCGGTGAGCGGCAAGGCGGACATCTTCCCGAACACGCAGACCGAGCTGCTCTCCGGTTCCACGGCCTACGACTGTTGGGAGACCATCGGCGAGCGTCTGCCGGCGATGACCGTCACCAACACCATCAATCCGATCGCGACCTCGGAGCTGTCGAACTGGGCAAACATCCGCGGCACCTTTACCGAAGCCGATCCGAACATCGAGCCGAGAGCGCAAATCTCCGGACAGATCTGGGCGGATGATGCCAAGACCCAGCTCTGGATGGTTCCGACCGTCTACAATTTCGACTCGATCGGCTACCGCCCGGATCTGGTCAGCGCCGAAGAGGCCAATACCTGGACGTCACTGTTCGATGAGAAGTTCAAAGGGAAGACCGGCCTCAATGTCGACCCGCTGATCGCCTTCGGCCAGGCGATCCTTGCCATGAACTCGCTCGGCATGCTGGAGGTGCCGAATCCAGGCAATCCAACGGTCGAGGAGATCGACGAGGCTGCAAAGTTCCTGATCGCGAAGA
Organism: Pseudomonadota bacterium; assembly: GCA_039028235.1. Taxonomy (GTDB): domain Bacteria; phylum Pseudomonadota; class Alphaproteobacteria; order Geminicoccales; family Geminicoccaceae; genus JANQPX01. The sequence goes on from JBCCIN010000016.1 coordinate 9,505, forward strand.
AGAAGGACGGCCAGTTCCGAGCACTTTGGGGCGACTTCGGCGAGTTGGTGAACTTGCTCGCATCCGGCGAAATGATTCTCGCCGATGCCTGGCAGCCCGCGGTCATGGCGGTGAAGGCGCAGGGCGTTCAATGCTCATACGCCGTGCCCAAGGAAGGCTATCGTGCCTGGTCGATCGGCATCTCGCGCATCGCCAACACCCCGAACCCGGACGCGGTCGTCGCCTATGCCGACTACTGGCTATCCGGCCCGCCGGCGATCACCGTTTCAGAACAGGGTTACTACTCGCCGACCACCAACATCGAAGGCGTGATGCCTGCAGAGAAGTACGCGTTCTGGTACCAGGGCCAGCCTTGGTCCGGCGCCGAAGAGCGCGGCATCAAGGAAGGCGATCTCCGCGACGGCGGTTCGCTCGAGGAGCGCGCCTCCCATGTCAGCTTCTGGCATCAGTGGCCAGACGAGTATGACCACCTGATCATGCGCTGGGACGAATTCCTCAGCGCCTAGGCCCGGAGGCCGGGCGGCCCGAACTTGGCGTCGCCCGGCTACCATACCGGGAGTTACACTAGGAGAAGGGCGGCGCTTGCCTGATGAGTAGGGACTCTGCGGCATTCGATCTGGAGCTGGTGAAGCTCGAAAAAATCTTTCCTAACGGGACAGTAGCCGTAGACGCGTTCGACCTGCAGGTCGAGCGTGGTGAGTTCATTTCCTTCGTCGGTCCATCCGGCTGCGGCAAGACCACGACCCTCCGGATGATCGCAGGTCTTGAGGAGGCGACGTCCGGCTGCATTCTCATCCGCGGCGATGACGTCACCGATCTGGCAGCGGAGCAGCGACCGACTTCGACCATCTTTCAGAACTACGCAATCTTCCCGCACATGACGGTGCGCGAGAATGTGGCGTTCGGCCTTGAGGTGCGGACTTTGTCGCTTGCGGAGATCAGGGAACGGACGGACGATATCCTGGATAAGCTGCAGCTTTCGGATGTCGCGGATGCCAAGGAGGGTGCGCTCTCCGGCGGTCAGAAGCAGCGCCTCGCCCTGGCGCGCGGTCTTGTGGTCGAGCCTGAAATTCTCCTGCTCGACGAGCCGCTCGGTGCCCTCGACGCCAATCTCAGAAAATCGATCCAGGAAGAGCTGAAGCTGCTGCAGCGCCGGCTCGGCATCACCTTCGTCTTCGTCACCCACGCGCAGGCAGAAGCCCTGAGCATGGCGGATCGCGTCGTCGTCATGAATCAGGGGCGGGTCGAGCAGATCTCGGCGCCGTTCGAACTCTATACACGGCCGAAGACACCATTCGTCGCGCGCTTCATCGGCCGCAACAAGATCCTCCAGGGAACGATCAAAGGCAGCGACGGCGACGAGGCGGCGATCGATACACACTTCGGGACTCTCACGGGCAAGCGAAGCTATGACGATGCCGCCAGAACTGGCCCGGGCATGATCGTGATACCCTCGGAGTATGTGGATGTGCATCTGCACGACGCGGGAAGTACTGGCGGGCGCGGACAGGTGACCGGCACGGTGCGGGCAATCGACAGGGTCGGCCAGCTCGTGTTTCTCTCGGTAGATCTCGACGATGACACCGAAGTGCGCATCGAGAGCCATGCCGAGAAGCTCGGCGACCGCGGCCTGGCGCCGGCCACCAGAGTTCATCTCTCGTGGCAGCCGGACCGCGCCACCGTTGTCGCTGGCGACTTGTCATGAGCACGATTCAATGAGGGAGCACATCAGCTCATGACGACGTTCAACGACCTGCACAAGCGATCCGCCGCCGATGTCGGCCGCGCCATCGCCGGCGGTCTCGATCCGGTCGAGGTCGCCGACTACTTCCTTGAGCGCGTCGCCGCTCAGGACGATCAGCCGGTGTTCATCGCCATCACGGCCGGCCGTGCGCGCCAGGAGGCACTTGCCAGCCGAGAGCGACACGCCGATGGCAAGCCGCTCGGACCACTGGACGGCGTGCCGATCGCCTGGAAGGACCTGATCGACGTCGAAGGCTCGCCCACCACCGCCGCCTCTGCGCTCTATCGCGACAATGCACCTGCCGATCAGGACGCGCCGATCGTCGCCAACGCCACCGCGGCCGGTATGGTCACGCTCGGCAAGGTCAATCTCACCGAGTTTGCCTATTCCGGTATCGGCCTCAATCCACACTTTGGCACGCCGAGTATTCCCCATGACCTGAAGACACCACGTGCACCCGGCGGCTCGTCGTCCGGCTCGGCGACTGCGGTCAGCCGCGGCATGGCGCCCTGCGCGATCGGCTCGGACACCGGCGGCTCTGTGCGCATCCCGTCCGCCTTCAACGGGCTCACCGGCCATAAGAGCTCCGAGGGACGCATCTCCAAAGAAGGGGTCGTTCCGCTCTCGGTCACCCTCGACACCATCGGCCCGCTTGCCCATTCGGTCGAGGATTGCATCCTTTTGGACGCGGTCCTGCGCGGCGTGGCGCCGTCCATGCCATCGGCACCACCGCTCGCCGACATCCGGCTTCTGGTGCCGGAAAACGTGATGCTCGACGAGCTCGACCACGCCGTGGCGGGCAATTTCGTGGCCTCGATCGAAGCGCTCGGCCGCGCCGGCATCCGGATCGAGCATCGCCGCCTGCCTTTGCTCGACGAGGTGGTCGAGATGACCAAGCGCCATGGCACACTGATCGCCACCGAGGCCTACACCCACTATCGCGATATCCTGGAGAGTCCCGACGTCAAGCGTATGGACCGCCGCGTGGTTGCACGCATGATGATGGGCAAGTCGATGACCGCGGACGATGTGAAAGCGATCAGAGACGGCCGCGCGCACCTCGCCGCCGAGCTTCGCAACGAAGTCGGCGAAGCGTTTCTCGCTATGCCGACCTGCCCGCATGTCGCCCCTGAGATCGCGCCGCTCGAAGCCGACGATGAGCTCTTCCACAAAATCAATCTGAAGACACTCCGCAACACATCAATCGGCAACATCCTGGGCACGCCTGGCGTAGCCATGCCTAACGGCACGGATAAGAACGGCCTGCCCACCAGCCTGCTGATCTCGGCACTGGCTGACGACGATGATCGGCTGCTGGCTGCTGCCCTAAGCATCGAGCTCGTGATTGCGAAGCGACGAGACAGTTCATGAGCCCGTTCATGACACGTTGAACCCGCGCCGCTGGCGCCAGGTAGGGAGAGGATCATGTCGAACAATGTCGATCCCATCACGCTGGCGGTGGTTCGCGGCGCACTCGAAACGACACAGCGCGAGATGACGCTGACGCTGGAGAAGACCGCACGCTCCAGCGTCTTCAACCTCGCCCACGATTATTCGAACGCTCTCTTCAACCATGTGCCGGAGATGATCCTGCAGGGCCAGGACATCCCGATCCATCTGGGCTCCCTGATCCCTGCGATGAAATGCGTGGCCAAGTATTTTGGTGACGACATCCATCCGGGCGACGTGCTCATGCACAACGATCCCGCCTATATGGGCTCACACATGATCGATACCTGCATGTACAAGCCGGTGTTCTATCAGGACGAGCTGGTCTTCTGGACGGTGTGCAAAGGGCACCTTACCGACATCGGCGGACCGGTGCCGGCGGGCTACAACCCGGACGCCAAGGAGATTTTCGCCGAAGGGCTGCGCATCCCGCCGGTCAAGGTCTTCGACAAGGGCATCAGACGCTACGACGTCATCAATCTTCTGCTCACCAACATGCGCGCTCGCCGTAACCAAGAAGGCGACTTCAACGCCCAGCTCGGCGCGGTGCAGGTGGGTGAGCGCAATCTGATCACGCTTCTCGAAAAATATGGCGTGCGTGAGGTGCAGGCCTGCATCGAAGAGCTGATGAGCATGGCCGATCGCCATATGCGCGATCTGATGAAGGAGATTCCTGATGGCACCTACACCGGCACGGCCACCCTCGAAGACGCCGGACACGGCTTCGGCGACATGGACGTCACCGCGACGGTAACGATCAATCAAGATGCTTGTCATATCGAGATCGAGAGCCCGCCGCAGGTGCCCTATTTCATCAATTCCTATGAAGGCAATTCTTACTCAGGCGTCTATCTCGGCGTGATGATGTTCGCGCAGCTACCGCCTCCTTACAATGAAGGCCTCTATCGCTGCATCAGCGTCGACATGGGCGAGCAGGGTACGATCTGCAACGCGGCAGAGCCGGCACCGCACGCCAATTGCACGACCACACCGATGGAAACCCTGACCGACGCTGTGCGCCTTGCCTTCGAGAAAGCCGTCCCCGATCGCGTCGCCGCGTCCTGGGGCCATGCCAATGGCTGCAACATCACGGGCTGGGACACGCGCCACGACGAAGAGTACATGTCGATGGTACTGGCGACGATCATCTCCGGTGCGGGTGCCACGCCCGAGCAGGACGGCTGGCATGCCTGTGGCCCGGAGTGCTGTTTCGGTGCGCTGACATCGGGCGATATCGAGCTTCTGGAATACGCCTATCCGATCATCATCCACCGCTACAGCCTGATGACCGACAGCGGCGGTGCCGGCAAATATCGTGGCGGCTCCGGCACCTGCTGGGAGGTGGAGCCGATCGACAAGCCGCTCACCTTCATCACCTTCGGCGAAGGTCGGCGCATTCCAGCACTTGGCGCCGCGGGTGCGGAATCGACGCACATCGACAGCAAGGTCGGCCGCCTGCAGATCACCCGCGGCGGCGAGACCGAGACCGTACGCACCAACGTCATCGAGACCATCAACCCAGGCGAGCGCGCCGCCAATATGAACCCAGGCGGTGGCGGCTACGGCCCGGCCCATGAGCGCCCGGTCGAGAACGTCGTCTCGGATGTTCGAGACGGCCTCGTCTCGATCGAGGGCGCTCGCGAGGACTATGGCGTGATCTTCAAGAACGCCAAAACGCTCGAGGTCGACGAAACAGCGACGCAACGGGCGCGGCAGCAATAAAGAAAAGAGGAGGAAGCGATGCGGACCGAGTATCGATTGGGAGTCGATGCGGGTGGCACATTCACCGACTTCGTCCTCGCCGATCAGAAGGGCGATGTCCGTCTCTACAAGGCGCTCTCCACGCCTGACGAACCGACAATCGCACTGAAGAACGGCCTCGCTCTCATCGCCGAGGACCTCGGCCGGTCGCCCAGCGACATCGTCTCCAACTGTGATCTCTGCATCAACGGCACCACGGTCGGGCTGAACGCGCTCATTCAGCACAAAGGAGCGAAAACCGGGCTCATCTGCACAGCAGGGCACGAGGACTCGATCGAGATCCGCCTCGGCCACAAGGAGGATGGCTATCGCTACGACGCGACCTACCCGCCGGCCGTCATGCTGGTGCCGCGCTATCTCAGGCGCGGCATCCGAGAACGCGTGATCTCGACAGGTGCTGTGCATACGCCGATGCAGGACGACGACGTCGCCGCCGCCTGCGACCTCTTCAGGAAGGAAGGCGTCGAGTCTGTCGCAGTCTCCTTTGTATGGTCCGTACTCAATCCCGAGCACGAACGTCGTGCAGCGGCGATCGTTCGCGAGTCGATGCCCGACGCTCTCCTCACCATTGGCTCCGAACTCTACCCGCAAGTCCGGGAATATACGCGCACCTCGACCGCCGTCACCAACGCCTACCTCGGCCCGACGCTGAAGCACTATGTCGACGCGATCGATCGCTATTTTTCGGACCTCGGTGCGCGCTATCCGGTGCGCTACTTTCAGTCCAATGGCGGTCTGGCCCTCGGCGAGGTGATGACCGATCGCTCCGTCTACGCGATCAACTCGGGTCCCGCCTCTGCCCCGCAGGCCGGCCTGCATGTCGCGGCACCCTTCGGCCATGACAACGTCATCACGATCGATATGGGCGGCACGTCCTTCGACATCACGCTTACCAAGGATGGTGCGACCAACGTCAACAAGAACATCGATTTTCTGCGCTATCGTATCGGCGTTCCGATGATTCAGGTGGAAACACTCGGTGCCGGCGGCGGTTCGATTGCCTGGATCGACGACTACGGCCTGCTCCAAGTCGGTCCCCAGTCAGCCGGTGCCGATCCCGGTCCCGCCTGTTATGGCCAAGGCGGCGAACTGCCGACGGTCACCGATGCGAACATGGTGCTCGGCTATCTTAACCCCGACCATCTGCTCGGTGGCCGCATGCCGGTGCATCGCGATCGTGCGGAGCAGTCGATCAACAAGAAGGTCGCGGAACCGCTCGGCCTGACGCTCGATCAGGCCGCCTTTGGCATTGTCACCATCGTCAATGCCAATATGGCGAACGGCATCCGCCGCGTATCGGTGGAACGCGGCTTCGATCCGCGCGACTTCGTGCTGTTGGCCGCCGGCGGCGCCGGGGCTTTGCATGTCACTGCGCTTGCGCGTGAGATGGGCATCGAGACGGTGATCGTGCCGAAACTTGCGTCTGGTCTCTGCGCCTTCGGGCAGATCATCTCCAACGTCAAATACAGCGCCATGGCCGCCTGCCCACTTCGCCTCGATGACAAGGCCGACGTCAAGCAGATCAACGCGCTCTACGGCGATATCGAGAAAGCGGCGATCGACAATCTCGAGGTGGACGGATTCTCGAACGACAAGATCCAGATCCGCCGCAGCATGGACATGCGTTATGTCGGCCAGGTGCATGAGTGCACCGTCGAGATCGACCATGCCGAGATCACTGACAAGAGTGTTCCCGACATCATCGACGCCTTTCACCGACGTCACGAAGAACTCTTCACCTACGCCGAGCCGCACAATGTGGTCGAAGTGGTCAATCTGGAGAGCACCGTCCTCGGCCTGGTCGACAAACCTGCGGAGAAGACATGGCCACGGGCCAAAGGCGATCCATCACGCGCGCTCATCGGCGAACGCGGCATGATCTTCGACTCGTCAGGCAAGAGCGTCAGCGGCAAGGTCTATGACGGCGAAGCGCTCGGCGCTGGCGACAGGATTGACGGTCCCGCAGTGATCGAGGAGGCAACGACCACGATCGTCATCGAGCCCGGCTGGCAGTGCAAGCTCGAACCCTCCGGCGCCTATCGGCTGACCTGGGCCTGATCAGGCGCATGCCCTGCTTGAGACAATCCAAGATCGAAAACTGAGCGGAAAGATTTGGTATCCCCAACGGGAATCGAACCCGTGTCTCCACCTTGAAAGGGTGGTGTCCTAACCGCTAGACGATGGGGACGCCGTGCCTATGCATTTAAAGGGCGCCGGGCGCAAAATCAATAGGGGCGCTGGCCTTGCTAGGCTGGGGCGGCGTCATCGATCTGGAAGCTTGGACGACGGCGGCCCTGCCAGCTGTCGATCTTGAGGCGGCCGGCAAGCTGGATCGGCCGATCGCCCGCATTCAAGAGCGCTTCGCCCAAGGGCTGGTCGGCGATACGGAACGCCACCGCACGCAGGCGAGCGCCCGAGGAACCGGCGAGCCATGCATCCAGATGATTGTCGCCGATGCGGCGGACGGCTTGCAGCTGCGCATCCCGGATCAGCAGTCGCGGCTCCGCATTGCCGCGGCCGAAGGGGGCCAGCCGGTCGAGCGCGGTGGCGAGATCGACCGTCAGGCTATCGACATCGAGTGCCGTATCGAGGCGAAGCTCACCGGGAGGCGGCGGACCTGGCCCGAAGCTAGCGGCCATGCGGTCTGTCAGGAAAGCGCTGAACGCCTCCAACTGGTTCGCCTCGATCGTCAGGCCTGCCGCCATCGGGTGGCCGCCGCCCTTGATCAACAGACCCTGCTGACGGGCGGCAATGACCGAAGCTCCAAGATCGAAGCCCTTGATCGAGCGGCCGGAGCCCTTGCCGACACCATTCTCCAGACCGATGACCACGGCCGGCCGGTGATAACGCTCGACCAGACGTGAGGCGACCACGCCAACCACGCCGGATGACCAGCCCTCCCCTGCAGCGACCAGGGCCGGTGCACCGGCCAGCGTTGACTGGAGCTGCTGGTCAGCGGCGGCAAGCACGTCTTTCTCGATGCGCCGGCGTTCGTGATTGAGGGCATCAAGCTGTTGAGCGATGGTGCCGATGGTCGCTGGGTCGTCCCCGGTCAGGAGTTCTGCACCGAGGGCGGACTGTCCGGTCCGTCCGCCGGCGTTGATGCGCGGGCCAAGGACGAAACCGAATTTTCCGGCATCCGGCGCCTCGTCCAGCCTGGCCGCGGCCGCAAGGGCTTTCAGGCCGGGATTGTTCTTCCGTGCGGCCACCGCGATCCCTTGCGCTACCAAAGCACGATTCAGCCCGGTCAGCGGCACCAGATCGCAGACCGTACCGAGCGCCACCAGATCCAGCCACTGCATAAGATCCGGGGCGGCAGCTTGCCGCTCTCGTTGACGCAAGGCTCTGTTCAATGCGACGCACAGCATGAACGTGACGCCGACCGCCGCGAGATCGCCAAGCGGGCTCTCCTGGTCCAGCCGGTTGGGATTGATCACGGCGAGCGCTTCCGGCAAGCGCTCCTCCGCCGCGTGATGATCGACCACGATCACCTCATGGCCAGCGGCGCCAGCTTGCTCCAAAACCTCGAACGCAGTCGTGCCGGAGTCGAGCACGACGACGAGACGGCAGCCCTTTTTTTCGAGGCGGGCGAAGGCTTTTGGGTTGGGGCCATAGCCCTCCTCCAACCGATCCGGCACATCGAAGTGAACGCTGGCGCCGAGCGCCCGGAGGTGACGGGCGAGCACAGCACAGGACGTCGCGCCATCAACGTCGTAGTCCGCGATGATGCCGATCGGCTCACCGTCCTCGACCGCATCAGCAAGGCGCACGACCGCAACGTCCATACCGATCAGGTGAGAGGGATCGGGCATCAGATCGCGCAGGCGTGGCTCAAGGAAAGCCGGCGCCTCGTCGACGCCGATGCCGCGCGCACTCAGAATACGCCCGACGATTTCCGGAAGGTCGTGCCGCTGGGCTAGCTTTAACGATTCGGCTTCGTCCACCTGCCGAAGATACCAAGCCCGCCCGCAGTACGACGCATCGACCAGTGCCGCCTGCCCGTTTGGCATCTCCCGTTCGTCGACCTCGCTCCTTGCCGCTTCCATCAGACCGGCAGATCCCCCCTTTTTACTTCAAGCAAGTCAAGGCTGGCGTGCCTCACGCGCGGTTAAAATGGGGGACGACTTCGAGCTTGCGCTGCAGGTGATGTTCCGCGCTGATCTGACGGACTGTGCCAGTCTTGGAACGCATGACAATGCTGTCGGTGGTGAGACCGCCCGGGATTCGGCGCACACCCTTCAACATGGTGCCGTCGGTCACACCAGTGGCGGCGAACATGACGTCGCCGCTGGCGAGATCGAGCAGATCGTAGACCTTTTCCAGATCCTCCACGCCCATACGCTTCGCCCGCACCTTCTCCTCGTCGTTGCGGAACATCAGCTTGCCCTGCATCTGGCCGCCGATCGAGCGAAGGGCCGCGGCCGCGAGCACGCCTTCGGGAGCACCGCCGCTGCCCATATAGATATCGATGCCGCTATCGGCACGCGAGGTTGCGATCACGCCAGCGACGTCGCCGTCGCCGATCAGCCGAATGCGTGCACCGGTATCGCGGACGCCGGCAATCAGCTCCTCATGGCGGGGCCGGTCGAGGATCAACACCACCAGATCGTTGATGTCACATTTCTTGGCTTCGGCGAGCCGGCCCAGATTTTCCGCCGGTGGCGCGCTGATGTCGAGGAGCCCGTCCGGCATGCCGCCGCCGATCGCGATCTTGTCCATATAGGTGTCGGGTGCGTTCAGAAAGCCGCCCTCGCCGGCGAACGCAATGCAGGCGATCGAGTTCGGGCCGCCGGTCGCTGTGATGGTGGTACCTTCCAGGGGATCGAGCGCGATGTCGACCTTGGGGCCTTTGCCGGTGCCGACCTTCTCGCCGATATAGAGCATTGGCGCTTCGTCGCGCTCACCCTCGCCAATGACCACGGTGCCGTCGATGTCGAGGACGTTGAGAGCGGAGCGCATGGCGTCCACCGCCGCCTGATCCGCGGCTTTCTCATCACCGCGGCCCATCCAGCGCATGCTGGCGATCGCCGCGACCTCGGTGACGCGCACCGCTTCAAGCGCGAAATTGCGGTCCTCGCTCTGATAGTTGGTCATTGTATTCCGTCTCCAAGTAACAAACGACAGTGTAAACGCAGCGGCGCGCCGCCGCTCAGAGGGCCTCGATGCGGATCATGCGCGGCGGTTCGAGAACGGCGTCCAGCCGGTCGATACGCGCGAGCACATCGACCATGTCGGCCTCCGTGGTCTCATGGGTGGTAAGCACGATCGGCACCGCTTCTCCAGGATTTCGCGCGCGCTGAATCAGGGCTTCGATCGAGACACTATGATCCCGCATCAGCGCCGATACCTCGGCGAGCACGCCGGGCTGATCGACGACCATCAGGCGAATGTAATAGGCCCCCTGATGACGGCCCATATGGGCACGGGGGATACGTGTCAGCCGCTCCGCCGGCAAGGTGAATACCGGTGGAACGGTGCCGCGCGCGAGATCGGCGATATCGGCGACCACGGCGCTTGCGGTCGGTCCGGCCCCTGCCCCGCGCCCGGAATGTAACGTGGTGTCGACCTGATCGCCGTCGGCGACCACGGCATTGAACACGCCTTCGATCTGGCTGATCTGCGTGCCGATGCGCACCATCGCAGGATGCACCCGCTGCTCCAGGCCGTAGTCGGTTTTGCGGGCCACGCCGAGCAGCTTGATGCGATAGCCCATCTCGCTGGCGAACGTGATGTCCTGGGCACTGACATGGCGAATGCCTTCGATGTGCACGGCGTCGAAATCAGGAGGACAGCCAAAGGCGAGCGAGGCGAGAAGGGCGAGCTTGTGGGCAGCATCGATGCCATCGATGTCGAAGGTCGGATCGGCTTCGGCATAACCGAGTTCCTGGGCCTCGGCGAGCACATCCTCGAAGCCGCGCCCGGTCTCGCGCATGGTGGTCAGGATGTAATTGCAGGTGCCGTTCAAGATGCCGTAGACGCGGCCAATGCGATTGCCGGCGAGGCCTTCGCGCATGGCTTTGACGATCGGAATGCCGCCCGCCACCGCCGCTTCATAGCCGATGGTCACACCGTTGGACTCAGCGAGGCCTGCGAGTTCGGCGCCGTGATGGGCGAGCAGTGCTTTGTTGGCCGTGATCACAGGCTTGCCGGCAGCGAGGGTCTCGCGCGTCAAATCGAGAGCCACACCTTCCGATCCGCCAATCAGTTCGACCACCGCATCGATCTCGGGATCGGCGGCGAGCGCCAGCGGGTCCTCGTACCAGCGAAAGCCCTCCAGATCGACACCGCGGTCCCTGGCGCGATCGCGCGCCGAAACCGCCCTGATGGCGACCTCGCGTCCGGCGCGCTCGCCGAGCAGCTGGCCGTTTTGCCTCAGCAGCGCGACCACGCCTGCGCCGACCGTGCCGAGACCGGCAATACCGAGTTTGAGAGGAGCACTCATCCTGCTACGCCACCGCTTTGTTGGGCTGATCCGCTTCCGACCCCTGGGTTAGGAAGGCTTTGATATTGCGCACCGCCTGGCGAATCCGGTGACGGTTCTCCACCAGACCGAGCCGAACATAGCCTTCACCATATTCGCCAAAGCCGATCCCTGGCGCCACGGCCACTTCGGCCTCGGTCAGGAGCAGCTTCGAAAATTCGAGCGAGCCCAGATTGTGGAAGCGCGGGGGTATCGGTGCCCAGACGAACATGGTCGCCGGCGGCGACGGCACCTGCCAGCCCGCTGCGGCCAATCCCTTGACCAGAACGTCCCGGCGCTCCCGATAGCGCAGACGCGTCGCCTCGATGCTCGCCTGATCGCCGTTCAGCGCCTCGACCGCCGCCACCTGGATCGGTGTGAAGGCGCCGTAGTCCAGATAGGATTTGATGCGCGCCAGCGCAGCGATCAGGGACGGATTGCCGGCCGCGAAGCCCATGCGCCAGCCCGGCATGTTGTACGTCTTGCTGAGCGAGGTGAACTCGACGGCCACGTCCCTGGCACCATCGACCTCAAGGATAGACGGCGGCGGCTGGTCGAAGAAAATCTCGGCATAGGCGAGGTCCGACAGGATGAAAATCTCGTGCTTCAGCGCAAAGGCGACGACCTCTTTGTAGAAGTCCAGATCGACGGTGAGCGCTGTCGGATTCGACGGAAAATTCAGGACCATCGCCGTCGGGGTCGGCACCGAGTGCTGCACCGCATGGGCGAGCTCGCGAAGGAGGTCGGTCTCGGGTGTCATCGGCACGTGGCGGATCGAAGCGCCGGCGATGATGAAACCATAGGCATGGATTGGATAGGAGGGGTTAGGTGCCAGGATCACGTCGCCGGGTGCGGTGATGGCCTGAGCGAGATTGGCGAGACCCTCCTTCGAGCCGAGAGTCGCGATGATCTCGGTCTCCGGATCCAGCGTGACGCCAAAGCGCCTCTTGTAATAAGCGGCCTGGGCGCGGCGCAGACCGGGAATGCCTCGAGACGTGGAATAACGATGGGTTTTCGGGTCCTTGATGGTCTCGATCAGCTTGTCGACCACCGCCTTCGATGCCGGCTGATCGGGATTGCCCATGCCGAAGTCGATGATATCGCGACCTTCGGCCCGCGCTGCAGCTTTCATCGCATTCACTTCGCTGAAGACGTAGGGCGGCAGGCGCCTGATGCGATGAAATTGCGGCTCGCGCATTTACGATCGTCCCCTCTTCGATGAAGTCTCGGCGGATGTGTAGCACAACTTCGCCCGAAACCAATCCATCTCGAAGGCTGAACGGCCTTCAAGACCACCAGGAGGGATCTGCTATTTATCGACCAGCGTGGGGTTGGCGGTCAACGCCTGGGACAGGGATGCATCAGGTACCAGTACGAGCCTGACCCGATCGACGCCAGCGATCGCCTCATGGTCATATTCGAGGATCTCGACGGTGGCACCTAGCTGGACCAGAACCGCTCCAACATCGGTCGCCCGTCTCCGCGCGACATGGTTGGAGCTCGCCTCGCCGATGATGTGGATCTTCTGCCGACGGGCTTTGGCATCGACAAGGAGCGCCATGAGTTCCGCGTTCACCTCGTCGGGCGTGCCTTGCTGTTCAGGCTCGAAATGAATGATGGTCGGCTCGTTCCGATCAGCTTCTCGCTCGGCAGGTTCGGGCGGCTTTGGACTTGCCGCCGCGTCGATGCCTCCGTCAGTCGCCAGCGCCAGGGCGACGGCATCGTCGCGTAAACCGCTGTCCGGTTCGTCCGGGGTGTCCGAGGTCGACGCGACCGGGCGTTCGTCGTCCCGGTCCGACACGAGATCGCCTGGACGAGCGACGGGGGCGGGTGGCGGATCAGCACGTTTCTCCACACTCGATACAACAGGACGCTCGGGCTCTGGCGGCAGGATCACCGGCAGATCCGGCGACGGCTTGAATGCCGGTCGTGGCGTGCGGACAAAGTCGAACCGCTCGCCTTTGTCGACGACGGTGATGTCCTCCCGACGCTCGGGACGACCTTCCGGTATGGGCGGGCGATCGGGTGCCGCTGCTCTTGCGGAGGGCGTTGCCGGGCGAGCTGTCGGCGCCGGTTCGGATGGGGCTGCGGGCGGCGCCGTTTCACGAGATCGCCGCTCGTCGAGATAGTCTCGAAGCCGGTCGAGGGAGCTGGTGACCGGTGCCAGCACGCTTCTGCCTGCATCTTCGATCGCCTCGGCTGCATCCTCCTCGCTCAGGCGTCGACCGACGCCTTCCCGCCCAGGTTCGCTGTTGTCGGACGAGGGCGTCTCCGTCGTGCGTCCAATCGCCTCTTCTTCGCTGGACTCGCTAAGCTCCTGCTCGAGATCGGCACCCACCGGTTCGTCACCGTCGTCCGAAGGCACCGCTTCCCCGGCGTCCAGGCACATGGTCGACCAAGCGACGGCCCAGCCAAAATAGCGACACATCACGCCGGGCTCCTCCGCCGCCGCGAGAAGTATCGTGAGGTCATCATCACCCAGCACGTCATGATGCAGGGCGGGAGCGAAGGCCGGAAGCCAGTACAGCGGCTCGCCAGCGACGAATGCCAGCGCCTGATCCGCAGCAGGCTCGAGGATGCTGCTGATCTCATCGGTCTCAGCGGCCTCCGTCGGGGGCTCATCGACCGTTTCAGGCGCCGCCGGGCGCGTATCCCGCTTCAGCCGGCGAATGAAGTCGTCGAGACTACCATCGTCGAACTGGGCATCACTGCGATAGACTGAATCTGCGGGCACCTTGCTCGTGGCCTTCAACTTAAAGGCCTCGTCTTCACCTTCCGGCGGCGCGGGGACCACATCCTCGGCCTCGGTATCACCAACGGCTTGATCGGCTTCAGCACGCGTCTGGAGTCCGCTTCGCTCGCGAACGATCGCGGTTTCCTCGCGGTTCTGATCACGCTGGTCGATCAGACCGCGAACGATCTGCCGCCGCTCCTCAACTGTGAGGCTTGGACGCGGCTGGTCCGGCACCGCATGAAGGGACGGATAGGCACCGTCACCGGCCTGGCACGCCGAGAGCGCACCGATCAGCGAAAGGCCGACGGTGCCCTTGATGAAGCGCCATACCATGAGGCGGCCATCGCTACCATCGGGCGTCTCAGCCATGGTGATCTCCTTGCCGCCCATGGCGTTCGCGCCCTGAAGTCTCCACCATCGGAGGATCGTTTCCGTCTGCGAACGATAAGATCGTCATGAAAAAAATGCGTATTGACCACCAGTCAGCTTAGCCGCAAAGCTTAAACCTAACGATGAAGTCGGTAAAGGAACAACCCATGGCAGAAGAAAATTTTGCAGCGCACAACCGAGGCGAGCAGCTCGAGCTGATGGGGCAGATCGTCGAGCGCAGCCAGAAGATTCTAGCCGATTTCGCGAAGTCGTCGGGTGGCCAGGGTGCCAATGGCCATTCGCCGGATCCTTTGAACCTGGCACCGATGATCATGGAACTGAGCGCGCGGATGATGACCAATCCCGCAGCACTCTTCCAAGCCCAGTTCTCGCTTTGGCAGGATTATATCGATCTCTGGCAAAGCACCAGCAAACGCATGCTCGGCCATGACACTGAGCCTGTGATCGAACCAGCACGCGACGACAGGCGCTTTCGCGACCCCGCCTGGAACGACGACGCCGTCTTCAGCATCATCAAGCAGTCCTACCTTCTGACCTCGCGCTGGCTCACGGAAGTGATGAACGACGTCGACGGACTCGACGACAAGACCCGGCAAAAACTGGACTTTTATACGCGCCAGTTCGTCGACGCCATCGCACCCAGCAATTTCGTTACGACCAATCCGGAAGTCCTGCGCGCGACGCTGGAATCCGGTGGCGACAATCTGCTGCGCGGGCTCAATCATCTGCTCACCGATCTCGATCGCGGCAAAGGCAAGCTCGCGATCAGAATGACCGACCAGGACGCCTTCGACGTCGGCAAGAACATCGCGACCACGCCGGGCAAGGTCGTCTACCAGAACGATCTTCTGCAGCTCATCCAGTACGAGCCGACCACCGAGAAGGCGTACAAGCGCCCGCTCCTGATCATCCCGCCCTGGATCAACAAATACTACATTCTCGACCTGCAGCCGAAAAACAGCTTCATCAAATATGCGGTCGATCAGGGGCTGACCGTGTTTGTCGTCTCCTGGATCAACCCGGACGAGGCGCACGCCGAGAAGACCTTCGAAGACTACATGCTGGAGGGTCCCCTCGCCGCCTTGGATGCGATCGAACGGGCGACTGGCGAGAAAGATGTCAATGCCATCGGCTACTGTCTGGGCGGCACATTGCTCGCCGCGACGCTCGCCTACATGGCGGCGAAGAAGGACGGCAGGATTAAAGCCGCCACCTTCTTCACGGCGCTTACCGATTTCGAAGATCCCGGCGACCTCGGCGTCTTCATCGACGAGGAGCAACTGGCCTCGATGGATGAGATGATGGCCGAAAAGGGCTATCTAGACGGCCGTGAGATGGCCACGACCTTCAACATGCTGCGCGCCAACGACCTGATCTGGTCCTTTGTGATCAACAACTATCTCCTCGGCAAGGAGCCGTTCCCGTTCGATCTTCTCTACTGGAACTCGGACAGCACGCGCATGCCCCATGCCATGCACAGCTTCTATCTCCGCGAGTTCTATCAGAACAACAAGCTGGTCAAGCCGGGCGGCGTCACGCTTGACGGGGTGCCGATCGACCTCAAGAAGGTGCGCATCCCCGTCTACATGCTGTCGACCAAGGAGGATCACATCGCGCCTTGGAGTTCGACCTATGCCGCGACCCAGATCTTCCGCGGCGACACCACCTTCGCGCTCGCCGGTTCCGGCCATATCGCCGGCGTGATCAACCCTGCGGCCTCGAAGAAATACGGCTACTGGCTGAACGACAAGATGCCGGCCGACCCGAAGGACTGGCTCGAGACCGCCACCCACCATGAGGGCTCCTGGTGGCCGGACTGGGCGGGCTGGATCGGCAAGAAGTCGGGGACCAAGGTGAAGGCGCGCGTTCCCTGCAAAGGTAAGCTCAAGGTTATCGAAGATGCGCCGGGTAGCTATGTGCGCATCAAAGCCGTCTGAGAGCGCACGGATGCTCAAGAGACCGTGATTATCTGGAAGGTTGACGGTCCTTCATTTTACCTGGGCGTCCTCCGCGCGTAAGATGAATGCCATCGATCATTGAGAATGAGAACATCGATGCTGATCAAGCGTCTCCGCGGTTGGGAACTCCCTGAGCGGGAAGCGACACCCGAATCTCTCTATTGGCAGCGCCGCGACCTATTGAAGTCCATGGGCGCCGGTGCTGCGATCCTGGCTGGCGGAACTATACCGATGGCGTCGGCGCTTGCGTCGGAGGATGATCCGACGACGGATCTTTATCCGGCCGAGCGCAACCCTGCCTATGTGCTGGACGACCGCTTTCCCGAGCCGACGCCCGAAGAACTCGCGACCACCTACAATAATTTCTACGAATTCGGCTCGCACAAGCAAATCGCTCAGGCGGCGCAAGCGCTCAAGATCCGCCCCTGGTCAGTGATCATCGACGGGTATGTCGAAGAAGCGAAGAAGGTCGACATCGATGATCTCATTCGCCAGATGCCCCTGGAGGAACGGCTTTATCGGCATCGCTGTGTCGAGGCCTGGTCCATGGCCGTGCCCTGGAGCGGTTTTCCGATGAAGGCTCTGGTGGACTTCGCTAAGCCGACCTCGAGCGCCAAATATGTGCGCATGGAGACCTTCAGCGACCCAGACATGGCAAGCGGCCAGCGCCAGTTCTGGTATCCCTGGCCCTATGTCGAAGGGCTGACCATCGAAGAGGCGACCCACGAGCTCGCCTTTATCGCGACAGGTCTCTATGGCAAACCGATGCCGAAGCAGAACGGCTCGCCGCTTCGCCTAGCCGTACCTTGGAAATACGGGTTCAAATCGATCAAGTCGATCGTGCGTTTCAGTTTCACCGACGAACGGCCGGTGAGCTTCTGGGAGGAAACCCAGGCGTCCGAATACGGGTTCTGGGCCAACGTCAATCCCGAGGTGCCCCACCCGCGCTGGAGCCAGGCCATGGAGCGGCCGCTCGGCGGCGACAAGAAGATCCCGACACTGCTCTATAACGGCTACGAGGAGTTCGTCGTCGATCTCTACAAGGATCTTCAGGATCAGCCGCTATTCATGTGACCTGAATGACGCCTTGACCTTCTCCGCCCCGGCCGCTCAGATGCCAGGACGCTTGCCGTGACGCCTTGATGATGTGGCCCTCAAAAAAAGAGCCGGGCACGAAGGCCCGGCGGAGTTCATCAGGGAGGCTTAACGTCTGGGAGACGTGAGGATCAGCGATCCTCAAAACTTCAGGCATCGCGCCTGAAGGTAGAAACCTCAGCCTACCAAGCAGGTCGAAGTTTCAAGCAGCGAGGTCGGCTACGAAGCATCGACCTCATGCTGCAATGCAACATATCATAATTCCTCGTTAATGCCAGCCCCCGATTGCATGGGATCTATGCAAAATTGCTATCGGCCCACATAATAGTCATCTACACACAAAAAAAAGCCGGGCACAACGGCCCGGCGGAGCTAATCAGGGAGGCTTAACGTCTGGGAGACGTGAGGATCAGCGATCCTCA
>JBCCIN010000017.1:0-26067 GCA_039028235.1 Pseudomonadota bacterium
CTTCATGTCAGGCGGCCGGCTTGCCCAGTTCTTCGCCCTTGAGCACCTGGTCGATCAGCGCTTTGGTCTCCGATGGGCCGTAAAAGGCGACGAAGGAACCGAAACGCGGCCCGGCGCTTTGGCCGAGCAGGATCTCATAGAGGGCCTTGAACCAGTCTCGGAGATTGTCGGCGAAGCCATGGCGTTTGCCGATCTCGTACACCTCCTCCTGGATACGTGCGGCGGCGGTGTCCGGCTGATCGTAGTCCATCTCGAATTCGGCGAGAAAGATGGCCAGTTCCTCCATGCCCCGGCGCTCCTCTTCACTCGGCAGGCGGTAGGCCTTGGCCGGCTTGACGAAATCTCGGTAATAGGCAAGCGCGTGGTCGACCAGCTTGGCGAGAAGTGGCTTTGCCTCCGGCGTGGCATTGGGCGCATAGCGCTTGATGAAGGCCCAGAGCACATCCGGCTCCTCGGCGTTCACGACGCTCGCCAGATTGAGGAGCATCGCGAAGCTGATGGGTAACCCACCGGCCGGTGGCCGGCGCTTGTGCATGTGCCAGACGGGGTTGGCGAACTGCTTGGCCTCATCCTGCTCGGGGAACTTGTCGAGGAAGGTCGAATAGTCGTCCACCTGGCGCGGGATGACGTCGAAATAGAGGCGCTTCGCCTTTTTCGGGGACTGGTACATGAAGAGCTGGAGGCTCTCCTTCGGTCCATAGGTCAGCCATTCGTCGACCGAGAGGCCATTGCCCTTGGACTTCGAGATCTTCTGACCCTGCTCATCGAGGAACAGCTCGTAGAAGAAGCCCTCGGGCGGTTTGGCCCCGAGGATCTGGCAGATGGCTGACGAGACCTTGTGACTGTCGATCAGATCCTTGCCGGACATCTCGTAATCGACGCCGAGTGCCGCCCAGCGCATCGCCCAGTCCGGCCGCCATTGCAGCTTGGCATGGCCGTCGAGAGCACTCTGCGTCACGGTCTCGCGGCGCTCGTTCTCATAAACGACGGTCCCCGCGTCGGGGTCTACCTCCAGGATCGGCACCTGCAGGACGATACCCGTCTCGGGGCAAATGGGGAGCACGGGGCTATACGTTGCCCGACGTTCGGGCCCGAGGAGCGGCAGGACCACATTCTTGATCGGCTCGAAGCGCGCAAGCAGGCGCTTGATGCCGTCGTTGAACGTGCCCGCCTTGTACAGCTTGGTAGCGCTTTGATGCTGATATTCGAAGCCGAAGCCGTCGAGAAAATCGACCAGGCGCGCGTTCATATGATCGCCGAAGCTCGGATGCGTGCCGAACGGGTCAGGGATCGCGGTCAGGGGCTTGCCCAGATGCTCAGCCACCATCTCCGGGTTCGGGATGTTGTCGGGCACCTTTCTCAAACCATCCATATCATCGGAGAAGGCGTAGAGCCGGCTCGGCACGTCCGACAGCAGATCGAACACCTGGCGCACCAGGGACGTCCGGAACACCTCGCCGAAGGTGCCGATATGAGGGAGGCCCGACGGGCCGTAGCCTGTTTCGAACAGGACGAAGCCCTTTTCGGGCGGCGTCTTTTCGATTCGCTCGACAACCTTCAGGGCCTCGACCACCGGCCAGGCTTTGCTCTCGCGGAGCAACGACAGATCAACCATGGAGGAACGTCAACTTCGCTGGGACACAATCCGCGGCATCTTACGCTTTTTCGCCGATCTTGGAAGCCTAAGACGACTTGCCAAAGCCAACGAGTTCACGGCCTCCCCGCTTTGGCCTCGCGCCAGGGCAGCACAATCGCTATGACGGAAGTCTTGGCTTGAGTGCTCGAAGCGTGGAGGAGGAGTTCTGAATGCGCGCTGTCGTTTGTCGTGAACTCGGCGGCATCGATCGCCTGACCCTTGGCGAACTGCCCACGCCGGAAGCCGGCCCAGGCGAGGTTTTAGTGCGTGTGACCGCGGCCGGGCTGAATTTCGCCGATCTCCTGATGATCAAGGGTGAATATCAGGAAAAACCGCCTTTGCCGTTTGCCCCTGGCCTTGAGATCGCCGGCAGGATCGAACGGCTCGGCGATGGCGTCGACGGTTTTTCACCAGGGCAGCGCGTGATGGCGACGGTCAGCCATGGAGGCTTCGCCGAGTTCGCGATCGCGCGCGCCGGGGACATCGTGGCCGTGCCTGATAATGTTGACGACACCATCGCTGCGGGCTTCGCCATCGCTTACGGCACGGCCTATGGATCACTCCGCTGGGCGACCCATCTCGAGGCGGGCGAGGTGCTGGTGGTGCATGGTGCTGCGGGCGGCGTCGGTCTCGCGACCGTGGAAGTGGGCAAGGCGCTCGGCGCCATGGTCATCGGCACGGCGCGCGGCAAGGAGCGGCTCGAGGTGGTCAAGGAACACGGCGCCGATCATATAATCGACACCGAATCGGAGGATCTCCGGGAGCGGATCAAGGCGCTCACCGATGGACGAGGCGCCGACGTCGTCTTCGATCCGATCGGCGGTGACGTGTTCGATGCCTCGTTCCGCAGCATCGCCTGGGGCGGGCGCCTCCTGGTGATCGGCTTTGCCGGCGGGCGCGTTCAGAAGATTCCCGCCAACGTTCTCCTTGTGAAGAACGTCGCCGCGATCGGCTTCTATTGGGGCAGCTATCGAAAGCACGATCCGGCCCGGGTCCAGGCCGGTTTCGAAACCCTGCTGGACTGGACCAGCCGCAAGGTCATCGATCCGCATGTTTCGATGACCTTTGATCTGACCGACTTCAGCAAAGCTCTCCGCGCCCTTGAAGCCCGTAAGAGCACCGGCAAGATCGTCCTCGTGGTGTGACCACTCCATCGACTCGGACCGTCGCCGCATCGACCGACGGAATGCCGCCAAGTTTAGAGACAGAGTAGGAAGGGTACACGCGCCTCGACTGCATCACGAGGGCCGAAGCTCCATCAGCTTCGACGGGTGAAATCTCGAGTGATCGGGCTACGAATCAGGCGGGCTTTACCGATTGTTCAATTTTTCCTGCGATCATGATGATCTGGTCCATGCGATCATGGGAATCCGAGCCTCGTCCAACCTCTTCCGGCGGGTGGGCGGATTCCCAGGGTCGCATGGACCATGAAACAGCATGGCATCAAGATGTTAACGAAGACTCAACGGCGGGCGAAGACCTGCCGCGGGCGGCGCACTTCGTGGTCAATCGATGGACTCAAGGCAACCGATATTGACTGCGCCTTCGATACATAAGGTTCCTCCGACATCGGCGAAATCCGCTGGTATTCCACCCCTTTAGACGAAGACCGAAGGAACCTTATCAAGTGGTCACACCGCTAGCTGCTGCCGCCGAACAACGGCGCCTTGGCCGAGCGCACCTTGTCGCTGGAAACGGCGGTGGGGGTCTCGTTACCGAGCACACTGATATTACCGGCGATCTGCCCGCCGCGCTCAAGCTCGAGCTGACCATAGCGGATCGTGCCGGTGATCCGGCCGGTGCCACGCACGAACAGCGTGTTGCGCACAGTCAGGTCACCCTCATAGATACCGCTGATGTCGGCCTCTTCGACCTCGCAGCCGCCGGTGAAGCGTCCGGAGCTCGTAATCTCGAGCGCGAGCGTGTCGTTCAAGGTCACCTCGACCTCGCCCTCGACCACAAGCCGGTCGCAGGAATTGATCTCACCGCTCAGGCGGATGCCCTGGCCGACGATCAGACGCTTGTTGGCCTGAGGGTCGGATGAGGCCGCCGGCGAAACGCTCGCGGCGGCGGTTTTCGATGCTGCTGACAAAGGTTCGCTCTCCGGCAGGTCTGAAACATGGGGCGGGTCGTTGGATGGCGCGGCAACGACCTCAGGTTCTTCCGGCACGTCCGGCTGACACTTGACATCAGCTTCGGGCTGAGCGTCCGCCTCCGGCCGAACGTCGACCTTGGGCTGAGGCTCAGCCTCGGGCTTGGCGTCAGCTTCGGGTCTCAGAGTGACCTTGGGCTCGGCCTCGGCCTCGGCGCCCTGATCACTCTCGCTTTCCATCGGATCGTTGTCGCGTTTACGGAACATGACACGTCAATCCCTGGCAGAAGAATCGGTATGGCGATCAAAGGTCCATACCAAGTGCAGAAGGCCTATCATTTCCGCTGAGCAACGCATAATCGCGCATCGGAGGTCTGTCAAATCCCTCCGTGACAATTCTGTACAATAATGCTCAGAAGCAACCCAGAGTTAATTCAAATCGCAAAATGCCCAAGAAATGCGGGAGCGGTCGCAGGAGCCACGGCCGAATTCCACAACTGAAAGTCGATAAATAAGTACCAACCGGCCAAAGTCTTGATCGATGCGCTCCTGGCAGCGGCTGTGGTCATCCTTCCTCAACCTACCATGGCTAGGTGCCGGTATGTCTTGCCGATCCATGAGATCCTGGGAGTCCAAGCTTGGCGCAATCTCTTCTGGCGGGCGAGCGGACTCCCAAGGCAGCATGAACCACGAAACAGCATGGCATAAAGGCGTTTACAGAATTCTCGATCTTTTTCCGAACAGGCGGGATCACCTGTTCGATAAGGACATGCGAGGAAGCAAAGAGATAGGGCGTGTGTCCCGATGAGCTTCGATCGGGGTCCGCTCTCAAGCCTTATGAAACCCCACCACAGGCAACGTCGCCTCACGGCCCTTCGATGGAAAGCTGATGCGGGCAGAAGCAGACCAGGCGTAGGCGGCTCAACACTGCGCACCGCGCATTGCGATCCGGATCGGGACGCCTATACTCCGGGGCTTTCCATAGCTGAATGAGAGCGCCAATGAGCCGAGAAGATCGCGAGTTTTCAGAGGACTGCGAGTTCGACGTGATCGGGCTCGGCAATGCTATTGTCGATGTCGTCTCCGAGACACCCGACGCGCTGCTCGAGCAGCTGGAGCTTGCCAAGGGCACCATGACGCTGGTGGACGAAGAACGTAGTCGTGCGCTCTACGATGCTATGGGTCCCGCCGTGGAAATTTCCGGCGGTTCGGCGGCAAACACCATGGCAGCACTCGCCGGCCTCGGCGCCAATGCGGCCTATATCGGCAAGATCAGGGACGATCAGCTCGGTGCCGTGTTTCGCCACGATATCAAAGCGGTCGGGGTCAGCTTCGACAGCCTCCCGCTGACTGATGGTCCGGCCACTGCACGCAGCCTGATCTTCGTCACATCGGATGCGCAGCGCACCATGGCCACCTATCTCGGTGCCTGCGTCGAGCTCGGCCCGGATGATGTCGACGAGGAGAGCGTGGCCGCCTCCAAGATCACCTATATGGAAGGCTATCTCTGGGACCGGCCGAAGGCGAAGGAAGCTTTCCTGAAAGCGGCGAGGATCGCTCATGATGCCGGCCGTCAGGTGGCGCTGTCCCTCTCCGATCCCTTCTGTGTCGATCGCTGGCGGTCCGAGTTCCTCGATCTGATCGATGGTCATATCGACATCGTGATCGCCAATGAGGCTGAGATCATCAGCCTTTATGAGACCGATTCTTTCGACGAAGCGGTCGAGCAGGTGACGGGTCGCTGCCACCTCGCAGCGCTGACCAGGGGGGCTGAAGGCTCCGAGATCGTCACCGCCGATGAGCGTCACGTCATCGAAGCGGCGCCGATCGAGGCATTGATCGATACTACCGGCGCCGGCGATCTCTATGCCGCGGGCCTGCTTTATGGCCTGACCCACGATCTCCCGCTGCCGGCCGCCGGCCGCCTCGCGAGCCTGACGGCGGCCGAGGTGCTGTCCCGCTACGGCGCCCGGGTGGAGCGGCCGCTGATACCGCTGGTCGGCAAAGCGATCAACGGATAAATCCGTCATTGCTCGGGCCGGACGCGATGCCGGCCCTGGCGACCTCCCGATGCGTGCACTATCTTCCCATGATCAATGCAGCAGCGGAGGAGGTCGATCTTGCAGAGCACCATCGAGAAGCGGCTGGCCGATCGTGGTCTTGGCCTGCCCGATGCGCCGGCGCCGGCGGCCAACTACGTGCCCTACACGGTCAGCGGCAAGCTGGTCCTGGTGTCCGGGCAGCTTCCGATGCGGGACGGCGAGGTCCTCTATCAGGGCAGGCTTGGTGATGGTGTCGATGTCGAGGCCGGACAGAAGGCTGCCGCCCTTTGCGCACTCAATCTCCTAGCCCAGGCGAGGAATGCCTGCGGCGGCGATCTCAGCAAGCTTGCACGCTGCCTGAAGCTCGGCGGCTTCGTCGCCTGTACGCCCGACTTCGCCGATCACCCCAAGGTGATCAACGGCGCGTCCGATCTGATCGCCGATGTGATGGGTGAGGCCGGTCAGCACGCCCGTTTCGCCGTCGGTGCCGCCAGCCTGCCGCTTGGCGCCTCGGTCGAAGTCGAGGCCATCTTCGAGCTCGCCTGAGGGCACGGCCCTCGGCGATAACTTGGGGTCAGCGTCAGACATGAACGGTGATGACTGGCATGGATAGGCCGATCGAGGTGCGTCTCGCGCAAGGCATCGACCAGGTGGATGCTGCGGACTGGGATGCCTGTGCCGGCGCCGATCAGCCTTTCCTGAGCCACGCCTTTCTTTTGGCCCTGGAGACCAGCGGCTCGGCCTCGGCGGACACCGGCTGGCTGCCGCTCCATCTCGTCGCCGAGCGAGACGGCCAAGTGATCGCCTGCGCGCCGATGTATCTGAAGAGTCATTCCTACGGCGAGTATGTGTTCGACTGGGGCTGGGCGGATGCCTTCGAGCGGGCGGGCGGGCGCTATTATCCCAAGCTGCAGGTCGCCGTCCCGTTCACGCCGGTGCCCGGCCCGCGACTCCTGACCAGACCCGGCGTCGACATCGCACGGACGGCCCTGATCCAGGGACTGCTCAGCGCCGCCGCTCAGATCGACTGTTCGTCGCTGCACATCACCTTTTGCCACGAGGCGGAGTGGCGAGAGCTCGGCGAGGCCGGGATGATGCAGCGCACCGGTGTGCAGTATCACTGGCACAATCGCGGCTATGACAGCTTCGACGATTTTCTCGGCGGCCTCAAAAGCAGCAAGCGCAAGACCATCCGCAAGGAACGCGCTCGAGTGCGGGAGCAGGGCCTCGAGATCGAGACCTTGACCGGCGACGCGCTGACGCCGGACATCTGGGATGATTTCCACCCCTTCTACCGGGCGACCGTCGACAAGCGCTGGGGTGGGGCCTATCTGACCAAGCGTTTCTTCCGCGAGATCGGCGCGCTGATGCCCGAGCGCATCGTTCTGGTGATGGCGCGCCATGAGGGCCGCTATGTCGCCGGCGCCCTGAACCTTCTGGGCAGCGACACCCTGTTCGGTCGCAATTGGGGCTGTCTTCAGGACTTCGATTTTCTGCATTTCGAGGCCTGCTACTACGCCGCCATCGATTTCGCGATCGAGCACGGCCTCGCCCGGGTGGAGGCCGGCGCCCAGGGCCAGCACAAGCTGCAGCGGGGCTACGAGCCGGTCCCGACCTACAGCACCCACTGGATCCGCGATACCGGCTTCAGGAAGGCGGTCGAGCGCTTTTTGCAGGACGAGCGCCGCGATATGGGAATCGAGCGTGAGCACCTGAAGACGCTGCTCCCTTTTCGCGAGCCGACGTGATGGTGCCCGGTCGGGTGTTCATATTTCGGCCAAGACATTGAATGTTCGACAGCCTCGACCGTTAGCGAGGTAAGCACAACAAATCCATGGACATGATCATGCTTCGCCTCCCAGTCATCCTTCTCGCTCTCGTAGGATTGAGCGCCGGATTGGGCGGATGCGTCGGTGCACCCCAGACTTACGGCGAGGTGGTGCGTTCGACCTACAGCCCGACCGAATACGGTTTCGGGGCTGCGAGACGGGATCTTTGGACCCAGGTGCGGGGCGATCCGTTCGAGCTGGGCGACGAGGCCTTTCATGCGGCCCTGATCGACATCCTCGCCCATCACCCGCCAAAGCCACAGCCGACGAATTTCACCACCGATCCAGGCGAAAGTGCCGATACCGATTATCGCGTGGTTTTCCTGTTCGACCCACCCAGAAGCTATGTCACCAACCAGCTCTGCCGCTTGCCGCTTGAGTTGCCTAGGGGTGACGGCAGTGCCAAGCCGCTTCGGGCGGCCGCGGCGTTCTGCCGAAACGAGGGTGTGCTGACCGCGGTGCGCGGCGGGCTCGACCTCGCGGCAGGCCCCGACGACCCGGCCTTCGATGCGCTGATCGGGCAGATGGTCGACGAGCTCTTCCCGAACTTCAATCCGAATCAGGATGACGACGACGGCTGCTTCCCACCGTTTGGCTGTCGTTAATAGTGCGGCCACGTCGCAAGATCTTCAGCGTGATCCTCAAAAGCTTGGCGGCATACCGTCGGTCCTGTCGGTTACGGTCCGAATCGATGAGGTGGCCCCGCCACCTAGGGGCGTTCGAGATCGCCGATATAGGCGAGCAGATGCTCGATGTCGTCGTTGGACACGTCGTTCAGCCGCTCATAGGCGGTGTGCGGCGGCCGGCGCTTTAGGGACCAGAGTCGTTGCCGGTAATTGTCGAGCTTGTCGCTCATCAGGAAAAAAGACGGTGTCGAATCGATCCCGCCAAGGCGGTTGTCCGTACCTACGACATGGCACCCCTTGCAGAAACGCTCGGCCAGTTCCCGGCCTTTGCCGGCATCACCCTCGGCACCGGCACGGCCTGCGACGGTAGCGATGATCACGGTGATGGCGGCGGCGGACAGGGTTCTTTGCATCACGTTGTCTCCCGAATGCCTCACGGAGACCGTAGCAAAGAGTGCTTCGATGAGAAATGCCGCCGACATGTCGTCAAGATGCGGAAATAGCTAGGCCGACTGCCGGGAGTGGCCTATGCTGAGACAACTAAAAGAAGAGGCTGACAATGGCTATAATCAACCGAATCGCCGAATTTCACGACGACATGACCGCCTGGCGCCGGGATTTTCATGCGCATCCCGAATTGGGATTTCAGGAAACCAGAACATCCGCCATCGTCGCCGAGAAGCTCAGGGCCTTCGGCTTCGACGAAGTGCATACCGACATCGCGACCACCGGCGTGGTCGGCGTACTGCGCGCCGGCGGCGGCAAGGACACGATCGGCCTGCGCGCCGACATGGACGCTCTGCCCATCGATGAAACCACCGGCAAGGAATATGCGTCGACGGTCAAGGGCTGCATGCATGCCTGCGGCCATGACGGGCACACCACCATGCTGCTGGGGGCGGCGCGCTATCTCGCCGAGACCAGGAATTTCGATGGCACCGCCTATTTCATCTTCCAGCCGGCCGAGGAAGGCGACGGCGGCGGGCGTGTGATGATCGAAGAGGGGCTGTTCGAGCGTTTTCCGATGCGTCAGGTTTACGGCATGCACAACTGGCCGGGACGGCCGGTCGGCAGCTTCGCCATGCGCGCGGGGCCGATCATGGCAGCGACCGATCAGTTCGTGATCGACGTCAAGGGAAAGGGCGGGCACGCGGCCGCCCCCCATCTCTGCCTCGATCCGCTGATTACCGCGGCTCAGATCGCGACGACCATGCAGACGATCGTCTCGCGCAATACCGATCCGGTCGAGAACGGCGTGGTCTCGATCACCCAGATCCACGGCGGTGATGCCCTGAACGTCATCCCGGAGTTCGCCATGCTGGCAGGCACGGCGCGCTCGTTTACGCCAGAGGTACGCAACCTCCTGGAACATCGCATTCAAGAGATCCCGGGCCATATTGCCAGGGCCCACATGATCGAGGCCGAGGTGGACTTTCGCCGCGGCTATCCTCCGACGGTCAACAGCGAGGCGGAGACCGGTCTCGCTGCCGATACCGCTGCCGAGATCTGCGGAGAGGACAAGGTGGACCGGGACACGCCGCCGGTGATGGGCGGTGAGGATTTCGCCTACATGCTGGAGAAGAGGCCCGGC
The DNA here is from genome assembly GCA_039028235.1 of Pseudomonadota bacterium. Lineage (GTDB taxonomy): Bacteria > Pseudomonadota > Alphaproteobacteria > Geminicoccales > Geminicoccaceae > JANQPX01. Next base: position 9,817 of record JBCCIN010000017.1, read on the forward strand.
AGCTACATCTTCATCGGCAATGGCGGCGACGAGACTACACCGATGCTGCACAATCCCGGCTACGACTTCAACGACGAGACCCTGCCGCACGGCGCCAGCTACTGGGCGCGCCTGGTGGAGCGGTTGCTTCCGGCGGGGTGATCGCGCGGTCGATCCGGATGACCACCGCCGGATCATTGCTTCAGACAATCGCAAAAGTCGATTTTGATGCAATGAAATACGTCGCTAAGGTGTTAGCTCCATCATCTGCACTGTCTTCAGGCGTGCTATTGATCGGAGATTATTCATGACGACGGTGACCTGCCGCCTTTCCTCATTCGTCCCCGCACTGGCCGTTATAGCCATGTCAGTGCCAGCTTTCGCCGATGGCGTCCCAATCACGCCGGGCCTTTGGGAGATCAAGACGCACAACTCTCTGCTCGGCACCGAGGAGGTGGAACGGCAATGCATGCGCAAAGCCGTGTTCGATCCCGCATCGATCCTCGGCGAAGAAGAAGCCTGCCAGGTCAGCAACGAGATCGTCAGCGGGAATACCGTCGAATATGACCTCGCCTGCGCCGATGAGGAGCAGCGTGGCAGTGCCGCCGGACATTTCTCTTTCACTATCGATGGCGATCAGGGTAGCGGCAATGTCGACCTGACCCTCGATGTCGGCGGTGAAAGCATGAGCATGCAGTACACCCTGGCCGCCGCACGCGTCGGCGACTGCTGATCGCCCGAACGACACTGGTATCGACCGGCCTGTTCCGGCACGCTTGAATTCTTGCCGTCGTCAGGCTTTCACGAACCTTTTGCTGCAAGGCTACATCACGGTCCATGCGACCCTGGGAATCCGCCCGCCCGCAGAAAAGGTGGGGCGAGGCTCGGACTCCCAGGATCGCACGGACGACCTGAAAGACAGGCCGGGCGATAGCCGTCCGGAGTTAAGAAAGGATGAATGCAGGCGCGGCGTTCTGAACCCGTAGGTCAAGGCACTGCTTGGCCGGGATGAAATCGATCAGGCGGGCTCGGCGAGATCGACCAGCGTTGCTGCGAGCACCTGGGCACCGGCCGTCAGGTCTGCAGGCTTGGCATTCTCGGCCGGATTGTGGCTGATGCCGCCCTCGCAGGGCACGAACAGCATCGCCGTCGGACAGACTTCTGCTAGAAAATTAGCATCGTGGAACGCGCCCGACGGCATCCGCTGATGGCCGATGCCAAGAGTCCTGGCCGACCGTTCCAATCCGTCGACCAGATTCGGGGCAAACAGTGAAGGCGTGCGGTTGAACGTCTCGACCACCGAGACCTCACACGGCCCGGCATAACGCTCGCAGATCTCGGCGATGCGATTGCCGTTTCGCTCCAGAACGGCGCCGTCGGGATGACGAAAGTCGATGCTGAACAGCACCTCTTCAGGCACGGTATTCGGTGAATTCGGGGTCACGTCGAACCGGCCGACGGTAAAGCGTACGCGATCATCGCCGTCATGCATCATCTCTTCGAGCGCCGTGATGATGCGAATGGCGGCCCGGAGCGCGTCCTTTCTCGCGCCGACCGACGTCGTGCCGGCATGCGCGCCCTCGCCTTTGACTTTCACCAGATACCAGCGCGAGCCCTGAATGCCGGTGACCACGCCGATCGGCAAGCCTTTGGCTTCTAGCTCCGGGCCTTGCTCGATATGCGCTTCGATGTAAGCGGCGAGCTTCCTCTTGAAGGGGCGATGCTCCAGGTCCGGCGTGGCGTTGAGCACGTCGCGCAGAGCATCGGCGAAGCGCACATCGGCGAGGTCCCGAACGTCCAGGCAGTCCTCGAGCGCGCGCGCGCCGGTGAAAACCGCCGATCCCATGGCGCCGGGTGAAAAGCGCCCACCTTCCTCATTGGTCCAGGCGACCACCTCGATCGGCCGTTTCGTGCGGATCTCCTGGTCATCCAGCACCTCCAGCACCTCAAGGCCGGCGAGCACGCCGTAGATGCCGTCGAACCGGCCGCCGGCGGGCTGGCTGTCCATATGCGAGCCGGTCATCACAGGGGCCAGCGAAGCGTCATCGCCGTCACGGCGAATGAACAGGTTGGCGATGTCGTCGACCAACACCTGATAGCCCCGCGCCTTAGCCCAAGAAATCAGAACTGCCCGCGCCCGGATATCCTCGTGGGTCAAGGCCTGGCGATTGACGCCACCGCCTGGAATCGTCCCGATACGCGCCATGGCGACATGACGCTGCCAGAGCCGTGATTGGCGGACGGCGCCTGCGGCCCTCAGGCGACAATCGGCCGTGACGGATGCCTCCGAAGGCGAAATGATGGCGAGACCTCCTCGATCTTGCGTGAGGGGCGGCGTTGCCTGCCGACCTCGTCCGTTCTCTGCATTGGCCGGACCGGCGATAGATGCGCAGATCGGCTTTCGATGTCAATCTGAGCCAGGTCATCCAATGATGACGCTCTGTCTTGCCGAGGCCTGACTGTGGTAGTGGTGTAACCACGTCATCTGGTTCCCGCCCCGGTCGCCCAGGAACGACGGTACACCGCCGGGCCTTGCCGGCCGCCGAGGGAATCGTCCGAAATGGTCGCACCAAGCACGCCGAGCGCAAGGTGGCCATCGGGGAGCAGGAAACATCATGCCGACGCCGACCGTGTTCGAACTCTACGCCGTCAAATATGCCGAACATCACCGGTCGGCACGGGAAAACTTCGTCTTTCAGGACATTCACGACGGCCCGATGCCGCTGGACTACTATGTCTGGGTGGCGACATCGCCTGAAAAAACCTTCGTCATCGATATCGGTTTCGACAAGACCACCGGTGATCGTCGCAACCGTCACATCCTGCGTCATCCTTCCGAGGCGCTGGCGCTTCTCGGCGTCGACACCGCCACGGTCGAGCAGGTGATCATCACCCATATGCACTATGATCACGTCGGCAGCCTGGACGCGTTCCCAAAAGCCACGTTCCACCTCCAGGACCGAGAGATGATCTACGCCACCGGTCGCTATATGGGCCATGACCGTATCCGCCTGCCCTTCGATGTCGAGAACGTCACCGACATGGTTCGCCACGTCTATGCCGGCCGGGTCGCCTTCCACGACGGTGACGAGGTTCTGGACAGCGGGCTCAGTCTGCACCTGGTTGGCGGCCACAGCCACGGGCTGCAGTTCGTTCGGGTCCATACCAAGCGCGGCTGGGTGGTGGTCGCCTCGGACGCCGCGCATTTCTATGCCCATATGGAAACGGGCAATCCGTTCTCGATCGTGTTCAATGTGGGCGAGATGCTGGAGGGCCATCGCCGTTGCCATCAACTCGCCGACAGCCCGGATCACGTGGTGCCCGGCCACGATCCGCTGGTGATGGCGCGTTACCCGGCCGTGTCGAAAGAGCTGGAGGGCATCGCCGTCCGCCTCGACGAACCGCCGGTGAGAGATCGCGGCTGACGAAGTTTTGGAAGGCCCACGGAGGCTTGGCAGATACTCCTGAAGCAGCCAAGACGTTCACCCTTGCTTAACGCGCGACCGCTAGGCTCACGGTCGTCTCGCTGGTCCATGCGATCCTGGGAGTCCGAGCCTCACCCATTATTTTCGAACAGGCGGACGGATTCCCAGGATCGCATGGACCATGAAACAGCATGGCAGGGAGTGATTAACAAATAACTGACGGCCAGAAGAAAACCTGCCGCGGGCAGAGGCTTCGTGGGCTGTTGGTGGATGTCGGAGCTTTATCCGGCAGTTGACCTTGATTGAGTGACGTAAGGATGTGCTGACGTCGAGACGATCGCGTGACAGGCGCCTGCCTGACAGGATCGGCATCATGTTGTTTTCGCATCGAAATGACCGGCCGCAACGGCCGGAAACGGCGTGGCGTGGCGTCGCGTCTCCAGGGGGGCCGTCCCGTCACAAAAACGGTATCAGTGCGTCTGCTGGCCGAGCAGGTGGGCGATGGCGCGTTCCTCGAACTGATAGGTCTCGTTGCAGAATTCGCAGGTGACCGACAGGCTGCCATCTTCCTGTTGCATGGAGGCGATGTCCTCGGGCCTGAACTGGCGGAGCAGGGTTTCGACGCGCTCGCGACTGCAGCGGCAGCGAACGCTGAGCGGCTGGGGGTCGAAAATTCTGACCCCCTCCTGGTGAAACAGCCGCAGCAACAGGCGTTCGGGGGAAAGGTCGGGGTCGAGCAGCTCCGCGTCCTTGACCGTACCGAGCAGCATCATGGTACGCCGCCAATCCTCCAGCACGTCCTTATCGCGGCTGTCGAGCTCGTCCTCCGGCAGGCATTGCACCATCACCGCGCCGGCGCGCCAGAACGCCGTGCCGGCACCGTCGTCCAGATGCTCGACCGCGATCTTCATGCCGGTCTTTACCTGCTCGCTCTGACGGAAATACTGGTGGATGCAGTCGGTCAGGCTGTCGCCCTCGAGCTCGACCAGCCCCTGATAGGCGGCACCCCCGTGATCCTGATCGACCGTCACCGCGAAATGGCCCTTGCCAAGCAGGGAGGGCACGGTCTCGTCGGCGCAAGCGGCGACCGCCTCGGCGTCGAACTTGGCATAGCCGCGCATGCCGCCGTCATGGGTGCAGTCGGCGACCATCAGGGAGATCGGGCCGTCGGAGCGGGTTTGCAGGCTGAACGTCCCCTTGAATTTGAGGCCGCCGGCGAGGGTCGCCGCGAGCACGAACATCTCGCCAAGAAGCCTGCTGACGGCCGGCGGGTAGTCATGCCGGGTGAGGACGATGTCGACCGTATCGCCCAGGCGGATCAGCCGGCCGCGCAAGGCAGACTGTTCCAACTGAAACGGCCTGGCGATGTCGTCGGCGATGGTTTCCGCGGTCATCGAACCTCCGCCGCCCGAGGCGGGCGGCCAATGCTAAGAGCTGGCACCTCGGCCGAAGCGGAGGCTTCCTCTTCGATCAAGTTGCCCCAAAGCCGATGGGCGGATCAACCCAGACACCAGGCGAGAATACCCTTTTGCGCATGCAGCCGGTTCTCTGCCTGGTCGAACACCGCTGACTGCGGGCCGTCGATCACCGAGGCGGTGACCTCCTCGTCACGATGCGCCGGCAGGCAATGCAGAAACAGGCTTTGGGGTGTTGCGGCCGCCATCAACGCGTCGTTGACCTGATAGGGACCAAGCAGCTGGCGGCGGCGCTCGGCCTCGGCATCGCCCATCGAGACCCAGACGTCGGTCATGACCGCCTCGGCGCCCGCGACCGCCTCGTTCGGATCGTCGACGATCTTGACCCGCGCCTGGCGTTCCTCCGCCCACTTGACCACCTCCGGGTTGGGCCGGAGCTCCTCGGGGCAGGCAATGTTGAGCTGGAAGTCGAAACGCTGAGCGGCATGAATCCAGGACGTCGCGACATTGTTGCCGTCGCCCGTCCAGGCGAGGGTCCGCCCCTGGATCGGGCCGCGACGCTCCTCGAAGGTCATGATATCCGCCATGATCTGGCAGGGATGGGAGAAATCGGTGAGGCCGTTGATCACCGGCACGGTGGCGGCCTCCGCCAGCTCCAGGAGCTTGTCGTGGCTGTCGGTCCTGATCATGATCGCGTCGACATAGCGGGAGAGCACCCTGGCGGTGTCCTCGATCGTCTCGCCGCGACCGAGCTGCATGTCCTTGGCGTTCAGCACCACGGCATCGCCGCCGAGCGCCTTGATCGCCACCTCGAAGGAGACGCGGGTGCGGGTCGAGGGTTTGTCGAAGATCATCGCCAGCGTCTTTTGCGGCAAACGCTCCGCCGCTGTCCGGCCGCCTTCGCCCTTGAGATCGCCGGCGATATCGATGATCCGACGTAGCTCGTGGCTTTCCAGCTCGTGGATGTCGAGAAAGTGGCGCGCTTTTGCGGGGCCGGTCATGACGCCGTCCGTCCTTCGGGAGCATCGGCGTCGGCGAGAGTCTCGAACAGTTCTTCGAGCGTGCTGATCGCCTCACCGATCTCGTCCTGGCCGATGATCAGCGGCGGCAGAAGGCGAATGACGTTGTCGCCGGCCGGAACGGTGAGGAGATGATGCTCGAGAAGCTGCCCGACCACCTCGGCGTTGACATGGTCATCGGTGAGCTTGAAGCCGAGCATGAGACCTTTGCCGCGCACCTCGCTGACGATGCCGGGGAATGCCTTCGCCAAGCGCTGCATCTCACTCAGAAGCAGCTCGCCGGCCTCGTTAGCCTGCTCGAGGAATCCGTCGCCCAGCAGCACGTCGAGCACGCCGTTGGCCGCGGCACAGGCGAGCGGATTGCCGCCGAAGGTGGACGCATGGGTGCCCGGTGCCATGGCGCTCGCCACCCGCGCGGTCGAAAGACAAGCTCCCATGGGGAAGCCGCCGGCAATCCCTTTGGCGAGCGCCATCAGATCAGGCGTGATCGAGCTCCACTCATAGGCGAACAACTTGCCCGTGCGCCCAAGGCCGGTCTGGACCTCGTCATAGATCAGGAGAAGGTCGTGCTGATCGCAAAGCCGGCGCAGGGCTTCGAGATAGTCGACGCTGAGCGCCCGGAGGCCGCCTTCGCCCTGGACCGGCTCGATCAGAATGCCCGCGGTCTGCTGATCCACCGCCGCTTCGACCGCCTTGAGATCGCCGGGCAGTACCTGATGAAATCCGGGCAAGGCTGGCTTGAAGCCTTCCAGATATTTCGCTTGGCCGCCCGCGGAGATGGCCGCCATGGTCCGCCCGTGAAAGGCGCCATCGAAGGTAATGATCTTATGGCGCTCCGGCTGGCCGCGCTCATGCTGGAAGCGCCTCGCCATCTTGATCGCGCATTCCAGGGCTTCCGCACCCGAGTTGCAGAAAAAGACGGTGTCGGCGAACGAGTGCTCGACCAGCCGGTCAGCAAGCTGATCCTGTCCCTCGATGCCATAGAGGTTGGAGACATGCCATAGGCGCTCGGCCTGTGCCTTGAGGACGCCGACCAGATGCGGATGCGCATGGCCGAGCAGGGTCACGGCGATGCCGCTGGAGAAATCGAGATAGCGTCGGCCGTCTCGATCGAACAGATAAGCGCCTTCGCCACGCTCGAACGTCACCGGTGACCGCTTGTAGACAGGAAGGACGGATGGCATGGGTGCGTTCAACATGACGATGTCTCGGTTCAGGATCGACGACAGGGGCGAAAGGGCTTTCCTGGCCCGCAAAGCAAGCGCTGGCATCGATGAGGTTGAGAGAAACCGACAGATTTGCGGTCAATGGCAGAGCCTGTCAACGGTTTGGCCATTTTTCGGCTGCGGCGCGGTCAGGCCTCACGCTGCTGAGGCAGGCGCACCGCGTTGAACCAGTGGTCCTCGATCGATCGGATCACCTGCGCGAAGGCGTCGAGCTCCATCGGCTTGGTGATGTAGGCGCTGGCCTGCAGCCGATAGCTCTCGCGCACGTCGACCTCGCTTCGCGACATGGTCATGACGATGGTCGGAATCGACTTGAGATCGTCGTCGGCCTTCATCACTTCCAGGAATTCATGGCCGTTCATGCGCGGCATGTTGAGGTCGAGGATGATCAGATCCGGTCGCTGCGCATTCTGATTGGCACCCTGGCACCTCAATAGCGCAAGCGCCTCTTCGCCATGGCGCGCCACCTGGATGTTGACCGGTGTCTGGCATTTTCCGAGGGCGCGTTTCGCCAGATAGATGTCGGACTGATCGTCGTCGATCAGCAGCAGTTCGATCGGTGTCTTGTTCGGTTTCTGCTCGGCCAGCTCGGCAACTCCAATAGTCGACCGGATTCGATCGCTTCGAGGTCGGTCGGTTCTCGTCTAGCTGATCGAGGACTAATCACTCAGCGCAGGATTTTCAACCTGAGATTGCAGTTACACTGATCACTATGCTTTGATGCGATAGCCCTGCTTCAAAAGACGATAGGCAAGCAGCCAAAGTGCGGCGTTGATCACGGTGACCACGAGCATCCCGACCAGGATCGAGCCGTCGCTGGTGCCGACCAGGGCGTGACGCAGGCCGTCGATCAAATAGAAAAACGGATTGAGAAAGGCGATGTCCCGGACGTTCTCCGGAAGCTGCGTGATCGAATAGAAGGTGCCTGAGAGGAAGGAGAGTGGTGTGATGATGAAGTTGGTGACGGCCGACATCTGATCGAATTTCTCCGCCCAAAGGCCACCAAGAAAGCCGAGGAGCGACAGCATCAGCGAGCCGGACAGCGCATAGAAAAGGGCGAGGCCCCAGTTCACGTTCGCGAGGTCGATCACGAACAACATGGCGATGAAGACGACGACCGCGACCAGAACGCCGCGGGTCACACCGCCGGCGACAATGCCGAACAGAAGCTCACCGCTGCGAAAGGGTGGCATCAGGACATCGACGATATTGCCCTGGATCTTGCCAATCATGATCGAGGAGGAGGTGTTGGCGAAGGCATTTTGAATGATCGCCATCATGATCAGACCGGGTGCCAGGAACTCGAGGAAAGGCACCTCCCCGATGGTTCGCCCGCCTCGACCGAGGGCTACCGAAAACACCAGGAGAAACATCATCACCGTGACCAGCGGAGCGAGAACGGTCTGCAGTGGCACCTTCAGGAAGCGGCGCACCTCCTTCAGATAGAGCGTCCAGATCCCGATCACATTTAAGTCAAACGGGCCCCAAGGCGGTGGCGCGGCCACCTCGTCGACGTTGGGTGCCGCGGGCACCTCGTCGACTTGGGGTTCGTGCTCGATCGGTTGGTCCGCACTCAACTCTCGCACGCTGGCCCTCGCCGCTGTCTCCACATAGGCGGAGACATGGAGGCTTTCGATGACAAACGCAAGCGCACCGGCTAGGTCTGATGGAAGGCATGGCGTCGCGCCATCGGAGTGATTGACCTTGGCCAGATCCGACATCCGGTTTCTTCTCGGTTTCGAACCGTGCAGCCTCACCGACTGCGATCCCAACCGCACGGTGCTCGACTGGCTACGTGAGGATATGGGCCTCACCGGCAGCAAAGAAGGTTGCGCCGAGGGCGACTGCGGTGCCTGCACAGTGGCACTCGTCGACCTTCAAGGCGGTGCCTTGCGCTATCGCGCTGTCAATGCCTGCATCCTTTTTCTCCCCCAGCTCGATGGGCGGCAGCTGATCACCATCGAGCATCTGACGGACGAAGAAGGCCGCCTCCACCCGATCCAGCAGGCGATGGTCGACCATCACGCTTCGCAATGCGGCTTCTGCACCCCCGGCTTCGTCATGTCCCTCCTCGCTCTTAGCAAGGGCGGCCGCACCGCCGGGCTCGACTCTCCGCGCGAGGCCGTTTGTGACGCGATTGCGGGCAATCTCTGCCGTTGCACCGGCTACCGGCCGATCCTCGATGCCGCCAGCGGCGCGCTGGACCGCGGACTTGAAGACGTGTTCGATCGGCAGGAGAGCCAGTCGATCGCAGCGCTGGAGGCCCTCGACGTGGCGGACGAGCTGGCGATCGAGAGCCACGGAAGAACCTATGTCGCGCCAAAGTCCATGCAGAGTCTCGCGACAGCGTACGAGAAAAACTCGGATGCACTGCTGATCGCAGGATCGACCGACATCGGGCTTTGGGTGACCAAGCAGCATCGGGACCTGGATGCTCTGATCGATGTCACGCGCGTGCCGGATCTGAAACGGATCGAAGACAAGGATGGCGTCCTCACGATCGGCGCCGGCTGCACTTATGCAGACGTTCACGCCGTTGTCCGCGACCACTGGGCGGATTTCGGCGAGCTGATACGGCGGATCGGCGGCGCTCAGGTGCGGGCGGCCGGCACGATCGGCGGCAATATCGCCAATGGCTCGCCGATCGGCGACACGATGCCGGCGCTAATCGCCTTAGGTGCCAAGCTCGTTTTGATGAAGGGATGGACCAGGCGGACGCTGCCGCTCGAAGACCTCTATCTCGGCTACCGCAAGACGGCGTTCGCGCCTGGCGAGTTCGTTGTAGAGGTCTGCATTCCGATCTCGGCGTCCGAGTTTCGATGCTACAAAATCTCGAAGCGGTTCGATCAGGATATCTCAGCCGTGCTCGGCGCCTTCGCCTTGACGCTCTCGGAGGCCGGCGACGTCGAAAAAATCCGGATCGGTTTTGGCGGCATGGCGGCTGTGCCGAAGCGCGCCAAGGAGACCGAGGCTGCGATCCTCGGCAAGCCATGGAACGCAGCGACGTTGAAGGCAGGGAGTGCCACCCTTACGCGCGAACTCGCGCCGATTTCCGACATGCGAGCATCCACGGACTATCGGCTGACCGTCGCTCAGAACCTTCTGCAAAAATTCTTCATCGAAACGACCGAGCCGGCGACGGCGACACGGGTCCTGGCGGTACAATAGAAAATGCCGGGCCGACATTCGCCGGCCCGGCACCCTTACACTGTCAAGTTAACGCTGGTGCGCGTCGCACCTAGGCGGCGGCTTTGGTCTTCTTGCCTTCGAGGACCTTGGCCTTGGCGCCGGAGCCAATCGCGATCTGCTGCGGCTTCATGCGCTCAGGCAGCTCACGCACGAGGTTGATGTCCAGGAGGCCGTTATTGAGATCAGCCCCGCTCACCCGCACATAGTCGGCGAGCTGGAAACGATGCTCGAACGCGCGCCTGGCGATGCCGCGATGCAGGTACTGGGTGTCCTTGTCGGTCTCCGCACCCTTGCCGCGCACGGTCAGAAGGTTCTCCTTCGACACGATCTCCAGGTCATCCTCGCCAAAGCCGGCGACCGCAAGCGTGATCCGGTAGGTGTCATCACCAGTTTTCACGATGTTATAGGGCGGATAGGAGTTTTCCTGGGAAGCATTCCTGAAGGCCGTCTCAAACAATTCGTCAAGACGATCAAAACCAACGGAATGACGGAAAAGGGGAGACAAGTCGAAACTACGCATGGTCACATCCTCCATTGAGCGATTTGACTGTTGCCCGTCTTCAAGACCGGGCGTTAACCACTTGCCAGACCCATTTTGGCGCCTGACAGATATGGATTTGGGAAGTCAAAAGGCCTTTTCAAGATCCTTTCACGAATTTTTTGGCACTCCCCCGAGCTGTTTGCCAACACCCTCCTTTGCACCATATAGAAGTCACCATGGACATGGATTTTCTCTTATCGATCAAAGCGCTGATCGTCGGCAGCGTGCTGGTGGCCTTCGCGCTTTACGAGCGCCTTTCGCCGTCTGCCGGCGGGCCGCTGCTGGTGCGGTTCGGCCGGGCGACCAGGGCAGCCTGGATGCGTCTGGTCAAGAATCTCAGCCTTTTCGGCATCAACGCGCTCCTGTCCCCGCTGATCGTTCTGCCGATCACCGTCTTCGCCGCCGATCACAGCTTTGGTCTGAGGCCGGATTGGTGGAGCGGCTGGCTTGGGCTCGGTCTCGACATCCTGATGCTCGATCTCTGGATCTACTGGTGGCATCGGGCCAATCACGAAATCCCGTTTCTCTGGCGCTTTCACAGCGTCCACCATCTGGACGAGACCCTGGACACCACATCTGCCCTTCGCTTTCACTTCGGCGAGGTGGTGCTGTCAGCGCTGGTGCGCGCCGTGGTGATCGTCGTCTTCGACTTGCCGCTCGCATCCGTCCTCCTGTTCGAGGCGATCGTGCTGGCTTCGGCCATCTTCCACCATAGCGACGCCAAGCTTCCTGAACGGCTCGAGCGAGCGCTTTCGACGGTGATCATTACCCCTTCCATCCACTGGATTCATCACCACGCGATCCGCAAGGACACGGACAGCAATTACGGCACGCTCTTCAGTTTTTGGGATCCACTGTTTCGATCGAGAAGCGCCACCAAGCGCGCCGCGGACATGCCAATCGGTGTCGAGGGCATGCGCGATCGTTCGCTCCCGCGGCTGATCACCACGCCGCTGAAGTCGCCTAATCCGCCTTCGCGGAAGTGACCGCGGCCGCCGCCGGCACCATGAAGCCGCGGCCCTTTTCGAGGCGCCAGTAGACCGCGCTCAGCAGGACACCACGCGCGACCATGAAGGCGAGATAAGTCAGCCAAAGCCCGTGATTGCCGAGGCGCGGGATCAAGAGCCAGGCGGAGAGCCCGAATACGGCGAGGGCACCGATCATGGCGTTGCGCATTTCCCGCGTGCGCGTTGCGCCGACATAGATGCCGTCGAAGGCGAAGGCAGCGGCGGCGATGAGCGGGCTGACGACGACATAGGGAAGATAGGTCAGCGCTGCAGACCGCACCGTCTCGATATCGGTGATCAACCCGATGATCCCAGCACCGCCAAGGGCGAAGGCGGCGGTGATAATGAGGGAAAACCCGAAACTCCAGACGAGGGCGGCGTTGACCGCAGCACGCATGGCCTGACGGTCGCCGGCACCGACATGCCGCCCGACCAGCGTGCTCGCGGCGAAGGCAAAGCCGTCCAGCGCATAGGCGGAGAGATGCACCATGTTGGCGAGCACCGTGTTGGCGCCAAGAATGACTTCGCCCTGGCGCGATCCCAGCGCTACCAGGGACACGAAGGCGACCTGCAGCGTCAGACTGCGCAGGACGATGTCGCCGTTGACGGCAGCAAGCCGGCGGATGGCGGCGCGATCAAGCAGAACGTTGAACGAAATGCCAGGTTCCAGCCGACCGATATGTCGGCGGACGAGCACGACGCCGAGCGCAAGGGTTGCGTATTCGGCGATGAACGTCGCCCAGGCGACACCCGCGACCTCGAAGCCGAGGCCGAACACGAACAGGACGTCGAGAATCATGTTCAACCCGTTGCCGAGCAGTGTCAGATAGAGTGGGCTCTTGGCGTCCTGCACACCGAGCAGCCAGCCGAGGATGACCATGTTGGCGAGGGCGGCGGGGGCGGCGAGCAGACGGATCTCGAGATAGACGGCGAGGCCGGTCGACACGCGCTCGGTCGGCGCGTAGATCCATGCCGCAGCCGCGATCACCGGGCCGGTCAGCACGATCATCAGGATGGCAATGAGCAGGCCGAGCCCGAGCGCGCGCAGCAGACCGGCCTGCAGGCCCAGACGATCGCCGGCGCCATAAGCCTGGGCGATGAGACCCGTCGTGCCCATGCGCAGGGACACGACGGTGAAGAACAGCGCGCTGAAAGCACTTGCGCCGAGTGCGACAGCACCCAGATGGTGAGGCTCGGGCAGGTGACCGACCACGGCGGTATCGACGAGGCCGAGCAGCGGCACCGTGATGTTGGACAGGATCAGCGGCCAGGCGAGGCGCCAGGCGTCCTTGTAGGCCGAACCCTTTGCCATCATGCTGTCGGCCGATTGCAGAGGAAGAGGGGAAAATGGGCTATCAAGCGATCGATCTGAAGGACAAGCTCGGTCTGTTCGACGAGCAGTGGACACCCAAGGTGATCGCCGAGATGAACGACTACCAGTTCAAGCTGGTCAAGATCCAGGGCGATTTCGTTTGGCATGATCATCCCGAGACCGACGAGACCTTCGTCGTGATCGACGGCAATCTCCGGATCGATTTCCGCGACGGTGCCGTCCATCTCGGCCCGGGCGAAATGTTCGTCGTGCCCAAGGGCATCGAGCACAAGCCCTATGCCGAGAACGAGGTGAAGATGATGCTGATCGAGCCGCGCGGCGTTCTCAACACAGGGAACGCAGGCGGCGACATGACCGCAGAAAACGACGTCTGGATCTGATCACGGCGTGATCCGGCTTGACGTCTGCGACGTTAGCGGACATCAAAGCCGGCGCATCCCTTTGAAGCCAGAACGAGATTCGCCCATGTCATTCGATCCCGAAACGCTGTTGCCCGAAATCGTCGCCCTCGCCGACAAGGCCGGCGCTGTGATCATGGAGCACTATCGGGGCGAGGTGGAGGTCAAGACCAAGGCGGACGCCTCGCCGGTGACCGCTGCGGACGAGGCGGGCGAGGCGGTGATTCTCGAAGGCTTGGCGACGCTTGCGCCCGATATCCCGGTCATCGCCGAAGAGAAGGTGGCCGCGGGCGACATCCCTGACGTCGGCGACGGCCGATTCTGGCTGGTCGACCCCCTCGACGGCACGAAGGAGTTCATCAGCAAGAACGGCGAGTTCACCGTCAATATCGCGCTAATCGACGGTAACGGCCCGCTCATGGGCGTTGTCCTCGCCCCCGCCCGCGAAAAAGCCTGGTGGGGCCTGCGAGGCGCAGGCGCCTGGACAAGAGCTGCCGACGGAACTGCCACCAACATCCAAGTCCGGCCCGCCCCCGCCGGGGGCTTGACGGCGGTGGCCAGCCGCTCGCACAGCGACGAGGCCACCGAGAAATTTCTCGACGAGGTCGGCGCGAGCGAACGGATTTCAGCCGGCAGTTCGCTCAAATTCTGTTTAATTGCGGAAGGGCGAGCGGACATCTATCCGCGCTTCGGACCGACCATGGAGTGGGACGTCGCCGCCGGCCACGCCGTGCTGCTCGCCGCCGGCGGCCATGTCACCACGCTCGATGGCGCGCCGTTCGGCTACCGCAAGCCGGACTTCCGCAACACAGGATTCATCGCCCGCGCCGCCTGATGGCGTGGCCATTTCATTGACGTCGACCGCCATCGCAGGAGCAGGCGGCATGGCGCCCAGCTTTTCGAGAGCGATCGAATCCCCCCATTTGGTCCTGTACCGACCCCACTAGAGCGCTTCACGGACAGTCAAAAACACCTGTTCGACAAGGAAATACGAGGAAACAAAGCGATAGGGCGTGAGTCCTGATCTCACTTGATCGGGATCCGCTCTGAGTTTCCAGCGATGGTGCGTCAGGTCACGTCGTCAGCGGCAAAGACTCGTCCGACCTTAGGTTTTCGTTAACGCCTCGATGTCATGCTGTTTCAGGGTCCATGCGATCCTGGGCATCTATCCGCGGGTTGAGGAAGGTTGGGCGAGGCTTGGACTCCCAGGATCGCGTGGACCAGCGAGACATGCCGGATGATAGCCATGGCGGGTTAAGGAAGGGTGAACACGGCCGCTATCCCGAGGGCATATGTCCGGACTTTGTGCGGTCGCATTACCGCTAGAGCGTTTCCGTAGCAGTTGTACGCGGCACCAACCCGCTCCCCCTCCCGACAGCCCAATGCGAGGGTACCCTCTGGGTGGTCGGGAGGGGGAGCGGGTTGAATCGACCTGACCCGGAAAAGCTCTAATTGCCCGGAGGCGAAACGTTTGCTCTAAGCTCGCCGATATCGGTCCGAAGCCTGGTGATTTCCTCCTTCAGCGCCTTCAAGGTCTCATCCCGCTCGGCCTGCTCCTCCGCTTCCTCCTCGTCCGCAGCCTCGTGCATGGCGTTCACGATGATCGCGATGAACAGGTTCAGGACGGCGAAGCTGCTGATCAGGATGAAGGGCACGAAGAACACCCAGGCGAACGGATAGACCTCCATCACCGGGCGCACAATGCCCATGGACCAGCTCTCCAGCGTCATGATCTGGAAGAGCGAATAGAGCGAACGGCCGACCGAGCCGAACCACTCGTCGAAGCCCTCGCCGAACAGTTTCGTGGCCATGACGGCGGCGATGTAGAAGATCAGCGAAAGCAGCCCGATCACCGAACCCATCGCCGGCACCGCGCTCAGGAGCGCCTGCACCACCTGGCGCATCTTGGGCACGGCCGAAACCAGGCGAAGGGCGCGCAGGATGCGAAGCGCGCGCAAAACGGAAAAACCGGTGCCGGCCGGCAGATAGGCAACGCCGACGATCAGAAAATCAAAGACGTTCCAGGGATCTCTGAAGAAAGCGAAACGATAGACAAAGAGCTTGATCAGGATCTCAACCGTAAAGACGGCGAGCGCGAACAGATCGATCGCTTTCAGGAGCGGTCCCGCGGTCGCCATGGCCGTGGGCGAGGTTTCGAGCCCGATCACAACAGCGTTGATCACGATCAGCAGGATGATCAGGTTACGGGTGAGATCCGCTTCGATGAAGGTCTTGAGCCGGTTTTCCAAGGAACGCCTCGAATGCTGCCGCTGGTCATGCCGAATCGACCTGCCGGATATAAAGCCACCGGGAGAGAGTGGAAAGAGGGCCGGTCGCCATGTCGCGATGCTGCCGGCATTGCCAAATCCACCCCGACGGTGCTTGATCGGTAGAACCCTGTTGTCAGGCCATCGCCTTCGGGAGCCCTTGCATGCCGATCTTCGAGCGCCAGAGCGACGCCGGCGAGCTTCTGATCAGCTTCGAGGCAGAAGATCTGATCATGGCCGGCTGGACCGGACGCGACGAGGCGACGGTTCGGCATCACATAGAGGAACTCGAAGCGATCGGCGTGGCACCGCCGTCGAAGACGCCGCTCTTCTACCGCGTCGATCCCGCTTTGCTCGCCGGAGCCGTCGAGACGATCAGCGTCGTTGGTGACAGCAGCTCCGGTGAGGCCGAAGCGGTGATCCTCTCGATGGCCGACGGGCTTTGGGTCGGC
>JBCCIN010000018.1:0-26419 GCA_039028235.1 Pseudomonadota bacterium
ATCTGCTCGCGGATGATCGTCGGTTTTGACAAGTCGGTGGAGGCGACCGCTTCGAGGTCCTCGGCAAGCGTCTTGCCTGAACCCCATTGCCGGTTGGGGTCAGGCCACGGGATCGAATCCACGAGGAGTTTCGAATAGGGATGCTGCGGATCGTCGATGACGGTGTCCGGCACGCCCGCCTCCACCACCCGGCCGCGGTTCAGAACGAGGACATAGTCCGCAACCTCGTAGGCCGTTGCCAAGTCGTGGGTGATGTAGAGGACGGAGATCCCAAGCTCGGCCTTCATCAGCGCCAGGTTGCCGAGAATGGTCGAGCGTAACGAGGCATCCACCATCGAGACCGGCTCGTCGGCCACCAGGAGGCGCGGCTGCAGCATGATGGCGCGGCCGACCATCAGGCGCTGGCGCTGGCCGCCGGACATCTGGTGAGCGTAGCGGTGGATCGTTTGAGCAGGATCAAGGCCGACCGAATTGCAGGCCTCGACCATGTGATCCAGCGCTTCCGCCCGCGCCCGGGCGATGCCGAAGTTCCGAAGCGGCACGGACAGGACGTGGTCGACCTTGTAGAAGGGATTGAACGACGCGTAGGGGTCCTGAAAGACGGCCTGGACTTCGCGCCGAAAACGCGCGCCGGCACTGCCCTTCATCTTGACGATGTCGCCGCCGCCATAGCTGACCTTGCCCTGGGTCGCCGTCTCGAAGCCTAGGGCGAGCGATCCCAGGGTCGTCTTGCCCGAACCGGACTGGCCGACGATCGCGATCACCCTTGGCAGGTCGCCGTCGAGGCGGAACGACAGCGGCTTCAACGCCTCGACCGTGGAGCGGCCGCTCTTATAGGTCTTGCCGACATCGTCGAAGGCGAGCAGAGGCACGCCGACCGGGTCTTTTTGCATGATCGTCGGCGTGACGGCGCTCACCGTCTTCCGCTCCAGCGAGGGGACGCTCTCGATCAGCTGCCTTGTGTAGGCATGGGACGGGCTCAGGAAGATCTCGGCGACGTTCCCTTGCTCGACCACCTTGCCGTCGCGCATCACCATGATCTCATCAGCGAACTGCGCCATCAGCCCCATGTCGTGGCCGATCAGGATGAGCGAGGAGCCGATGTCCTCCTGGACCTTGCGCAGGGTTTCCATCACCCGGCGCTGCGTGATCACATCGAGCGCCGAGGTCGGCTCGTCCGCGATCAGCAGCCGTGGCCTGAGCGCGACCGCGATCGCTATGCAGGCGCGCTGCTTCATGCCGCCGGACAGCTCATGCGGATACATGCGCGCGACGTCGGGCGAAAGATCGACCTGAGCCAGGAGATCGGCGACGAGGTCGGTTGCGGCGCTGCCTTTTAGGCGGTGACCGTGGTCAATCATGCCGTCCAGGATCTGGGTGCCGATCCGAGCGACGGGGTTCAGCGAGTTCATCGCACCCTGAGGGATGTAGCTCACCGTCGCCAGCCGATGCTGTCGAAACTCTTCGTCGCTCAGGTCGAGCAGGCTCAGGCCATCGAGGTCGGCGCGGCCGCCGCAGACCTTCCCCGGCGGCTCGATCATGCCCATCAGGGCAAGGGCGGTCGTGGTTTTCCCGGATCCGCTTTCGCCGACGAAGCCGGTGCGGACACCGGGTCTGATGGCGAAGTCGACCCCGTCGACCGCCTTTACGATGCCGTCGTCGGTATAGAACTCCACGCGCAGGCCGGTGACGGCGAGGCCGGACATCGTGGCGATGTCCATCACGTGCGCCGCCTGCGTGTGCGGGGATTGGCCAGCTCATCCAGGCCGGCACTGACAAGATAGAGGCCGACGAAGAGCGTGATCAGCGCAATCAGCGGCGTCAGCCACCACCACCAGAGGCCCGTCGTGAAGGCGCCCTCGAGCATGACCCAGTAGACGGTCATGCCGAGCGTCGGCTCGTTCTGCGGTCCCAGCCCGAGCGCCTCGAGCCCGACCGAGGCGAGCATCGCGGTTGCCACCGCCAGCACCAGCGACGCCATAAGATAAGGGATCAGGTTGGGCATCAGTTCCTTGAACACGATCCCCATCTGCGACGTGCCGCCGAGGCGCGCGGTCTTGACGTAGCCGGCCTCGCGCATGATCAGCACCTGCGCCCGGATCTGCCGCGTCGGCTGCCGCCAGGCCAAGAGCGAGATGATGATGGCCATCTGGTTGGTGTCGAGCTTGCCGGGGATGTTAGTCGCGATCACGACGAGCACGAGAAGCGGTGGAATCGTCAGAAGAACGTCGGTGACGAGCGAAATGATCATGTCGGTCCGGCCGCGGAAAAAGCCGGCCAGAAAGCCGAAGACGGCGCCGATCGCGACGCCGATGAAGCCCGCGACCAGACCGACCTTGCCGGTAAGAAACGTGCCGTAGACGAGGATCGCCAAAAGGTCTCGGCCGAACTTGTCGGTGCCCAGCGGGTAATCAGCGCCGGGGGGGCGGCTGGGCCGATTGGAGAGCGGCGCCGCATCCCTATAGTCGATGAAGAGTTGGCCGCCGATGGCGATGGCCGCGAGCACCAGGAGCATGATCAGGCCGACGATCAGCGACGGATTGCGTCTGAGATAAGCCGCCGCGGTCCGCCAATGGCGGGCCGACGTGCCCCAGTCCTGATGCGCCTCCTGAACGTTCGTGTTGACCATCTCAGTCGCTCACGCTGCTGCGGATGCGTGGATCGATCAGCGGGTAAATCAGGTCGAGCAGCATCAGCGAGACGCCGACCGTCAGCACCAGCATGTAGACGCATCCGAAAATCAGGTAGTAGTCGTTCAGAAGGATCGCCTGGTAGAGCAGGCTCCCCAATCCCGGATAGGAGAATACCCGCTCAACCAGGATCGCGCCGGTCACGACATTGGCCATGGTCAGGACCAGGGCAGTGATCTGCGGTGCAATGGCGTTCCTCACGCCGTAACGCCAAAAGCGGCGGGATGTCTTCAGGCCCTTGGCCTTGGCGAACACCATGTAGTCCTCGCCCTGCACCGTGACCATCATACCGCGCATCGACAGCGCCCAGATACCGATCGACGCGAGCAGGATCGAAAGCGACGGAAGCAGCGCGTGGGTGAGGACGTTCTGCGCGAACGCCCAGCTCCACTCGGGCAGGAGCCCGGAGGAATAGCCCTTACCGGTCGGCAGCCAGCCGAGCTGCGTGGCGAAGATGTAGATCAGGATCAACCCGATCAGATAAAAGGGGATCGCAGCGAGGACCATGACGGCAGGGACCACGACGTTCAGCCATGGCGGCGCATGGGGCCAAACGGTCAGCGCGCCGAGCGGCGTGCCGATGGCGAAGGCCAGGAGCGTCGTCGTCAGCATGATGCCCATGGTCCAGGGAAACGCCTGCAGCACCAGATCGGCGACCTTGTCCGGGAAATAGGAAATCGAGATCCCGAGATCGAAGACGAGCGCGTCGTAGATAGTGTTCAGATATTGAACCCAAAGCGGCTGATCCATGCCGAACCGACGTTCGAAATCGGCGACGGCTTCCTCGATGCCCTCCATCGTGCCGCCCGATTCGCCCATCGATGCAGCAATCATCTCCTCCACCGGGTTGCGGTCCGAGAGGCGCGGCATGAGGAAGTTGATCGAGGCCGCAATCCAGATGATCAGCACCATCAAGAGCAGGCGTCGCAGGATACGCATGTCCGATCTCCTGCTTCAAAGGGGCGGCGAGACGATCGCCGCCCCTTCTTCCGTTCGCGGAGTCTGCTGAGCCCTACTGAACGGGTTGAACGCCATGCAGAACCTCCGTGCCGGCGCCCGAGATGAAGCAGGGAATGCAGGCCAGCGCGTAGGGATTGTCTTCCGTCGGGAAGTTGGTCCAGTAGGTCGTGTTCATGGGAATGGTGTGGTAGCCGAGCTCCAGCGGAACCTCGACCGCCTCGGCAAACCAGATGTCGAAGGCTTCGCGGAACAGAGGCAGAAGCTCGTCCCGGTTCTCCGGCGGGATCACCGCCATCTTGTCGTAGATCGCGTCGAACTCCGGATGCGCCCAGCGGCTGACGAACATCGTCGACGTGCCGATCGGCGTGCGGTTCTTCGTGATGTACATCCGCATGGTGTCCACGGGATCGAACACCGAGCCGCCATTGTGGCCGAAGATATGCCAGAGGCTCTCGCCCTTGCGGAACGCATCGAAGCTGTCCGGGGTCTGGCTGTATTCCGCGCAGAAGCCGGCATTGATCAGCTGCTGCACCACGACCTGACCGACCGCGGCCAGCACCTGATGCACCTCAAGCGGGCCGCCGGCGCATCGGCCATCCTTCTCCCACATGCCACTGCCATTGCGTGTGTATCCGGCCTCCTCCATCAGATCAGCGGATTTTTCGAGGTTGAACGCGCCGGCCTCGTGCTTTTCGACGAGATCCTGCGCCTGCTCCATATACCAGACCAGCGGATCGTAGTGGGGATACGGCCAGTCATTGGGTGTATTGCCGCCGCTCCATGCGAACTCGATCAGCAGTTCCTTGTCGATGGCATAGCGGACGGCGCGGCGGACGCGAACGTCGGCGAAGGGACTGTCCTCGATCAGGTGATTGAAATAGAGCGAATGCGGCCACCAGTCCTGATAGGCCCAGGGCGGCTGATCGCCCGTATAGGTCGTGACCTTGTCGGACTTTTCGAGGATGGACTGGAGAAGGTCGAGCGAGGTGACAAGCTGGGTGGTATCGACTTCGGCGTTCAGGATCATGTCGGCCCTTCGGGCATTGTCGCCGATGCCGATCGTGACGACACGCTCGGGCGCCGGCATGTCCCGAAATCCGGTTGCAGCCCCCCACCAGTCGTCTCGGCGGTCGAGCACGATCTGGTCCGGTGAGGCGAAGACGGTCCTCCATGCGCCGGTGCCGACCGGATAGCCCTTCTCCGCGTCGTACCAGGTGAAGGCGGCCTTATCCTCGATGTCCTTCCAGATGTGCTCGGGCACCCAGACCAGACCGTGGCCGTAATAGTTGATCAGCTGTCGAAAGGGATAGCGGGGGTCGGGCGCGTTCAGCGTGATCTTGACTGTGAGCCTGTCGACGATCTCAGCACCGATGACCTGATTGGCGACCTCTTTGGCCTTGCGCATGTTGGCGGCACCATTGCCGTTCTCGACCAGCATGTTGATCGTGTAGGCCACGTCCTCTGCATCGAAATCCTCACCATCGGCCCACTTGGCGCCGTCACGGATCGTCACCGTCGTCTCCGTGAATTCCTCATTCATTTCGAAGCTTTCACCGAGCCAGGGAATCAGGTCGCCGGTGATGGAGTTGAAGTAAAACAGGGCTTCGAAATTGTGCATGTGGCCGTTTCGATATTCGCCGGCCAGGTTGTAATAGTTGGCATTGAACGGCGTTTTCAGGGTCGGCGCACCCTGGCTCCATCCCTCGTGAATGAAGGTTCTTTCGCGCGGCACGTCCTTGACCTGCGCGACGGCGGCGGTTCCGCCGAGAAGCGTGAGTGCCAGCCAACCCGAGAAACACGTCGTTCTGACCCCGCGAAACGTCATTTGTCCCTCCTACCTGACTTTTTCGGCGTTCCCGGCTTTGCTCTGAATCCTTCGGGGAACGAGAAGAACTATATATTTTTGATCAAAATATAGTCAATATATCATCTAACTTATAATTTTTTGCCGAAAATTGATCAAATCAAAAGAAACCGTGCTAGCTTTTTTGATCAAACACGGCTTTGGTCGACACTGGACATGCCGGCCATGGATTGCTTCGTTTGTGGCGGTTCGAGGAAAAGGGCGAAAACGTGACGTCGCAATATATCGAGATCAGCGACAAAATCCGCGAGGACATCATCAGCGGCAAGTTCGCTCAGGGTGAGCGTCTCAAGCTGGCCGAGCTCGCTAATCTCTATTCCACCAGCCATATGCCGATTCGCGAGGCGCTCAGAATTCTGAACGGTCAAGGTATCGTCGAATTCACGCCGAATAGCGGCATGCGCGTTCGCGAGATGGACATCGATTTCATGATCGATATCTTCGATGTCAGGCTCGCCCTTGAGGCGGTTCAGGCACGTCGCGCCGCCGATCGGCTCACACCAGTCGCATCGGAGGCGATCATCGCCGCCAAGACGGCATTCGAGAGCGTGGCGGCTCGGGGCGATCTGCATGATACGCTTAAAGCCAATCAACATTTTCACCGAGCGGTCAGCCAGGCCTCCGGGAACCGTGAGGCCAGCGAGATCGAGGAGCGTCACTACCAGATCCTGAGGATCGTCTGGGGCCGTCATGGCTATAGCTCCGGCCGGCTGGACGGTGTCATCGAGGACCACAGGCTACTGACCTCGGCCATTCTCGATCGCGACGCCGAGGCGGCGGGGCTGCTCGCAGCGGCGCATGTCATGCGGGCGCGCCGCAACCTGCTGGCCAGCATGAAGCAGTGCGAGTCGTTCACGCATTAAGACAGGAGCGGTTGAACGGGAAGGACGCATGAATGGGACGGCTGCATGAGACAATCACCGTCGTCACCGGCGGCGGAGCCGGGATCGGCCGTCACATCGCCCTCGCCCAGGCCGCCGAGGGCGCCAAGGTAGCCGTCGTCGGCCGTCGGGAGGGTGTTCTGACGGCAACCGTCTCCGAAATCTCGGCAGCCGGCGGCACGGCAAAGGCGTTCACGGCGGACCTGACAAAGCGCGACTCCGCTGACGCCGCCTTCGCCGAGATTGCAAGCAGCCTGGGACCGGTCGATACGCTCTTCAACAACGCCGGCGCGTTTTCGGCCATCGGTCCGATCTGGGACGTCGATCCGGATACCTGGTGGTCGGACGTCGAGATCAATCTCAGGACGGCGTTTCATGGTGCTCGCGCGGTGTTGCCCGGGATGATCGCACGTGGCAGCGGTCGTGTGGTCAACATGATCGGCGGCGGCACGGCCGCGCCGCTGCCGGTTGGATCTGGCTATTCGGTGTCGAAGACAGCCGTCATGCGGCTAACGGAATGCCTCGCCGCGACATTGAAGGGCAAAGGTGTGGTTTGTCTGGCCATGGCGCCTGGCCTGGTCCGAACTGATATGACCGAGCACCAGCTGTCCTCCGAGGCGGGCCGAAAGCATATGCCGGGTCTCGCCAAGCGGTTCCGGGACGGTGATGATCTGCCGCCGTCTTGCGCCGCTGATCTCGCCGTTGCGATCGCCGCGGGCCATTTCGACCGGCTGACCGGACGCGCCGTTTCGGCAACCGAGGACATCGATGCCATTTCTGCGGCCATACCCGACATCCTGAAGCTTGATCGGCGCACACTTCGTTTGTCCGGATTCGGCCCAACGATGAAGCCGGTTCCGGACTGAAGATCCAATCGCGATCGTAGCAACGTTCTCGATCGCGGATGGTTCAGTGTGCGCCATAGCCGATCGTGACGAGAGAGACTTGCGGATCACAAAAACGGTACAGAGGAATGCAACGTCCTCTCCGCACTTTCGTTGTGCGCGGGACTAGAGGCAACAAGGGCGGCTCTGTCTTCCCAAATGATGGGCATTCATCTGCAAAGCCTGCGAAAGACAATCAGATCCAACAACTCTTGAGAGGCGGCCATGGACCTTTGTCGTCCTATGATCGGCACGCTTCACGTCAATCGTCGTCAATGATCCCGGCACCTGCGCCGAACTTGCGCGAGCTTAAGCTGGAGGCGACATAGCTTTCTGCGGCCATGGTCAGGGCGTCATGCCAAAGGCTGCCGTCGATCTCCATGTCGGTCAGAACGGCAGGAGTCCCCTCCTCCCCTGCCCCTTCGGCTTCAATGACGGCCTCGGCGCCCGATGGCGGCAAGGTGCCTGCGATGCTCACTGCAGAGCCATCGACGATGACCCGGCATCCTTCGGCGAATGTCAGACGATAGCAGCTTTGATACGCCAGGGCGGCCATGCCGCCGAAGCCAATAACCAAGAGAGGTTGATCAATTTCCTGAAGGACGACGCGCTCCAGGCCGATATCGGCCGCCAGCAGGTCATAGGCCGAGGGTGCGGCGTGGATGGCCTGGGCAGCGCCAAAGACGATGGCATCCGTCGTCTCGTCGATCAGTGGCTCAGCAGGCCCGGGCTCGATGGCCGCCAAGGCGGTGCGGACGCCATCGAAGCCTCTGGTGCTGAGCCAGGCCGCCGCCCGTCCGCATTCCTCGGCAAGGCCGTGGGGCCAGCCTCGACCCCATGCGGCCTTGGCGATCGTCGCCTCGATCTGGTTCACGGAGACGATCAAGCGGCATCGCCCAAAACGGGAAAGCTCCAGTCATCGGCGTCAGCCTCGCCGAGCTGTTCGAAGGTGGGTGCGCCTTGATACAGGGTGATCCTTGTCCAGAGATCGGACTTGGGATCGAACTTGGACGCTCCGAAGAAGGAGAGCTTGCAGCGCAGCATGTCGATCGGCCGGCAATCGGCGCCGAGAAGATTGTCCCTGATTTCGGCATAGGGATTGGACGCCGTCGTCTGCACACGGCGTGCGATCCGGCGGTGCTCGGGATGGCGCATGAGGAAATGTGCGACGATCTCATGCCGGGGTTCGCTATCGATGGCGGCACGGAGGGTCTGGATCTGCCTTGCGATATCGAGCGGCAGTTCCTTCTCGGCTCCGGGTTCCCGATATCGATCGCCAAGCCGAGGCTCCAGCTTCTCCTCCGATATGTACCAAAAGCGCTGGGTGGACGCGGTCTCACCGAAGTCCATTGCCGCTGCCCAGGCGAATGTCTCGTCGAGCAAGTCCGCGAGTTCACCGATGCTCATGCTTGGCTGGAGCGTTGGCTCGACATCGCTCGCCATCTTGCTGGAGAGATCATCGATAAGCTCACCATGGGGTTCGAGCATAAGGGCCAGGAGGAGTTCCTGGCATTCTTCAGACCAGCGCTCCGAGGCCGCGGTCAGCCGATCCCAGAGATAAGGCTCCGCGAGCCAAGCTTGTGTCGAAAGGCCGGCGATCTCTTTCATCTCGCGGCGAAGCGTCAGGATGCGGTCCATCTGGCTGATGTCGTCGACCTGCCAGTCCTCGATATGACGCCGGGCCCGCGCAAGACAGACGAGAAAAGCGTCAATCGTTGCGGGCGACGCCCGCTCGATCGAGCGCACGCGGGCAAAGGCGGTCTCACGTGCCAGCATCCAGCTGTGGAGCAGAATCGGATGGTTCACCAGAAACGGTGCCATGCCGAGCCCGGTCGCATTGCCGATACCGAGATGGCGTTTGATATCGGAAGCGAGCGGCCGGAAACGCTTCGGATCGCGCATCTTCGCGATGTGCTCGACAAGATCATGCGTAAAGCCGCGGATCAGCCAGACGGTCAGAAGCTCCAGCTGAAACGGTCCATTGACCGCTGGTCGTTCCAGGATGCGCAAGCGATCGGCGATGCCGAACTTGCCGTTGCCGTAGACGGCGGTGGTGCGCATGAGATAGCCGATCTTGCCGATCATGCTGCGATCGGGCTGGCGCCCGACCGCCAGACTGTCGACCACATGCGCGAACAGGCGAAGACTTTTGTTGGCCCGGCTCAGCACCAACTCGGTCTTCGAGAACCGGCCCGCCTCCTGGCGCGGCGTTTCGATCGCCAGCCGATCGAGATCGGCCGATGTCGGCCGACCGTCGAACAGGACATAGGTGGTATCCCAGGCTTCGGCGATCACGCGATCGGTTCGCTGCTCGGGATCGAGCGATGTGGAGAACGCGACCAGGCTGTAAACGTCGCCACCAAACGTCACCGAATAGACCGCACGGCCATAGCCATCGTCATCGATCTCCCAGACCGATCGGGTGACCATTGCGCGCTCGGTGTGGAGGCGGCGGATCAGGCTCCGCATGAAGCTCAGCCGCGTTGGGAAAAAGGCGCCCATGCGCGAAAGACGCATGACCTTGTCGGGCGGCCTCAGCGGGACCCGAGGCGGCCGGGCCTCAACTTTGGACCGACGTGCACGATCGTCCGCGGACCCGGCCATCAGGCTGGCCCAAAAGACTGATCGAAGAAGCGAAGCCAGTTGTCACCCATGAGGCCAGCGATCTCCTCGGCGTGAAAGCCAACTTCGGCCAGGCCATCTCCGATGCTGGAAAAATCGCGACTGTCACGGAACCATGTGGGCTGATCAGGAAAGCCAGGCATTTTGGCACTCCCTTCGCCATAGTCGGTCTCTTTCGACCAACGGCCGTTGCGCATCCATTCGACCACACTGTCCGGCTGGTCCTGGCAGAGATCCGAGCCGATGCCGAGATGAGCAACGCCGTAGCGTTCGGCGGCCTCGGCGATCATCACGCAAAGCTCCTGCAGCCGGCAGGCCGACCCGCCCACGAGATGGTGGGGGTACAAGGAAAAGCCGAGCATGCCGCCGCTCTCAGCGAGCGCCTTTAGAACATCCTCCGACTTGTTGCGAAGGGCCGGGTGCCACCAATGGGGATTGGCGTGGGTGATCGCGATCGGCCGGGTCGAAAGCTCGATTGCCTCCAGCGTCGAGCGCTCGGCTGAATGGCTCATATCGATGACCATGCCGACGCGGTTCATCTCGGCGATCACCTGTCCGCCCATGCGCGTGATACCGGGATCATCATCCTCGTAGCAACCCGTCGCGAGGAGGGACTGATTGTTATAGCTGAGCTGCATAAAACGCACGCCGAGCGCATGCCAGATCTCGACCAGATCGATGTCATCCTCGATCGGGGACGGATTCTGAAAGCCAAAGACGATCGCGGTGCGTCCTGTTTCACGCGCCCGGCGGACATCGCCCCCGCTTCGGGCCTGAGTGATAAGGTCTGGGAAACGCTCGAACCAGCGATTCCATTGGCCGACATTGAGAACGGCCTCGCGAAAGGTCTCGTGATAAGCGATGGTGACATGCACCGCATCGACGCCGCCTTCACGCATCTGCCGAAAGATCGTCTCGGACCAGCGAGCATATTGCAGACCATCGATCACGTAGCTGCCGGTCAAAGCCGTCCTCCCTGATACGCTTCAGCCAGCCTAGCATAATGTCACGGTAATCGACGAACCCGGCGACCGGCAAGAACGCCCGTCGGGCGACAGGTCCGGCGCATCCATCAACACGACTTGACGCCTTCGAGGATGTCACCGGGGCGATTGACGTCCGGAGGCTGTTCAGGAGATCCGATCGGATTGACTGTCTCGGTCCGACACAGGCGACCAACGATCTTCCGAGCGCAGGGCCATTGCGGGCTGCGCCGACCTGAACCTCGGAAAGAACGTCCTGAACAGATCGAGCTCTCTCTTCTCGGTCGGCACATAGGAAAGGAGCCCAAAGATAAGCCAATAACGAGAATCCAGAAGATCACCGCTAACTTGCTGATTTATCGCAAAGAAGACCGCGATCCACAAAAGCTTGTTGCGCGGCCTGATCAGAGGCCAGAGGTAGGGGATCATGAACAGCGGGCCGAAGAACATGCCGAGTTCAGAAAAGACCTCGAGAAAGAAGTTATGGGGATATTCGATCCCTGTTCCCGTATGGGATTCCCAGTCGCCAAGGCCCAGCCCGGCCGGATACTGCAAGATCAGCGGCAGAGTCTTTTCGTAAGCCGAGGCCCGCGTGGAGAAGGTGGCGGAGTGCGCTTCGGACAGTTCGCTGCCGAGGACGAACGACTCGAGCGGCGTGGCGATCCTCCCAGTACCGTCAAGCAGCCATGCGATCTCCACGATCTGTTCCGGGACCAGGAGCAGCGGTGTGGCCACGAGGACCGTGATGATGCCCAGGATGAACAGGCGGTCATAGGCGAGCATCATCAAGGCGAGGGTCAAGGCCAGGGCCAAGACCGGCCCCTTGGAGCTCGGCCAGAGAATCGCCAGGAAAAACACAGCGAACAAGACGATGCGCGTTATGCCCTTGGTAAACAGAAGGGCCAGGAGAGCCGCCATGCCCATCAATCTGGCAAAAACGATCGGCCCGTTCATCAAAAAGACGACCTGCCGATCCCAAAATCCGTATTGCAGCTTATACAGGATTGCCAAAATCAGATAAGTAAGCATTATGAGTATGACGAGATTCCATAAGTAATTCTGTTGATTATTGATGTAGTAGAAATGAAATGTCATTAAGATCGCTAGGGATATCACACAGAGATTACCAGCCTTGTACAGGCCGTAATCGAGATCTTGCGAGAGCGCCAAGCCATAAACGATGGAAACCGCCAAGAGCAGAAAAGGAATGCCGAAAAACTGAAGCGATCGAACGGCCGTGCCACTCAGCAGTGCCGCTGCCATCAGCAGGACGATCATCAGCGTATTCAGAGGAATCTCGAAGAGGATCAGGCGCTCATTGGGAGCGACTTCGCCAATGAGCAGGACGCCGACAGCCAAGCCGACCCAAAAAGCGTGCTTATAAAGAAAAGCGATCAACGTCTTCTTCTCTCGCTGATGCCGCGCTGCGGGCGCCGGCAAGGCCTCCACCAAAACATATAAATGGTCGAATAATTCATTATTTATTCGCGTTTCTGGCTAAAGCATCAACCAAGATAATGAGCGATAGTGAAAGCTTTGCAATAGTTGTCAAATGCATGTTGACATCGATTTGTTTTTCGCCGAACACCGCGTCAGCATCGTAAAAAAAGCGATAATCACGCCTCGTATCAGGGCCTTGAGACATCGTGCGTGCCGTTCATTCGCTACGCCGCTGGAAGCCATGGCGGGAGGAATTCAGACCTTGAAGATCGTCTATCTGCATCAATATTTCTCGACGCCGAAGATGAATCTCGGCGGCATTCGTTCTTATGAGATGGCAAAGCGCCTGGTCGCCTGGGGACATGAGGTCCATGTCGTCACGTCAGACACCAGCGGCGCTGCAACTAATGAGCAGAATACCGACTGGGTCGAAACCGACGAGAACGGCGTTCACGTCCACTGGCTGCCGGTGCCATATCACAACTCGATGGGTTTTGCCCAGCGTGTGAAGGCCTTTTTGCGTTTCGCCGCCGCTGCCGCCCGCAAGGCCGCCTCGATCGATGGCGACCTCGTCTTCGCAACCAGCACGCCCCTGACCATCGCTCTGCCGGGTGTTTGGGCCGCGAAACGCCGAAAGCGGCCCATGGTGTTCGAGGTGCGTGATCTCTGGCCGGAGATCCCGATCGCAATCGGCGCCTTGAAATCGAAACCCGTGATCATGGCCGCGCAATGGCTCGAACGTTTTTCCTACCGGAACTCGGCCGCGGTCATTGCCCTTTCACCCGGCATGCGCGACGGGGTGACCAAAGTCGGCTATCCCGATAACCGGATCACGATCATTCCCAACGCCGCCGACCTCGATCTCTTCGACGTGCCCGAAGATGCCGGTCGCGCCTTTCGCCAGCGCTATCCCTGGCTGCAGGATCGCCCGATGGTGCTCTATGGCGGCACGTTCGGCTTCATGAATGGCGTGTCCTATTTGCCGAAGCTCGCCGCCGAGGTCATGCCGATCAATCCCGACATTAGGTTCGTGGCTATCGGCAGCGGCGCGGAGAAGGACCAGGTCAGAAAAACGGCGAGCGAGCTCGGGGTCCTCGACAAGAACTTCTTCATTATCGAGCGGGTCAACAAGGAAGAGATGCCGGCGATCCACAAAGCTGCCGATGTCGTAACGTCGCTGTTTATCGACTTGCCGGAAATGCGCGCGAACTCCGCGAACAAGTTTTTCGACGGCCTCGCCTCAGGCACGCCGGTGGCGATCAATTATGGAGGCTGGCACGCGGATCTGCTGCGCGAGGCGAACGCCGGACTGCTGCTCGATCCCCGTGACCTCGCCGGTTCTGCCAAGTCGTTGGCGGGGCACCTGGAGGATAGATCCTGGTTGGAGCAGGCCGGCAAGAATGCACGCGAGCTGGCGAAGTCACAGTTTGCCAGGGACGACCTGGCACGCCGGCTGGAGGGCGTGTTGACCGACGTCTTGGAGCGTGAGGCGGCCTAGCCCGCCTCTGCATTACAAGCGGTCGAACCAGTAGCTGGAGAAACGGGCTTCGAATGCCCGTTTACCAAGGAAACCGAGGGAAACAGAGATGCCGATGATCATGCCGCAGAAGAGACATGCCCTCCTCCTCGCCATGCTCGCGGCATCACTGCCGAGTAGCGCCAGCGCAGGTTCTCCTCTGCAAGATGGCGCCGCCCATCTCTCCTTTCCGCTGTCGAAGCAGGCGGCGAGCATGGGCTTCGTCAATGCTGTCGACGGGCTTACCGAGCCCCTTCGTCCAACATTGATCGCCACGACAGACGACCTTTTGGATGTGTCCGCATGGGACAAGAGGTTTCGATCGGCACTCGCTAACGAGCATAAAAAGAACCTGGGGCTTGCGACGAGCGCCAACAGCTTCAAGCATTATCAGCTTGCCTACGCCATCGACGGTCTTGGGGCACAGTTTGAGGTCACGGGCAATGTCGATTATCTCGGCCAGGCGCTTCTCTACATTCGGGAGGTCATGACCAGCGCGGCCCGATCGTCGACGATGGAAAAGAGCAGCTATCGTGACGACTTCATGGGCTGGGGTGCCAGGGATCATCCGAATCCCAGCATCGACGGCGACGAATACCCTCTGTTCGAGAGTTATTTCTGGCGCTACGTCGCCCGTCTGCTTCGCGTGATGAAGGAATCCGGCATCACCGAAGAGAATCCGTCCATCAAGAAAGCCTACGACCACGTGCTCGCCTTTCTCGAGGTTCAGATCTTCGATAAATGGCACCAGCGGGGACCCAATCATATCTACCGTAGCCGCACCCATATGGCCTCGCACTGGTCTTATATCTCATTGCAGCTGCTCCACCTCACCGAAGACGCGGCCCGCCAGAGCAAAGCCAGAGTGATCATCGACGAGATCAATGAGATGCTGCGCGGCAAGATGGAGAGTCACCCTGAGGTGGCCGGCGGCTATTTTTGGGATTCTGTGTGGGATACGTCATCCTATCCCGGCCAGGACGTCGCCCACGGCAATGCCGTGGTCGCCTATATCGTCGAAGCCTTCGAACTGGGCGAGGGATGGTCTCTCGACGATATCAAAGCCCTTTCGCTGACATTCAGCGAGGTCATTTGGCGAATTGACGACGACGGCATCGAGTATGCCGAATTCGTCGACGGTAGCGGTGAAGGAACAGGCTGGTTCAGCGACGGCTTCATCAAGCTCGGCCGTTTCGACGACACCATCCAGAAAAGGCTGGAAAGCCATGAGGTCGGAAGAAGCGTGCAGTTCTTCGGCAATGTTGCGCTCAACGCGCAAAGACTGGCGTCGTCATCACAAGACTGAACGACGTTCGACGTGAGGTCGACGGGTTCGTTGATTGGCTAAAGCGGAATGGAGACTGTCGGCGCAGGCTTCGCCGAAAGCTCTCACTTCCCTGGTCTGCGCTTGCCGCACAAGCCCGCGACCTAGCTTCTCCTCGTCTGAAGACGAGGGGTTTCGCCCATCTCATTTGGTGACAGCTAAGGCCACAGCCAGAGCACCAACGCGCCGAAACCCGCACCCCAGGCCCCAGCCCCGACCGACGCTGGACAATCAATTCACGTAGTAGCCTTTATATTCCTTGTAGTGATGGCTGGCGTCGCGGAACTCGTAAGCTCGATGCTTGCTGAAATTCACCTGACTCAGGACCGCGCCTGTAACTTCGATGCCATCGTCCTTCAGCCTTTGAAGGCCCGCTTTAGCCGTATCACGATCGGTCTCGCCCCAGCGAATGACGAACAACACCATCTCGCCGAGTGACGCCACGACACGCGCATCACTGACGGCAAAAATCGGCGGGCCATCGATAATGATGAGATCATAGATCCGTCTTGCCCGCTCGAGGAACATTTCCAACGGCTCGCTGCTGAGGATCTGGATGGAGTCGGCGCATGGCTCCGTGGTCATGACCACTTCAAGATTTCTAATCGTGGGATGAGTCCAGACTATGTCCTCGAAAGAGGCATTGCCCCGCGCATGATCGACGATACCGACCCGATGCTTCTGGCCCAGTTCCTCGCAGATGCTGGGATGACGCAGGTCGAGATCCACGACCAGAGTGCGCAATCCAGACTGCGCCGCAAGGACGGCAAGGCTGAGAGCGACGGTCGTCTTGCCTTCATTCGGCAGGGTGGATGCTGCCACGACGACCTTGGCGTCTTCGTTTTCCATCTCAGCCCTGAGATCCAACAAAGTGTTTCGAATCGCGTCGGTATAGGCCGACATGGGCTTGTCCAGCAGATACTCGTGGAGCCTCTTCTTGCCGCCAGGCCTCTTCACCTGAGGAATCATCGCGAGCGAACGCAGACCGAGCTGTGAGCTGATCTGCCGGTCGCTCCGGATGCGCTGGTCCTTGTGCTCAAGCAGAACAGCGATCATGGTGCCGCCAAGAAAAGACAGGCAAAAACCCATAATGCCAAGCATCGCCGGGGCCGGCGTGTCCGATATCGCCGGCGGGGAAGCTCGCGAAATCACACTCGCGCCGGGACGGGAATTCGTGCTGACTTCCTCGACCTCCTTGGAACGCTCCAGGAACCGCTGGTACAGCTGGCGGGTCGCTTCGGCTTCGCGCTCGCGTTCGCGCAACTGCACTTGGATTTCGCTTTGGGAGGCATGCTGGCTGCGGATGTTCTTGACCTCGGTATCGAGCGCGACCTTCTGCTCCTGCAGGATTTGAATATCAGCTTTCAAACTCCCGATGATCCGCTCGACTTCCAGATTGATACGCTGAGCGACCTTCTCCTTTTCGACTTGTAGCGCCAGCATCTCGGGATGCCGCGGGCCAAAGACGTTGCCGAGTTCAGCTTCCCTCCGCAGCAGATCGCTCTCCTGCTCCTTCAGACCGCTGATCGTCTCGTTGCCGCTGATTTCCGGAAGATTGAAGACCGGCTGCCGCTTCGAGCGCAGATCGGTCAGTGCAGCCAGCCGCGCCTCACGAGTCGATATCTCCGAGCGGAGCTTGATCAGCTCGGTGCTGAAGCCCAGGAGCTCTTCCGACTGGACGTCATAGCGGGTCGTCTGAAGGTTGTACTCTGCGCGAAATTTCTCGATCTCATTTTCGATGCTGTTGAGGGTGGCACGCAAGCCCTCCGCTCGCTCGTTCAGCCAGCCGGATTGTTCGGAGAAGTGGAACTCGCGGCTGTCTTTCCTTCGCGAGATATAAAGATCGGCCGACTCGTTGGCGACGTTGGCTGCCTCTTCCGGATCGCTCGATGTATAGCTGACGGAGATGATACGGGAGTCGCCAGACTGCTGGACATTATAGTTGTCGTAGAACAGCTTCACCCTCTCTTCCAGCGACAGGAGATCAACATCGATCTTCGCCGCCGGCGCCTGGTCATCGCCGGCCCCGAACCAGGCGAAAGCCTGGCCGATGATGGACCAGGGATTGCCGGTGGCGTCGAACGCGCCTTCATCGCCGCCACCCGCGCCGGTATCGTCTCCCCAGCCGTCGAGCGCATCGAGAGCGCTGACATTCTGAATGATCCGCTCGACGTGGGCCCTCGACGTCAGAAGCTTCACCTCGGTCTCAAGTGCTGCGCCATCGAGCACTCGACGTTCACCTTCGCGTACGTTGCTCAGCTCGCTGTCGGGATTCTCGACCAATATCTCGGCACTGGCCGTGAATTGCGGGGTCTGATGAAGACCGAAGAAAAAGCCGAGGCCAGTGCCCAGCACGACCAGCGTCGCTATCAGCCATTTGCGAATGCGCAAAACCCGCAACACGGCAAAGGCATCGATGAACTGCGAGTCACGCTCGTCCTCATTGGCGGACGCCGCAGCCATCGAACGATCTTCATGGTTTGACCGTGGCTGATCTACCACCTCATCCCCCCAATCTCGATATGACGAACGACCTCAGAATCCGTCCGCGGTGGGACTGCCGCGGCGCCGCGACAAAGCAGCGGGCGTGCATGCCTGAGGTGACCAGCGACAGTCATGCTGTCGCGGGCCGACAGACCAGCGGGCCAATGGCAGAAATGCCTGCCGCCGGCCGGGTGGTTCTTGTCGAACGACCGACTTGAGCCTGTCATTATTCGTTCATTCTCCCGCAACGACGATGAAGCGCATGCGATCATCGAGGCGTGCACGAGGTCATTGCCAAAGTGAGCCGCATATTTCCCTCATTCTCGTCAATTTGTCCATAACTCTAGTAAAACTCGGTCATATGAAGTATCTTCCGCGAAAATTCTACTTAGAATTAATTAGTCTTCCTGCAGATTATCTAAAAACGTTTCGGGGACGACGGGTCCGATCCAGCCACCTTCGCCGGGAAGGTCCACCGCCTCATTGCGCGTCCGCCATCGCTTCGAGGCTCTCGATCACGCGCTCACCAAGCTTTCGAATAGTGCCTTCGTCATGGATGGCGGTGCAGTAGACCAGGGTCAGCGTGATCATCCTATCCTCGATAATCTCGGCCATGATCGCGATCTTGTGGTCACGCACGCCGTCTTCCGGTGTGTCACGGCCACGGTCCTCGTCGACCACCACCTGCAGCGCTGCAGCCGCTTTGCTCTCGATCGGCCGTCCGACGAAGTTATAGAGCACCTCCGCCCTGGGCAGAGCCTCGATCCGGTCACGCAAGGCCTGATCGGACGCATAGAAGCGAAGGGCATCGAAGCTCCAGGCCTGCTCCATCTGACCG
The DNA here is from genome assembly GCA_039028235.1 of Pseudomonadota bacterium. Classification (GTDB taxonomy): domain Bacteria; phylum Pseudomonadota; class Alphaproteobacteria; order Geminicoccales; family Geminicoccaceae; genus JANQPX01. Next base: position 18,487 of record JBCCIN010000018.1, read on the forward strand.
CGCAGTGCCGCCACTCCATCCGCCGTCGAAAGGTTGTCACGCCCATCCAACAGCATCGGCTGATAGGTCAGAAAGCAGCCGATGCTGCGTGAGACGTCCAGGCCTGAAAGACGCCTGCCGTGGCTCAGGCTTTCGATAAGCGCGCGCTCGGATCCGCTCCAGGCGGCGAGTGCCCGGCCGATCGCCAGCATCACCAGCTCATCCGAGCGGCCGTCGTCATGACGAAGAATGCGCAGCGCCTTCTCGCCCTCCAGGGTCACCTTCACGCCGCTGGCATTGGCATTGATGTTGGCCATCGGCTCTGAGGGACGATCGAGGGGCAGCGGCCTCACCGCCTGCCAGTCCAGAGCCAGCCAGGCGTCAGACTGCTTTTGACCGTCCTCGGAGGCCGCATAGGCTTCGAGCGCGCCGATCCAGCGGCCATAGGAGACCGAAGCCAGGGGTGGCTCGACCTCGCTCTTCCCGGCGGCGAACTGAGCGTAGAGCTGATCCAGATTGTCGAGCATCAGGAACAGCGACATACGGTCCGAGACTTGGTGGTGCACCGCCAGGAACAGACGCTGCTCGCCTGCCTGATCGGTCATCAGCACCACTCGGAGAAGTGGGCCGTCGTAGACATGCAGCCCCTCCTGAACCTCACGGCAGATTGCAGCGACCTTCTGCTTCGCCTCCTCGCCCGTTCCCGGGATCGCGCGCCGTTCGATACCGTGCCAGGCCTCCTCGATCGGCAGCACCTGCTGGGCAACCAGTTCGCCGTTCTCCTCCACAAGATGGGTCCGAAGGGCGGAGTTGCTCTCGACCAGGAGTCGCACCGCGCGCTCCAGGTGCTCGGGCTCGGCCGGTTCCGTCGGGCGGAGCAGTGCGCTGACATTGAAGTAATGCGGATTGGGCGAGCCACGTCTCGCAAGGCGGATCTGGGCCGGGCTGACCGACAAACGGCCAACGTCCGGCTTGGTCATCTCAGCATCGGCAGCGCCGCCGCCGTCGACCAGCTGGCCAACGGCGTCGACCATGTCGGCGAGCCTGGAGTGATCGAACAACAGGTTCAGCGACACACCGACGCCAAGAGCGCGACTGAGCTGGTCCGCCATGCGCGCAGCCTGAAGTGAATCGCCGCCGAGCTCGAAGAAATCATCGCTCGGCTGGATGGTCTCAAAGCCGAGAATGTCCTTCCAGATCGCGACGATATGGTCCTCCAGCGAACCCTCGCCCGCGAGCGCAGCACCATCGCCCTCGCCGCCGACCGCCTGTTCGAGAAACGGCGAAACCACGTGCACGTCATCGCGGATGCGGGTCGGCAGATCGGTCGGCGAGACCACCATCACCGGCTCGTCGGCAGCCAACGCCCTCCCGAGCAGCGCCACGCCTTCGTCAGGCGAGAACGAGTTCAGCTCGTCCATCAAGGTGATATCGGCGCCGTAGGTTTTGCCGAAGTCCTCGGCGGCGCGCACGCTCATGCCGATGGTCAGCCAGTCGTCCCAGGCGATGGTTGTGACCGGCAAACCACGATGCCGGCCGCGTAGCGCGAAGGCCTCGGCCACACCATTGCCGGTGACATAGCCGACCTGGGCAAAGCGGTTGTGGTAAAGCGTAGAGGCGACCGAGGAGGACAGAAGGATGAAGTCGATCTCGCGATCCTGAAAAAGCCTTTCCAGGATCAGCGAACCATGGGCCTTGGAGGCGATCGACTGGCGCATCACCTCGCGCGTACGCCGATGGATCGAGCCGCCCTGATCGGCAATGCCGGCAGCGACGATCACGCCGTTGATCGGACCGATCTCCGCTTCGGTCCGCCGAACCACCTCCGTCATCGCCTCTTCGTCCGCGGCATCGGCGGCGTAGACCCGGCTCTCAGGCGAGAGGCGCTCGATCTCCTCGAGAATCGACAGCCTTTGCCGCTGCTCATCCGACATGTCGTCGCTGGACACCGGACGTCCGCCGCGGCTGGTGAGCGCGAGCCTGGCCTCGTAGGTTTCGGCGAGATGGCGACCGATGCTGAGCCCGACACCACCAAGTCCGCCGACGATCAGATAAACGCCGCCCTGTTGAAGCGGGATCTCGGTGCCCGCGCCAGCGTCCTCAAGGCAAGCAACGGCGGGATGCCAGCGCTGCCCGCCGCGAAGCGCGATCATCGGGTCGACAATCCTAGCACTGAGCTCGCGATTGAGGGCCGCACGCTCGCGGCCATCGGAAAGGCCGACCGCGAGGTCGGTCAGACGCACCTGCACGCCAGGATATTCCAGCGGGATGACCTTGGCCGGCCCGAGTAGTGCTGCCGCTTCCGGCCTCACCGCCTCGGTGCCCATCACGTTCATGGCATCGAGGGTCACGATCTCGATGCGCATACCGGTCTCGGTGGCGGTGCGACTGGCGGCGCGCGCGAGGCCGTGGACAGTATACACGCCAAGCCCGAGTGACCGATCCAGCTGGCCGATGTCCTCGACCGGCTCCGGATCGTCGGCGAGCCAGGCGTGGATCATCAGATCGAGTACCGTGTCATCGGCGGCCAGCGCATCGAACACCTGCTCCAGATCCTCGTCCCGCTCCGGATCGACCTCGAAATGGTCACCGTCGCGGTGATAGCGATCGCCCGGCCGAACCGTGATCAGCCGTCCGACCGTCGATGCGAGCTCGGTGAGCCAGATGTCGGCGCCGGGCGTCGCAGGAGCGAGCACCAGAGCAGCTCTTGCGCCCGTCTCGAGTGGCGGCGGGGTAGCGGCGCGCTGATACGAAAGCGCATACAGCCACTGGCCGATATCCTTCCTGGCAAGCGGCGCTTTCACATCGCCCTTGGCCTGGCCGAAATGGGCAAGCTGCAGCTGATGGCGCTGCTGCGGCAGCCAGAAATCCTGACGGTCGAACGGGTAGGCCGGAAGCGGTACGCGGCGACCTTCCGTCGCCTGGCCCAACCGTGCCCATTCGAGCTCGACGCCGGTGGTCCAAAGTTTGGCGATCGCCTCATAGGCGACGGTGCGGTCATCCCGCTCCAGCTTCGGATGGCGGATCATCGAGACGGCGCTGACCGCGGCCTTGTCCTGCATTTCCGCCTTCAGCACCATGGTGGAGAGCGCTCGTCCGGGGCCGACCTCGAGAAAGGCGAGATCGCCGGACAAGCCGAGGTTTCTGATGCAGGCGGCGAACTGTACCGGCTTTCGGATCTGGGACGCCCAGAAAGCCGGATCGACCGCCTCGGCGTCGGTCAGCAAATCGCCGGTGACATTGCTCATCATCGGCAGCTTGGGTGAGGCGAGCGCGATGCCGATCATGACCTCGGCGAATTGTTCGCGCGCCTCCTCCATCATGGCTGAGTGGAAGGCATGTGAGGTCTGCAGGCGCTGGGCCTTGATTTCCCGGCTGGCGAGCGTCGTGATGAACGCCTCGATCGCCACATCCGGACCGGAGACCACCGAGAGATCCGGTGCGTTCTCGGCGGCAAGCTCGACACCATCGATCAGGAGCGACCGCAGCATGGATGCCGACAGCGGCACACTCGCCATCGAGCCGGGCGCCATCGCCTGCATCAGCCGGCCGCGTGCAGCCACCGCCTTGGCCGCGTCGGCGAGATACATCACTCCAGCTTCGACAGCTGCCGCATATTCACCGATGCTGTGGCCGACCACCCGATCCGGCGCGAGGCCCCAGCTATGGAGCAACTGGCTCACGGCATATTCGACGGTGAAGAGCGCAGGCTGGGTGAACGCGGTCTGGTGCAGCCGGTCGTCCGTATCCTCTTCGAAGATCAGCTGCCGGATGTCCTGGTCCAGATGCTGCGCGAACAGATCGGCGCATGCATCGACCGCAGCCCTGAACACAGGCTCGTCCCGATAGAGCCCGGCCGCCATGCCCGGATATTGCGCGCCCTGGCCGGTATAGAGCCAGATCAGCGAAGGCGGCTTGTCGCCTGCGACGCCGCGCGCCACCACATGGCCGGCTCCGCCGCGAAGGCCACGGACGGCGTCGTCCGCGGGATCGATCACCACGGCGCGGCGGTGGCTGAATAGCTGACGGCCGTTGCGCAAGGTGTAGGCGACATCGCCGATGCCGATCGCCGGGCTACTCTCCAAGGCGCCTGCCAGATCCTCCAGCTTTTGCTCGGCGGCTCCTGCGGTCTTGGCGGACAGGAGGAAGAACTGCTTGCCGGTCGCCGACGCCCGCTCCGGTTCCGCCGGCGCTTCCTCCAGCACTACATGGGCATTGGTGCCGCCGATGCCGAAGGCGCTGACACCGGCGCGGCGCGGATGCTCGGCGGGCGCCCATTCGATCAGCCTGTCCGCGACGAAAAATGGGCTGTTCGCAAAGTCAATCTCGGGATTGGGTGTCTCGAAATGCAGGCTTTTCGGTATCTGGCGGTGATGAAGCGCCATTACCGTCTTCAGAAAGCCGGTGACGCCGGCGGCAGCGTCGGTGTGGCCGAGATTGCTCTTGGCGGAGCCGACCGCGCAATAGCCCTTCCGCGTCGTGCCGGCAGCGAAGGCGCGGGTCAGGGCCGCGATCTCGATCGGATCGCCGAGCTTGGTGCCGGTGCCGTGGGTCTCGACGTAAGAGATGGTATCGGCGCTGACGCCGGCGAGTTCATGGGCAAGGGCGATCACCTCGGCCTGACCGTCCTCGCTCGGCGCCGTGTAGCTGATCTTGGCCGCGCCGTCATTGTTGATGGCACTTGCCTTGACCACCGCGAAGATGGTGTCGCCGTCCTCGATCGCGTCCGAAAGCCGTTTCAGGACAGCAACACCGCAACCCTGACCAAGGGTGGTGCCGTCGGCCGCCGCATCGAAGGCACGGCATGTACCGTTCGGCGAGAGGATCATGCCGTTCTGGTAGAAATAGCCTCCACCCTGACGGAAATTGGCGGTAACACCGCCGGCGAGCGCCATCGAGCACTCATAATTGAGGAGCGACTGCACCGCGACATGGACTGCAACCAGCGAGGTCGAGCACGCCGTCTGCAGGGTGAGCGCCGGACCTTTGAGGTTTAGCCTGTGGGATACCCTTGTCGCCAGAAAATCCTTGTCGGAGCCGATCAGCTGATCGAAGGCGGCCAGCGAGTCGGAGGGATCGGCAGTGCCGAGCAGGGCAGCGTAATCATTGGGGTTGGAGCCCGCGAACACACCGATCGCGCGCTCATAGCGCGAAGGGTCATATCCCGCATGGTCGAGCGCCTGGTAGCAGGTCTCCAAAAAGACCCGGGACTGCGGATCCATCATCATGGCTTCGCGCGGGGTGAAGCCGAAAAAGGCAGCGTCGAACCTGCTGGCATCGGGAAGGCGCGTGCCGCGGCGGATGAAGTTTTCCCGGTTGTAATAGGCGGCGGGGATGCCGATTTCGTCCAGCTCGTCGTCCGAGAAGCGCTCCAGGCAATCCACACCGTCGCGGAAGACGCGCCAAAAAGCATTGATATCCGGGGCTTTTGGATAGCGTCCAGCCATGCCGACGACGGCGATCTGCTCCAGATCCTCAATCTCGGCCATGGTGCTCTTCCGTCGTCTGGTCGTTATCGATCATGTCGTGGCCATACCGCCTAACGCTGGACGCGTCGGCGTTTTGCGCGGGCATCGCGCTGCTGGCGGGCGATCGCCACGCCGGCTTCGACGCTGCTATCGGTTCGATCGGCGGACACGTCAAGGAACTGCGCCTGCTGGGCGACCGTGGTGAAACGCAGGAGATCGCCCACCCGCACCTCGCGCTCGAACGCCTCGGAAAGACGATGCGCAAGCCGGATCACCGAGAGCGACGTACCGCCCACCTCGAAGAAAGTGTCACGCGCCCCGATCTCGTCATGCTGGAGCACCTGCTTCCAGGCAGCGACGATGCGCATCTCGACATTGGATGCCGGTTCGAGCAAGTCGCGTTTCGGGGCCAGCGCCGGTGCAGGCAGCTTCTTGCGGTCCACCTTGCCGCTGGTATTCAGCGGAAAGGCGTCCATGACCACCCATTCCGCTGGCACCATGTAGTCGGCCAGGACCTTTCCGGCATGGCGGCGAAGGTCGTCGATATCGACACCGTCTCCGACCACATAGCCTACCAGCATCTGCTGTCCCGGTCGGTCCTCGCGCGCGACCACTACCACCTCGCGCACGGCATCATGCTGGCTGACGACGGCTTCGATCTCGCCAAGCTCGATTCGCAGCCCCCGAACCTTCACCTGATGGTCGAGCCTGCCGAGATACTCGACATTACCGTCCGGCATGAAGCGGGCGAGATCGCCGGTCTTGTAAAGCCGCCCACCTGGCCGGAACGGATCGTCGATGAAGCGATCGGCGGTCAGCTCGTCGCGATTGAGATAGCCGCGTCCGACCTGAATGCCGCCGATGAAGAGCTCTCCGGCGACACCCGGCGGGACCGGGCGGCATTGCTTGTCGAGAATGTGGATCTGGGTATTCGCGATCGCCCGGCCGATCGGTATGGCGTTGAGCGGGCTCTTTGCATCGCAGGCCCACCAGGTGACGTCGATCGCCGCCTCGGTCGGCCCGTAGAGATTGTGCAGCTCGGTGTCGAGCTGGGCAAAAAGCCGATCCTGCAGCTCGCGCGGCAGCGCCTCGCCGCTCGCGACGAACCGCCGGATCGATGTGCAGGTGGCGACCTTCGGCTCCTCGACGAACAGTTGCAGCATCGAAGGCACGAAATGGATGGTGGTGACCTTTTCGGCATTGATAACGTCAGCGAGATAGGACGGATCGCGATGCCCGCCCGGTTCGGCCATCACCAGCCTCGCCCCCACCTGCAGCGGCCAGAAATGCTCCCAGACGGAAACATCGAAGGAGTAAGGAGTCTTTTGCAGGACGGTGTCGCTGGCATCCAGCTTGAACGCATCCTGCATCCAGAGAATGCGGTTCACAATTCCGCAATGCTCGTTCATCGCGCATTTCGGCGTGCCGGTCGAGCCGGAGGTGAAAAGCGCATAGGCGAGTTGATCCGGCCGGGTCACGATCGTCGGATTGTCCTCGGGCTGATCGGCCCAAGCGGGATCGCTGTCATCGAGGATGATCATGCGTGCGCCGTCTGTCGGCAGACAGTCGACCAGGTGGCGCTGGGTCAGGATCAGCGGCACGCCGGCGTCTTCTGCCATGAACGCGAGCCGGTCTTTCGGCAGCTCAGGATCGAGCGGGACGAACGCACCGCCCGCCTTGATGATGCCGTAGATGCCGAGTTCCATCTCGATCGAGCGTTCGACCGCAAGGCCAACGAGCTGATCAGGCTTGACCCCCTCCTTGCGTAGATAATGGGCAAGCTGGTTCACGCGCGCATTGAACGCCCGGTAGCTCAGCGCCTCCTCTTTGTAGGCGATCGCCGGTGCATCAGGGGTGCGCTCGACCTGCTGCTCGAACAGCGCCATCAGCGTGGTGTCGAGATCCCAGTCGACATCCGTGGCATTCCAGACCTCGAGGTTCTGCTTCTCCTCGTCGACGAGATAATCGATCGCGACCGCCTGGGTGGTGCTGCCAGCAGCTGGGAAACCTTGAAGCAGCTTTTCGAGCTGGCGGAGGATCCGTCTGGCCGCGACCTCGTCATAGCGGGCATTGCTGTATTCCAGGCGCAGCAAAAGCTCGGGCTCGGCATAGGCCAACAGCGTCAGGTCGAAATTGGTCTGCCCGTAATAGTCGAATCGTCGCCCTTCGGCACGATCCCCCAAGCGCTCGGCCATACGCGTATTCAGCGTCGCTTCGTCATACATCACGATATTGTCAAACGCCGGCGTGGTGCCGAGCGAGCTTGCGGCCTGGATATCGACGAGCGGTGTCGTCTCCAGTGGACGAAGGGCTTGCTGTTCCGCGCGCATCTTGGCGAGCAGATCGCCGAGCGTGTCCTCGGAACCGAGTGTGACCACGAAGGGCACGGTATTGATCAAGAGCCCGATGATGTTACTCGCATCCTCGATCGCGTGGCGCCCTGCCCGCGTGGTGCCGAACGCCAGCGTCGGCTGCTGGCTGTAATG
>JBCCIN010000019.1:0-26210 GCA_039028235.1 Pseudomonadota bacterium
TGCAGAACACCAATGGCCTCCAGATCGGTCGCGCATACAATGGCGGTCGGACGTGGCTTCTGCGCCAAAAGACGCATCGCGGCCCGCTCACCGAAGGCCTCGCCGCCTTCGCCTTCGCGTATCAGCGTGGGGCGGACGGGGCAGCCTGCTTTCTCGATTGTCGCGACATAGCCGCTCTGTCGATGCCAGGCGAAGGTCAACCTTGCCGACGGCGGGCCGATAAATGCGATGATCTCATGGCCACGTTCCAGCATCGCCTCGGTTGCGATTCGGCCGGCGGCCTCGCCATCCATATCCACAAACGCATAATTCTCGATCACCTCGGTTCGGCCATGGCAGACGAACGGGATCTTCTGCTCCAGGAGATAATCGACCCGCGGATCCTGCCGCTGGGTTCTGACCACGATCATCGCCTCGACCCGGCGGCCTTCGACCAGTCGCTTCATCGCAACGAGCTCGGCATCACCGGGGTCGGCAGCGCTCAGCAGGAGGTCAAGCCCGCGATCAGCGAGCGTTCTTGTCAGATGGGTCACCTGATCCACGAAGAACGCATCGCCGAAGGGCCTGAGATCGCTGGGCACGATCAACCCGACGGTGTCCAGACGGCCGGAGCGCAGGCGCTGCGCCAGCGGATTCGGCTGGTAGCCGTGACGTCTCGCCGCCTCGCGGACGCGCTCGCGTGTTCTGGCGCTCACGTCAGAATAGCCTGCAAGCGCGCGCGACACCGTCGTTTTTGAGAGGCCGAGACGCTCTGCAAGCTCGCCTAGAGTCACGTCAACGATTCCAAACCTGTTGGGGCCAAACCGATTTGAGATGCCAAGATTGGGACAAGAGAATGGACGCGGTCAAGCTGCTCATATTCTAGGCAGCAAGTCTGTCCGGCCGCTGCTCATATTGACGTGCGCGCCAGAACCCCTTGGCGAAAAGCACATTCATGCTATCGTCCTTGCAAAGTGCATCAAAACGAATGGGAGACTTAACCAATGTCCTGGACCATGCAAACCAGTGCTTTAGCCCTTGCTGTTGCGGCTCTCGCGGTGGGAGCTTCATCCGCCGGCGCCAAGGTCGAAGGCGAGACGATCGTGCTCGGCTCGGCGATTTCATTGACCGGTAAGTACTCGACCAACGGCATTCATGCTCAGAACGGCTATGAGCTGGCGGTCGACAAGATCAACGAGATGGGCGGCGTCACGGTTGACGGCAAAAGCTACCAGCTCGAAGTCGTCTACTACGACGATGAGTCCACGCCGGCCCGCGGCGCGCAGCTCGCCGAGCGCCTGATCAGTCAGGACGGCGTCAAATATATGCTTGGGCCGTACAGCTCCGGCCTGACCAAGGCGATCGCCCCCGTGACCGAGCAGCATGGCGTGCCGATGGTCGAGGCGGAGGGCGCTTCCCGCTCCCTCTTCACCCAGGGCTACAAATATCTCTTCGCCGTGCTCTCGACTTCCGAGCAGTATCTGGCAAGCGCCATCGAGTTGGCCGCCGAGCAGGCGGTTGCCGACGGCAAGCAGCCCTCAGATCTCAAGGTCGCCATGGCCTTCGAGAATGATCCGTTCTCGCTCGATGTGCGCGCGGGCGTGGTCGAGGATGCCGAGCGTCACGGCATGGAAATCGTGATCGACGACAAGCTGCCGCGCGATCTTTCCGACATGTCGGCGACGCTCACCAAGGTGCGTGCGCTCAAGCCCGACCTCCTGGTCATCTCCGGCCATTCCAAGGGGGCGGCGACCGCAGCACGCCAGATCGGCGAGATGAACATCGAGGTGCCGATGGTGGCGCTCACCCACTGCGAGGCGGCCGATATCACCGGCAAGTTCGGCGACACGGTGAACGACTTCTTCTGCCCGACCCAGTGGGCGGAAACGCTGAGCTACACCGGCGAATATTTCGGCAGCGCCGCCGAGTATGACGAGCTCTTCAAGACTACCTTCGAAGGCTATGAGACCGGTGTGCCCTATCAGGCGGCACAGGCTTCGGCCGCCGTGATCGTCTGGAAGGAGGCGTTCGAGCAGGCCAATACCTTCGACGTTGACACCGTGCGTGACGCCATTGCCGCGATCGAGCTCGATACTTTCTATGGTGGCATCAAGTTCGCGCCGGAGGGCAACAACATCGCCAAGCCCATGGTGCTTCGGCAGATCCAGGACGGCGCCTACAATGTGGTGGCGCCATCCAAATGGGCCTCAGAAAAGCCGAACCTGTCCTTCGCGGACTGATCAGGCCAGAGGGCGGTGCCGAATTCGGTGCCGCCCTGACTTTCTGTTAACCATCATGCGCTATGGATCTCCACACGGCGACTTTGGCCCAGGAGGTCGGGCATGGCGATGCTGGCGAGGTGACGACCTGATCGATGCTGGATAACTTCTCACTCCTCTATCTGGCGCCTGCGCTCAACGTCCAACTGCTCCTGGACGGTCTGTTCATCGGCGCGATCTTCGCGCTTGCCGCCTATGGCCTCGCTTTGGTCTGGGGCGTGATGAACCTGAAGAATCTGGCCCAGGGCGATTTTGTCATCATGGGTGGCTATGTCGCCTGGTGGCTGGGCACCCATGGAGTGAATCCGCTATTTGGACTACCGGTTGCGGCCGTCATCATGTTCGGCTTCGGCTGGCTGGTCTATCAGGTCGTGATCAGCCGAGTGGTGGATAAGGATCTCTTTACTTCGCTCCTTGCAACGTTCGGCCTCGCGATCGTGTTGCAGCAGGGCTTGAACTTAATGTTCGGCCCGGAAACGCAGACGGCCAATGCGGGCTTCGAAACGCTGTTCATCCTCGACAATCAGGTCACCGTCACACAGATCCGCATCATCTCGCTGTTTCTTTGCCTGATCCTGGCGCTCGGCCTCGTCTGGTTCATGAAGACCAGCCGGATGGGCCAGGCGATTCGCGCCACCGCTCAGGACGCGCGCGCCGCCAAGGTCATGGGCATCGATACCGACAAAGTCTACGCCTTCACCTTCTCCCTGAACGCGTCGATCTGTGGTGTTGCCGGCGCACTGGTGTCGATGATCTGGGTGATCCAGCCCTTTTTCGGCATCACCCACTCGATCCGTGCCTTCGTCATCGTAACGGCCGCCGGCCTTGGCAATCTGCCGGGTGTCGTTCTATCCGGTTTCGGGCTGGGTATCGCCGAACAGTTCGGTGGCTTCATCCTCGGGGCTGAATTCCAGCAGGCGATCGTCGTCGGCATCCTGATCGCCGTCCTGGTCTGGCGACAGATCCAAATGAGCCGTCACCGCATGGTGGTTCAGTAAGATGACGCGCACGGCCACCTACACACCTGCCGACATCACGGTCTTCGTCGGCATCCTGGTGATCGGCCTGATCGTGCCGTTTTTCGCGCCGGCCTACACCTTCCAGATCGCCGTTCTCTATCTGATGGTCGTCTTTGCCCTGACATGGGACATCATGGGCGGCCAGATGGGCTACAACTCGCTCGGCAACATCTTCTTCTTCGGCGCGGGGATGTATGTCTCATCAGTCGTGCAGATCGGCCTTTTTTACGACGTCGCCGAATACACCGCCCATTTCGGTGCGGTGAAGGTGGAGTTCACGCCCTTTCAGTACTTCACCGGCATGACCGTCGGCTTGATCGCCGCGGCGCTGTTCTCGATGGTTTGCGCGGTGATCCTTGGCTGGGTGGTGTTCGGCCTGCGCGGCCCCTATTTTGCGATCGGCACGCTCGGTATCGCCATCGCCGCGGGCGAACTGGTCGGGGCCTGGGATTATGTCGGCGGCGGCGGCGGCATGTCCCTTCCGGTCTACCCGGGCGATGTCGATGACCGCGCCTATTTCTTCTATATCCTGAACTTTGCGCTCGCCGTCGCCACCTTCCTCTTCCTCCGCTGGCTCTACGCCACCCGCTTCGGCCTCGCGATCAACGCGATCCGAGACGACGAGGAGAAGGCCGAGGGCATGGGCATCCACACCAAGCGCTACAAGACCGTGGCCTGGTCGGTCGCCGCCTTCTTCCTCGGCATCGCCGGCGGCATCTTCGGCAACATGACAGGCTTCATCGAGCCCCTGGAAGTGGCGTTCCCCACGGTCACTTTCGGAATCTTCATGGTACTGATGGCGCTTCTGGGCGGCAAAGGCACGCTCTGGGGTCCGGTCCTCGGTGCAGCGCTTTTTCACATCATCAAGGAAATCACCTGGACCTATCTCCTAGGCTGGCAGTGGGTGACCTTGGGAGCGCTGATCATCATCAACGTCATCTTCTTCCAGCAGGGCATCCTCGGGTGGGCGATGGAAAAATGGCCCGCCTTCTTCGGCATCACCGTCGAGGAGGACCTTGGTCCCGAGCAGAACGCGGAATCCAAGTCAACTGCGACGCCGGTGGCGTCATGATCGAAGTCCGCAATGTCTCAAAAAAGTTCGGTGGCGTGGTGGCTAACAGCGACATCTCGATCGATGTCGCCGAGGGGCAGATCACCGGGCTGATCGGGCCGAACGGCTCGGGTAAGACGACGCTCTTCAACTCGATCGTCGGCTATCATCCCATCGACGAAGGCTCGATCACGTTCAAAGGGCAGCCGATCCACGATCTGCGCGTACAGGACATCGCGCGTCTCGGCTTGGTCCGCACCTTTCAGCAGACGCGCATCTACAAGCAGATGAACTGTGTCGACAACATGCTGATCTCCGTGCCCCACCGACGCATGGGTTGGCGGGACATGTTCCAGCCGCAGGCATCCGAAGAGCTGGAGCGCGCCGAGCATCTACTTGAGTTCGTGGGTCTGTTCAGGAAACGGCGCCTCGCCGCCGGCGATCTGTCGTTCGGCCAGCAGAAACTCCTCGAATTCGCCATGGCGCTGATGAATGAGCCGGAAATTCTGCTGCTCGATGAGCCGACCGCCGGCATCAACCCGACCCTGATCAACGGCCTCATCGACCGATTGAAGCGCGCCAACACTGATTTCGGCATCACGCTGTTCGTGATTGAGCACAATATGCGCGTCATCATGAACATGGCGGATCATGTGCACTGCCTCGCTCATGGAGAACTCCTGGCATCCGGCCCGCCTGAAGAGATCCAGAACGATCAGCGCGTCATCGACGCCTATTTGGGAGCGCATTAGGTGACGGGTGAGGCGTCAAAGTCAGCGCAGTCCGCGCCGGGCTCGGACAGAGCATCGGGTTATCATGGCGGGGCGGTCGACACCGTTATCTCGGTTGACGACGTCAATCGTCAGGCCAGGGCGATTGCAGAGACGGTCACGAAAGATCAGATCATTGGTTTGGTCGAGGGTGAACCGTTTCTTCAGCTTCGCGAGCTTCGCGCCGGCTACGGCAAGATGGAGATCCTGCACGGAATCGATCTGGCCGTTGGCAAGGGCCAGTCCCTTTGCCTGATCGGCCCGAACGGCGCCGGCAAATCGACGATCCTGCATGCGATCTTCGGCTTTTGCACCGTCTTTTCAGGAGAGATTCTGACAGCCGCCGGCGGCAGCGAGCGAGACGTCGCCTCCTTGAACTCAAGCCAGAAGCTTAAGGAAGCCGGCATCGCCTACATCCTCCAAGACAAGTCGGTCTTCCCCGGCATGACCGTCGAGGAAAACCTATGGATGGGCGGCTATCTCATGGACGAGCCGGCCCAGGCCAAGGAAGCGGCGGAGCGGGTGTTTGAAAAATATCCGAGGCTCGCCGAGCGCCGGAAGCATCAGGCCAAAGTGCTCTCGGGCGGTGAGCGCCGGCTTCTCGAAATTTCCCGAGCGCTTGTCATGAATCCGGACGTCCTGCTGGTCGACGAACCGTCGATCGGCCTGGAACCGCGCTTCATCGACATGGTGTTCGAAATCCTCCACGACCTCCAGCATGTCGAGGGCAAGACCATCCTGATGGTCGAGCAGAACGCCAAGAAAGGACTGGAGTTCGCCGATATCGGCTATGTTTTGGTGTCCGGCGAACTCGCCATCGCCGGCAAAGGCGACGATCTCCTTGCCAACCCAGACGTAGGCCGCCTCTTCCTCGGCGGCTAGGCCCGACGCGGGCCGGCGCTGACTTCTGACTTGTCCGTGTCGGCGTTGGGTGGAGCCTGCGGCTGTCTTCGGGCATCTTGGGCATATCGTGATTTGAGGGGATCGGTGGTGGGGCAATCATGGTTATGACCCGGGACAAACTGCGTGAACGTCTTGCGATGCGGCCCCGTATCAGGCTCGCGCATTTGCCGACGCCGCTCGATCATGCGCCCCGCTTTCGCGCGGCGCTGGCAAGTCGGGGAGATGTCCCTGACATCTGGATCAAGCGCGACGACATGACCGGGCTCGCCTTTGGCGGCAACAAGACGCGACAGCTTGAGTTCGTTCTTGCCGACATGCTCGAGCAAGGTGCTGATGTGCTGGTGGCCGGCGCCTACACCCAGTCCAACTGGTGCCGACAGATGACCGCCGCTTGCCGGAAGCTTGGCCTCGATATCTCACTCCTGCTGCTTCATGGGGAAAAGGGTCCGGCCCTTCAGGGCAATCTGCTGCTCGATCATCTTATGGGCGCGGATGTCACGATCGTCGATCTCGACTCGATGGAGAACCTGCAGCCGCTGTTGGATGCCAAGGGTGAAGAGCTTCGCCTCATCGGGCGAAAGCCTTATGTGATCAAGCCGCTTGGCGTCGAGAGTCTGGCGATCGGCGCGCTTGGCTATATCGACGCCGCTGTCGAACTCGACGAGCAGTTCGATGCTGCAGGCTTGGCGCCGACATGTCTTTACGTTTGTGGGGCCAACATGACGCCTGCCGGCATGGCGCTCGGCTTCAAAGCGCTAGGGCGGGCGATCCGTCTGGTGAACATCACACCCATTCAATGGAGCGAGCCGCGTGCGACCGATATTGTCAGAATAGGCAATGCCGCCGCCGACATATTGGGGTTGGATGTGCGTTTGGATACCGGCGACTTCGAGAGCTATGATGACTATATCGGTGAGCGCTACGGTGTGGTGAGCGAAGGCGGTCGCGAGGCTCTGACGCTCTTGGCGAGGAGCGAAGGCGTCATCCTGGATCCGGTCTACAGCAGCAAGGCGCTCGCCGGTTTGGTCGACCATGTCAGGAAGGGACGCTTTTCCAAGAACGACAGCGTGCTCTTCGTCCATACAGGCGGAACGCCGGCGCTTTTCGCTTATGCCGACGATCTGGAACTGGCATAGCATCGGTTCAGCAGACTACTGCTCAAGTTCGGGATCTGGACGTGAGATCGTTCGATGAGACTGGTCGCCTGGAACTGCAACATGGCGTTGCATCGGAAATATGAGGCGCTGTTGTCACTTCGTCCCGATGTCGCAGTAATCTCGGAATGTGCAACACCGGAGCGTCTTCGTCGTCTCTCGAAAGAGGATTGGATCGAGGCCGATCCTGTTTGGATCGGACGCCACGACGCCAAGGGGCTCGCAGTTTTCACCTTCAATGGCTATCAGGCCCGTCTTTCGCGGGATTATTGGTCGAACTTACGATATCTGGCGCCCGTTCACATCGATGGGGAGACGCGTTTCAATCTGCTTGCCGTTTGGGCGCAGAACGCAAGCGGCGGCGTGACGCGAAAACGTCAGTTGGGACCCTTTCGCCGAGGGCTCAGCCGATATCGCCGTTTTCTTGATGAGCAGCCAGTGCTCGTTGCAGGTGATCTCAACAACAATGCGATCTGGGACCGACCGGGCTGGCGGATGAATCACATGAGCACCGTCGGCACGCTCAGAGCTATGGGCCTGATGAGCGCATACCATGAAATAAGCGGCGAGGCTCACGGCGAAGAAACGGCGCCGACGATCTACTGGCGCGATCGGCGCCGTGACGGGCCGACCTATCATATTGACTACATCTTCCTGCCGACCTCGTGGCTGGCGGCCGTCGATGACTTCTCTGTCGGCGGTTTTGACGGCTGGTGCGGCAGCGGCTTGAGCGATCATGTCCCGTTGATGATCGACGTTACGCCGAAAGAGGCTTTCGCTTCGGCCGAGGATCAAAGAAAACGCGCGGCAAGATAAGGGGCGAGATCGACATTAGGCAGGTGGCCGGTCAGGAGGCCAGCAACGAGTTCGCCGGTCATTGGCGCCATGCCGAGGCCATAGTGGCTGTGCCCGAACGCCAGGTGTAGGTTCTGGTGACCGTCCAAGGGACCGATGCAGGGGAGGCTGTCGGGAAAGGAAGGGCGGGTGCCCATCCACACGCGGCAGCCTTCGGTTTTCAGATCCGGCAGCATCGCGCTGGTGAGGGTCTTCAACATATCGGCACGTCTGAAGGCCGGCGGGGTATCGATGTCGGCGAACTCGGCGGTGCCGGCGCTTCGCATGCCTGATGACATGGCTGAGGTCACGAATTTGCGCTCGATGTCCATGACCGAATGTTCCAGCGTCACGCCGGGATCGGGGCATTCGAGGTGATAGCCGCGCTCGAAGGCGAGTGGCAGATCGATGCCAAGAGGCTTCAAGAGCTGTGTCGACCAGGGGCCGGCAGCAATCACCAGCTTTGCCGTCTGCAGCGTTTCTCCAACGGCATCAATGCGCCAGGCGCCGTCCTCGCTAGGCCGAATTCCCTTGACCTCCAGCCGCCTGAGATCCGCGCCCATAGCACAGGCCTTGTCCGCGAGCGCCTTGCCGAGATCGCCCGGACTGAGGGCACGGGCCTGGTCGCGGATGATCAGCGCTGATCGATAGTCCTTCGAAAGCGCCGGTTCGATCTCCCGAAGCCTCTCGCCGTCGACGATTTCGAGTGGCGCGTCGCGCTCGGCCCGAAGGCGGTAAGCGATATCTTCCGCCCTGATCGCGTTCGGCCGCCGGCTGACCTGGAGGTAATAGCTGTCCTTCAGAAGATGTTCTTTGCCGGTGCCGGCGAGATGGCGGCGATAGAGTTCGACATTGGGCCGATTCAGTACATCCATGGCATCGGCGATCTTTCCGACCTGATCCGTTCGTCCGGCCTTAAGGAAGCGTGCGGCCCATGGAAGAAAGCGCGGCAAATAGCCGAGGCGGATGGCAAGAGGACCAGACGGATCGAGGAGCGCCTTCGGCAAGGTCCGCCATATCCCTGGCAAAGATTGGGGGACGCAGGACCAGGGAGAGATGACGCCGGCATTGCCGTAGCTCGCTGCCTCGGCGGGCCTGGCGCGATCGATCAGGCGGACGGCAACGCCTCGTTCCAGGAGCGACAGAGCCGAGCAGATGCCGACGATGCCGGCGCCGATGATGGTGACGGTCTCTGGCTCGAGCTCGTCAGCCATGGCTTACGACGCCAGACCCGGTTCGGCTTTGCGTTTGGCGAAGATCTGCAGAAGCGCCACCGGCACCAGCAGGGCAAGGGCGACCAGATCCGCCTGCAGGCTCGGTGCAATGAAAATCAGGCCGGCAAGGGCCGCCAGGATACGCTCGATGATGCCCATCGGCGCCCTGAAATAGCCGACCACGGCGGCCGAGAGCGCGACCACGCCGGCGATGCAACTCGCTGCCGTATAGGTGAATTCAACGAAGTCGAACCCGGTCGACGAGACGAACAAGAGCACCGGCGCATAGACGAAGGCCATGGGTGCGATGACCTTGCCGAGGCCGAGCGTGAACGCCGATATGCCCGTTCGGAACGGATTGGCGTTGGCGATCGCGGCTGCGGCATAGGCGGAGGTGCAGACGGGCGGTGTGATCTCGGCGACGACACCGTAATAGAGCACGAACATATGGCTCGCGATCGGCGGCACGCCGAGCTGGGCGAGAGCAGGCTGGGCGACGGAGACCAGCATGATGTAGAGGGCCGTCGTCGGAATGCCGGCGCCCATTAGGATGCAGGCGATGGCGATGAAAACGAGGCTGATAAAGAGGGTCAGGTCTTCGATGCCGAAGAAGGTGAGCGCACCGCCTAAGCTCAGGATCGAATAGAGATCAGTGCCAAGGGCTGATGCGCCTTGCGTCACCATGAAGCCGATCCGAAATCCAACGCCTGTCGTATTGATCACGCCGACGACGATGCCGACGGCGGCGGAGGCGGCGCCGACGGCGAGCGCGTATTTCACGCCGGTCTCGAAGGTGTCCGCCATCTCGCCGATCAGAACGCGCCGCTGCGGGTTGAAGGTGGCGAGCACGGCGCCGGCGATCAGGATGGCGGACATGACCAGGTCGAAACCGCCGCCCAGATACTTCCAGACGACGAAGGCGATGAAGGCTGCGGCGTAGATGAGCGTCGCGGGTTCCTTCGCGCGGCTCATGCCGGCGACGATCGCAAGCGAGATGCCGCAAAAAGCGGACATGAAGGGCGTGTAGCCGGAGAACAGCACCACCAGGAGGCCGACCAGCGGCACGATGTTGGCCCAGCCGTCGCGCCAGACGGCGGCAAGCCTCGGCAGCGCATCGGGGGCGAGGCCTTTGAGGCTGAGGCGCTTCGCCATCAAATGCACCACGGCGAAGACGCCGACATAGTGGAGGATGGCCGGGAAGATCGCGGCGATCACGATGGTGGTGTAGGGGACTTCCAGGAACTCGGCCATGATGAAGGCCGCGGCCCCCATGATCGGCGGGGTGATCTGGCCGCCCGCCGATGCCGCGGCTTCGACGCCACCTGCGAAATGGCCGGGATAGCCAAGGCGCTTCATGTTCGGGATGGTCAGCGCGCCCGTCGACACCGTGTTGGCGACCGAGGAGCCGGAGATCGTGCCGAAGAAGGCGGACGAGACCACGGAGACCTTCGCGGGTCCGCCCATATAGCGTCCAGCGAGGATCGTTGCATTGTCGATGAAGAGCTGGCCAAGCCCCGTTCGCTGCGCGATCACGCCGAACAGGACGAAGTGAAAGACGATGGTCGAGACGACCCAGAGCGTCACGCCGAAGATGCCTTCCTGGGGGAAATACATCGACGAGACGAAGGTGTTGAAGTTCACGCCCGGGTGCTGGAGGATTCCCGGGAAATACTGGCCGAGCAGGGCATAGGCGATGAAGCAGCAGATGATCATCGGCAGCACCCAGCCGAGCGTCCGCCTGGCGATATCGAGGACGAGCAGGATGAGGATGCAGCCGAACAGCATGTCATAGCCGTTCGGATTGCCCATTCTGAAGGTCTGTTCCTCGATGCCAAGGAACGGGACGCCGCGCCATGCTAAGCCGAGATAAAGGGCCGATGCGACACCGAGCACCATCAGGATGACGTCGAGATAGGGAACGCCGCCGAGCCGCAGCGGGCCTGTCTTGAGATCGAACGCCCCCTTCCTCTTGATTGCCGGATAGAGTGCGTAGGTAAGAATGAACAGGCCGGAAAGATGCCAGCCCATATGCCAGTAGTCGGGCGGCAGCGCGAAACCGGCGGTGAGGTAATGGTAGATCGCGAAAGTGAGCGCTACCCAGCGGAGGAATTGGGCAAAGCGGGTGGCGACCTTGCGGGTGGCGGCGCCCTCATCATATTTGCGCTCGATATCGGCGAGTTCCTGTTCGGACAGCTCGCCGTCGCTTCGCCCTTCCGCCATGGCCGCCTCTCTTTTTTCGGGTCATGTCGGCAGCCGGACGGCAGAGCGCCGCCCGGCTGCAGATCAGAGGTCGGTCCGTCTTTACTTCAGAAGACCAGCTTCCTTGTAGAACTTCTCAGCGCCCGCATGCAGCGGCACGCCCAGCGCCGCGATGCCATCGAGTGCCGTGTCGGGGGTAATCTGCTTGCCCTTGGCATGACCATTGTCGAGCAGCTTACGGGTGTTGTCGTTCCACAGCGCTGACGTGATGCCGTAGACCAGCTCTTCTTCGAGATCGGAGGACACGACCAACAGGGCCGAAACGGCTGACGTCTTCACCTCGTAATCGACACCTTCATAGACGTCGGCTGGGATCGATGAGGGGATGTAGGCCGGGATGATTTCGTTGATCTTGGCCAGATCCTCATCGGTGAAGGAGTGGAGCTCCATGCCCTTGGTGCTGGAGAGCTGCACCATCGCAGCCACTGGCCAGCCGGCGGCGTAGAAATAGGCATCGAGCTGACCATCGGCGAGACGCTCTGCCGACTGGCTGTTGTTGAGCTCGGCCTCTTCCATATTGTCGCGGGTGACGCCCCAGGCTTCGAGCATCTGAAGCACGGCGACCTGCGTGCCCGAGCCTGCTTGAGCGATGCCGACGCGCTTGCCTTCGAGGTCGGCGAGGCTTTCGATCGACGAGCCTTCCGGCAGCACCAGGTGGAGATCCTCGGGGAAGAGATTGGCGACGATGCGCAGCTTCTCATGCGGCTTGCCGTCGAACTTGCCCTCGCCGAGATACATGGAGCGGGTCACGTCGGCCGCGGCCATGCCGGCCTCGAGTTCGCCATTTTGGACCGCGGTGTTATTGAAGACCGAGGCGGTGGTGGACTGTGCGATCGCGATCAGCCCCGGCACGCCGCACTGGCCGCCTTCATCGCAGGGACGTGCACCCGGAGGCGAGGAGATGCCGTTGGCGATCGTGCCGCCGATCGGGAAGTAGGTGCCGCCGGCGCTGCCGGTGCCGATACGGAAGAAGGTCGGCTCCTGGGCCTGGGCCATACCTGCCGTCAGCAGGCCAGCGGCAAGAGCGGCACCAGTCATTGTATGGAAGAAAGTCATCAGGAAAGCTCCCTTTTGTCGTTAGTTGTCATATCGATAGCCTCGATTGGCCGTCGCCTGACTGTGGTCGAGCTTCGCCTTGTGGGGCTGAGATTGCAAGCTCTGACATGGGGCGGATGATCGCATCACGTCCACGGATGATTTCCAAGGCTCTTATCCCTTGCCGCCATCAACAATGAGCCGCACCGTAGTGCAAAGGCACGAGTTGCCAATGGTCCAAAACGTATAGAGGGAGGCGGTCCATGTCGTTGGAGGTACCGGATTACATCGTCGTCGGCGCCGGATCCACGGGCTCAGTTCTCGCGAGCAGACTGACCGAGGATGAACGTACCACCGTACTGTTGCTTGAAGCCGGAGGACCATCGCATCCTTTTAGTGCGCTTCCGATAAGCTTTGGCCTCTTCATCGACCATCCCCGGGTCAACTGGCGCTATCGCTCGGAGCCCGAATCAGGAACGGCGAACCGGCGCATCCCTGTTCCGCGGGGCAAGATGCTCGGTGGGTCAAGCTCGATCAATGGCCTGGTCTATGTTCGAGGCCAGGCCCTCGACTACGACAGTTGGGCGCAGCTGGGCAACCGCGGCTGGAGCTACGCGGATGTGCTGCCGATCTTCAAGCGAATGGAGGATTGGGCAGGCGGCGAGAGCGAGCTTCGCGGTGTGGGCGGGCCGCTGCATGTCTCCGAGGTGCCCGATCAGAACCCGGTCTATGAGGCGCTTTTCGAAGCTGCAAGGGAGATCGGCGTCCCGTGCAATCCTGACTATAACGGCGTTTCCCAGGAAGGTGTCTGCAAGACGCAGACGACCATCAGGCATGGCCGCCGTATGAGCACGGCGCATTGCTATCTTCGACCGGCGAAGAATCGAGCCAACCTGCGAGTTGAGACCGGGGCGATGGTTCACAGGCTAAAGCTGGATGGGCAGCGCTGCGTCGGCGTCGTCTATCGACAGCGTGGCATGATGTTCGAGGTCACGGCAGCTCGCGAGGTGATCGTGGCAGCCGGCGGCATCGCCTCGCCGCAGCTGCTGGAACATTCTGGTATCGGCCGGCCGGAGGTTCTGTCGGCGCAAGGCGTGACCGCGTGCCATCAACTCGATGGCGTTGGTGAAAATCTGCGCGATCACATCAACGCCCGCATTCAATGGCGGATGATCAGGCCGGAGTTGTCCTACAACACCCGCATGAACGGCATCGGCAAAATCAAGGAAGCAATCCGCTATGCGATTGATCGCGGTGGTTTCCTCGGACTGCCATCAGCACCCCAGCTCGCGTTTCTGAAAACCCGACGGGGGCTCGACCAGCCGGACGTCCAGTTCCACCTCGTTCCTTACAGCATCAAGAGTGCGAAGAGGCGCGAGCTTCATCGGGAGCCCGGCATGACCACGGCCTGTTATCAGCTGCGTCCGGAAAGTCTGGGCTCGGTGCACATTACATCAGCGGACCCGGAAGCCCATCCGTCAATCCGCTTCAACTTCCTGTCCGATCCACTGGACCGGCAGACGATGATTGACGGCTTTCGGCTGATGCGACGTTTGGCCATGGCCAAGGCGTTGGACGACATTCGTGGCGACGAGCGCTCGCCTGGTCCTGATGTCTCCAGCGACGACGAGATTCTCAGCTGGATCCGAGAAAATGCGGAAACCGCCTATCATCCGATCGGCACCTGTCGCATGGGATCGGCAGATTCGGGTATGACGGTGGTCGATCATCGTCTCCGAGTGCACGGCTTGTCCGGTCTGCGCGTCGCTGATGCTTCGATCATGCCGACCATGGTGTCGGGCAACACCAACGCTGCCGCGATCATGATCGGCGAAAAGGCTGCTGTCATGATCAAGGAAGACGAGGCTGACCATCGCATTTCGACGATCGTCTGACTGCTCTTATGTAGGCATCAGGCTAACGCCCCGATGAGATGCCAACCACGGTTCATCATCCGACCGGTCAATGAACCAGCACGGCTGCGGCGGTATCGCGCAGCTTTCTCAAGGCCTGAAGCACTTCCTCGCCACCTTCGTGAGCCCGGTCGAAGAGACCGGCGCGTTCTAGAACGTCGAGCGCGTCAGCAATGGCCAGGCGATCACCTTCCGCCAGGTCCTTCTTGATCCACGCCGTCGACCCATCATCGGCCGCCGAGGGAGCGGTTGCCGATGTGGTCTGTCGATGTTTGACCTGAGCATTGAACAGCGTCTGGCGAAGATGCTCGGCAGAGAGGTTACGCTTGCCCAGAAAGTCGGTCAGCCCGGAACCGATGGCGTGTTCTGCCAGATCCTCAGAAGGTTCGCCGGTGAGCATCACCATGGGCGTGCTGGCGCCGCCATGGCTCGCTGCGATCTGAGCGGCGAGTTCGACGCCATCGGAGCCCGGCAGACGATAGTCGAGCAGGATGCAGTCGAATTTCTCGACTGCCACCATACCGAGCGCCGTCGGCACATCCGGGGCTTCAGCTAGGCTGACATCGGTATTCATCTGATTGACCAGGCGTTTAATCCTGGTTCGGTCGAGGCGACTGTCGTCAACGATGAGGAGCCGCATGGGTGTATCGCCTATCCTAATGGGTTGCCTGTTGGGTCAAGATGGCACGCTGTGGATCACCTTATGAATGCCTTCTCGCCGAGCGCCGAAGTGAGAATAAAGCGGTAAGCGTTTATTTTTCGTTTACGCTGATCATTTGCTGAATCCTTCCGATGCAAACGAACACAATCATGAGTCGGTGGCCGCCCTGTGAACGCAAGGCATGCCTGCTTGGTGTCAGCGACCATCGATTACAATGCCAAACCAAAAAGCAATTTATTAATAGAAAATAAACAATTATAGGTTTAATTCCATGGAAGCCATCGGACACTTCCGTTGGCTGCTGCTTTCGGTTTCAGATGGCGGGAACAGACGATGGGGGTCCTTGTACGCCGGCTTCGAGCGCCGGTTACCGCTTGCTTTGCGGTTTGGATGATTCTGGCTTTGACATGCGGGGCGACGAAAGCCTCTGAGCCCATCCTAATCGGTCTCGATGCGGACATGTCATCCTCGTCGGCGATCGGCGGCGAAGCCATTCGCCGCGGCGCGACGATAGCCATCGACGAAGTGAACGATGCTGGTGGTGTGCTCGGACGGCCGCTAAAGCTGGTGGTTCGCGATCATCGCGGCAATCCAGATCGTGGGGTCGACAACGTCAGCGAGTTCGCCGCGATGGACGATCTCGTGGCGGTAATGGGCGGTGTTCATACGCCGGTTGCCATGGCTGAACTCGAGGAAATTCACAAGCATGGCCTGATTTACCTCGGCCCTTGGGCCGCCGGGACTAATGTCGTCGAAAACGGCCATCAGCCGAATTTTGTGTTCCGTGTCTCGGTTCGCGATGAATATGCCGGCGAATTCCTCGTCGATGCCGCATTTGAGCGTGGCTATCGGCATCTCGGCCTCCTTCTTTGGCAGACAGCTTGGGGCCGCTCTGGTGAGGCGGCATTGACCGAAGCCTTGAGCCGTCGGGACAGCAAACCAGTGGCGGTCGAATGGTTCAACACCGGTGCCAGAAGCGTCGCCGAACAGATCGAAGCGATCAGGCTTGCTGGCGCTGATGTGGTGATGCTGATCGCGCAGCCAGAGGGCGGCGTTGCCGCGGTGCACGACATGGCAGCCCTGCCGCCGGACGAGCGCCTGCCGATCATTGGTCATTGGGGTTTCGTAGGCAGCAGCTTTCACGACAATGTGCGGGATGACCTCGACGACGTCGATTTGACATTTCTACAGACCTTCTCGTTCTTCGATCCACCCTTCCCAAGGCGCGCCGAAGACGTCCTTGCGGCTTACTGCGTACATTTCGAAGGCTGCGACGGACCTGCGTCAGTATCGGCGCCGACCGGGACGGCTCACGCTTATGATCTCGTTCACCTCCTGACGCGGGCGATCGATCAGGCGGGGACGGTCGAGCGAAGCCGGGTGCGATTCGCCATGGAGAGGCTTCGGCGATATCAGGGGCTGGTCCGGCTCTACGAACCGCCGTTCACCGTCGACGATCATGATGCCCTCGACCACGAGGACTTTCGGCTGGCGGCCTATGACAAGAATGGCGTGATTGTTCCCCTGAGCCTGCCATGATGCGATCGGCGCAGCCGATATCGCTCTTCTCACGTGCACTTTGGCGCGTCCTGCCGGCGATTGTTCTGGTGCAGGCGCTGATCGGCTGGCTGGCTTGGACAGCGATGCAAGGCCTGGTCTCGACGGAGCTTGAAGAGCGGCTCAACAGGCAGGCTGAGCAGTACGCGCAGCTGATCGCGTTCAAATTGAAGGCCGTGATCGACACCGCAGTCTCGGTCGCCGAGAATGATTTGGTTGTCAATGGCATCATGGATGCCCAGGGGCGCGAACATTACCTTTCGGTTTTTTTTGAAACGGCGAAGGTGCCGGGCCTCGGCGATGCCGAAGTCACGCTCGCCGATTATCGAGGCCGGCGAATCGCATCCAATCGGTCCGATGTCGACTATGAGGCCTCGACCTGGCTGGAGGCTGTGCTCAGTGGCGCGGTCTGGCACGAGGTTGGCGTTAGCGGCCTCCTGGCCGCCGCACCCGTCATGATTGCGGATCGGGGTGAAGGGATGGTCATCATCCACTTCGATCCGGCGCAATTGGCAGCACTGCTTGCCATTCCCGTTCGAACGGATGCCGTCAGCGTGCTGACCGCGCACGGTGATCCGCTTTACCGATCAAATGCGGAGTTTGCTCTATCTTCGCGTGAAGAAAGCGGAGTGCATTCAACTTGGGCGATGACGTCGTCGGGTATACCGGGCTTCGACGGGCTGACGCTTTTGGCTGCTGAGAAGCGCGCAACTGCCTTGGCCACCGTTGATCGTCTGGGCCTCTTCCTGGCAACGACGATGGTCTTGAGCATCGCGGCCGTCGTCGTTGCCATCTTCAAGACGGCGTTCATCAGCACACGGCCGATCCGACGATTGATCGACGGGATCGAAACCATCACGCGCACAGGAAGTCTTGAAAAGGAGGTCAGGCCGGAGGGTGCCAGGGAATTGCATCAACTCGCGAATGCATTCAATCGCATGCTCCAGAGCCTGAGGGCGACGACCGCATCGCGCGATGAACTGCAGCGCATGAATCAGGCGTTAGATCGTGCCAAAGCAAAGCTCGAGGAAAGCGAAATACGTTTCCAGCTTGCAGTGGAGGGATCGTCTGTCGGCATCTGGGACTGGGATGCCAGAACCGGCGCGCTCTTCTGGTCAGACCGGCTGAAGGCCATGGTCGGTGTTACGGACGAGACACCTGTCCCTGATATCAGTTCGTTCGAAGCGCGGCTTCATCCTGACGATCGCGACAGGGTCACGGAACGGAAACGCCGTCATCTGGCGGGCGAAGGCGATTACGATGTCGAGACGCGTCTTCGAAAGGAGGACGGCAGCTACATATGGCTGCTTTTGCGCGGTCAGGCCGTCTGGGACACCGACGGCAATGTCATCCGCCTTGCCGGCTCAGCCGATGATATCTCCGAGCGCAAAGCCGTGGCGCTGGAACTGGACAGGCGGGCACAGGAGCTCGAGCGCAGCAATCGGGAACTCGACGACTTCGCTCATATTGCATCCCACGATCTGAAGGAACCTCTTCGGGCTATCGCCAACCATGCGAGTTTCCTTCTGGAGGACTATAGCGACAGGTTGGATGACGAAGGTGAGAGGCGCCTCCATCGGCTGATTAAGCTCAGCCAACGTATGGAGAAGCTCATTGCCGACCTACTCTTCTATTCGCGGATTAGGGACGGCGATCAGCCGAGGCAGTCGGTCGATCTCAATGACGTCATTGCCGATGTCGAACTCGGCCTTGCCGATTTCATGCGACAGCGAAATGCCAGATTGTCCCTGCCAACACCTCTGCCAAAGGTCACAGCCGCCGGCCCGCACATGGCGACCGTGTTTCAAAACCTGATCGTCAACGGGATCAAATATAACGACTCCAAGGAAAAGATAATCGAAGTCGGCTTCGACGCGAACGGGGATCAAACCTCTGATATCGCCAATCCTGTCTTTCATGTGCGCGACAACGGTATCGGTATTGACGATGCATTCCGGGACGACGTCTTTCGCATCTTCAAGCGGCTTAATAGCGAGAAAGCCTATGGAGAGGGCACGGGAGCCGGGCTCACCTTCGTCAAGAAGATCGTCGAATATCACGGCGGCGGAATCTGGCTCGAATCGTCGCCAGGCAAAGGCACTACGTTTTTTTTCACCCTTGATGGAGGTGGCTGATGTCACGCAGTTCCATTCCAGCGATTCTCATCGTAGATGGCAGCGACGACAACTATGACGCCACAGTTCGAGCGCTGCGCAAGGATTCCGCTCTCAAGAACCGGCTGCATCGCTGCGAGAACGGGCGGGAAGCACTCGACTATCTTTACAAGCGTGGACGCTTCGCGCCGGCAATGGACGCGCCGCGTCCGGGCATCGTCCTCCTTGACTTGAACATGCCCGGAATCGACAGTCGCCGGGTCTTGTCGATGTCCAAGAGCGACGCCAGCTTCCGTCCTATTCCGATCATCGTCATGAAAAACTTGGTCGACGAACACGACATTGCACCTTGCTATGACGTTGGCGCGAACAGCTATGTCAAAAAGCCATTCGCCGCCGCTGCGCTTCCGGGGATCTAGACGATGACGGGGCCTGCCCATGTGCTGATCATCGACGATAGCGAAGACGACCGCGATCATTATGTGCGGTTGTTGAAGAAAGGGACTTTGGTCGAAAAGATCGATCTTGCGGAGGACGGGCAAGAGGGTCTTGCTCTCCATCAGGAGCGGCCTGCCGATTGCATTCTTCTCGATTTCAACCTGCCCGGCAACAATGGCCTCGCCGTGCTCGAACGGCTTAAAGCGATCGACCCGCATGTGCCTGTGGTCATGATGACCGGTGAGGGCAGCGAGGATATCGCCGTCGCCGTCATGAAGGCTGGCGCCGTCGACTATGTGGTCAAGGACAACATCACAGCCCCCATCTTGCGGCGCGCGCTCGCCAATGCCGTCGAGAAAGCGTCGCTTGTGCGCAAACTCGCTGAGCAGCGGGAAGAACAGACGGCCTTCATCCGTGTTCTGGTTCACGACATTCGGGCGCCGCTTAGGGGGCTGACCAGCTTCACCGAGATTTTGGGGGAAGATCTCGAGGCGGGTGTCTATGACGACGTCCCGGAGCATCTTGAGATGATCAGGCTGTCGGCGATGCGTATGAATGCGCTGGTCGACACGCTCGCTCACTACTCGCTTCTCGATCGTGACATCGCCTTTGACCCGGTTGCCATGGACGATGTCGCGCGGCAGGTCCTGGATCATCTGCACGAGTTCATCGACGAGCGCGGCGCGAAAGTGGACGTCATTCCTCTGCCTTCGGTCACCGGTCATGGTCCGCAGCTGGTGCAGCTTCTGCAAAATCTGATCGGCAACGGCATCAAGTACAACAAGATGATGGCGCCGACCGTTAGGGTCAGGGCGGAACGCTTGGATAAGCATTGGCTGTTTACCATCGAGGACAACGGAATAGGCATTCCCGAGGACAAACTGCAGGCCGTGTTCGAACCGTTCCAGCGTCTTTGGAGCCAGGACGTTTATGAGGGCACCGGGCTCGGGCTCGCGATTTGCCGAAAGATCGTCGAGCGCCATGGCGGGCAAATCTGGTGTCGTTCGGTCCCTGGTGAAGGCAGCCGCTTTTGCTTCACCTTGCCGCCAGCCTAGATCTGGTGGCTCGCCCAAGGCCTCGATTGCCGTGAGCGGCCGTGATACCGTTTCTAGAGGACATTGTCTTTCACAGCGGGCGGTCAGGACGATGGAAGCCGATCCGGCCAGGAGGATCACGAGGTCGCCTTCGATAGCGGATCTTAGAGCCAGAACCGAGCTCGCCTGGCGCCCTGCTTGGTCCATGAGAAACCGGCAAGGCAGCGTCAGATTGCTGGTGGCTCTGTGGCGGCATTGGCGAGGCGTCCGACAGAACAAGGGCGGTCGCTCATGACCCGGCACGACTGGTCTTCTGACGTCCTTGATGTGTTCCGCTCGAAGTTGATCCGTCAGATCGGAACGGTGCCCGATGCGGGGCTGACTAGACTCCTTAACCTTTGCAGCGCCGACAACAGCATCAAGGTCATGACCCTGACACGCGAGGATGAAGGTATCGGCCTCGTGACCGGCGCCTGGCTCGGTGGCGAACGTGCCGCTCTTTTGATGCAGTCGAGCGGTGTCGGCAACGTCATCAACGCACTTTCCCTACCGGCTGTGTGCAGCGCACCTTGTCTGATGCTTGTGACGATGCGCGGTCAGTGGGGCGAGGCCAATGGCTGGCAGGTGCCGATGGGCAGGGCCACGCCGACGGTGCTTCAGGCGATGGGTGTCACCTGCTACCCGGTCGATCGCGCCGAAGCCGTCGGCGATACCGTTTCTGCCGCCGCCGACATGGCGTTTCACGGAGGAGCGGCTGTTGCCGTCCTGATCGACCAGCGGGTCATTGGGGCCAAAACGTTCGATGCCAACGGCGAGGGGGCATGAATGGGATGATGGCGCGAAAGGATCGCTTCGATCGCCGAAAGCTGGTCGCCCATCTCCTTAGGGATCGTGGCGATGCGCTCATTGTCGGCGGCCTTGGTGCCTCGACGTGGGATCTGGCGGCGGCCGGTCTCGACAATCGTAACGTTTATCTCTGGGGCGGCATGGGGCTCGCTTGCTCGATCGGTCTTGGCCTCGCCTCCGCCCAGCCGACCCGAAGGGTCCTGGTGGTCACCGGCGATGGCGAGATGATGATGGGCATCGGTTCTTTGGCGACCATCGCCGCCGCAACACCGGACAATCTTGCCA
This sequence comes from Pseudomonadota bacterium, assembly GCA_039028235.1. Lineage (GTDB taxonomy): Bacteria > Pseudomonadota > Alphaproteobacteria > Geminicoccales > Geminicoccaceae > JANQPX01. The sequence continues at coordinate 21,346 of JBCCIN010000019.1, forward strand.
TTCTGGTGCTCGACAACCAGGCCTTTGGCGAGACTGGGAGACAGGCAGGGTTAACGGCTGGCCCGACGGATATTGCGGCGATGGCGAAGGGCGCCGGTTTCGATCGGGTGATGACGGCGACGAGCGCGGCAGATCTGCCGTCGCTTGAAAAGCTGCTATATCGAACGCCGGGTCCGGCATTCGCCGTCGCTCGTATAGCGCTCACCGACGACCCGCTGGTTCTTCCCGACAACAATGGCGCTGTGATGGCTGGCCGGTTTCGCGCAGCATTGGGTTTGGCGGACCGGAGCTGAGTCTGCTCGCCAACCGCCAGCAGCGTTGACCAGCATGAAACCCGCGCTACGCTCATAGAGAAAAGCAATGACTCGTCGTTCGATCGCAGGGCGCCGAAAACATTAAGGGGAGGACTCTATGTCGACGCTGAAGCAACTTCTTCGCGGAACGCCGTTGGCCGCTGCGGCCTTGGTCCTCATCGCCGGTCCGGCGATCGCCGAGTGCGACTGGAAGCCGGACCGTCCGGTCACCTATGTCGTGCCTTGGGGCGCTGGCGGCGGAACCGATGCCAACTCACGCATGCTGGCGAGCCTTCTGGAAAAGGAGATGGGACAGCCTTTCAATGTGGTGAACCGTACGGGCGGCAATGGCGTGGTCGGCCATTCCGCGATCGCCACAGCCGAGCCCGACGGCTACACCATCGGGGCAGCGACGGTCGAAATCACCACGATGCATCATGCCGGACTGACCGAGCTCAACCACACCAACATCACACCGATGGTGCTGGTGGACATCGTGCCGTCGAGCGTGTTGGTGGCCAAGGACTCGCCCTTCAACTCGCTGGGCGAGCTCCTCGATCACGCCAAGGCGAACCCTGGTGAGCTCACAGGCTCCGGCACGGCGCAGGGCGGCATCTGGCATCTCGCACTTGCGGGGCTCCTGAATGCCGAGGGCATGGACCCGGCCGCCATCCGCTGGGTGCCGTCCGACGGTGCGGCGTCCGCCATGCAGGAACTGGTCGCCGGCGGTGTCGATGTTGCGACGCCGGCCTTGTCTGAGGGTAAGGCGCTGGTCGAGTCCGGGGAGCTGAGGGCGCTCGCCTATATGCACAGCGAGCCCATGGCCGCCTTGCCGGACGTGCCGACCACCGCGGATGTGCTCGAGAGTGGCTGGACGCTTGCCGCGTTCATCACCATGTCCGGCCCCGAAGGCCTCGACCCGGAGATCGCTTGCTCCTACGAGAAAGCGGCGCTGGCTGCGTTCGATACGCAGGAGTGGGCTGACTTCAAGGCGTCACGCGGTGCGGACGTGGTCAAGATGGGTAGCGAGGACCTGACCGGCATGCTCGCCGAAACCTCCGACAATCTCGGTGCGACCATGAAAGCGATCGGCCTGGCTCAGTGACCGCCGACGACCTGGTGCGACGTCCGTGAAATTTGACGATGCAGCGCTCGGCCTGATCGTTCTGATCGCGGGCGCTGCGATCATCTTCACGGCAAGCGGCTTTCCCGAGATGGCCGGCATGGCCTACGGACCGGCTTTTTTTCCGACATTGATCGGGATCGGTTTTGGCCTTTGCGGGGTATCCCTTCTGGTCTCGGGCCTGCTCGCCTGGAAGCGCGAGGGAGCAGTAACCTGGCTGGTTTTACCCGGCTGGTTCAATGATCGAACGGCGTCGATGCGGGCGATCGGTGTATTGATGGCCGTCGTCGCCTACGCGCTCTTGTCCAATTGGCTCGGCTTCCTCCTGATCGTTTCTCTGATCACAGCCGCCTTGCTGTTGCTTTTCGGCGTCTCGAAGCCGCTCACCGCGGTGATCGCGATTGTCCTGCCGCTCCTGCTTCACTACGGCTTTTCCGTTCTTCTGCGCGTACCGCTGCCGCGCGGACCGATCGAAATGTTGCTGTACTGAGGCCAACAGGATGGAGACGTTCGCCGAGGCACTGGATCTGGTTTTTCGCCTCGACGTCTTCGCGACCATTTTGATGGCCGCCTGCTATGGCTTGTTTGTCGGGTCCATTCCGGGGCTGACCGCGACCATGTCGGTCGCCCTGTTGGTGCCGATCACCTTCTTTCTCGATCCGGTGCCGGCGATCGCGGCGATCGTCACGGCGTCGGCAATGGCGATTTTCGCAGGAGACATCCCGGGAGCACTCCTGCGCATTCCCGGCACGCCCGCATCCGCCGCCTCTGTCGACGAGGCCTTCGCCATGACCCGGCAGGGAAAGAGCGAACAGGCGCTCGCCACCAGCCTGGTGACTGCATCGATCGGTGGGCTGATCGGTGTGATGCTCCTGGGCCTGTTCGCGAGCCAGCTCGCCGCCATCGCGGTGCGCTTTTCGTCCGTCGAATACTTCTGGCTCGGCTGTCTCGGTCTGACGTCGGCCATCGCTGTTTCCAGCGCCTCGCTCCTGCGCGGTGCGATTGCCCTCTTGATCGGGCTGTTCATTTCGACCGTCGGCATCGACATCGCCACCGGCCATCCGCGCTTCACCGGGGGGCAGATGGATCTGCTGGACGGTGTCTCCTTCATCCCGGCGATGATCGGCATGTTCGCGCTCAGCCAGGTCATCCGAACCGTAACCGCCGATCTGGACACGAAGGCCGAGGTCGCGACGATCGGCAGTCTTCCCCGGAATATGCTGGCCATCTGCCGACGATACTGGCTGAACATCATCCGGTCAGCGACCTTTGGCAATGTGCTCGGCGCGCTGCCCGGCGCCGGCGCCGACATCGCCGCCTGGGTCTGCTACAGCCTGTCCAAGCGGTTCTCGAAGACGCCGGAAAAGTTCGGCAAGGGCCACCCTGAAGGCATCGCCGATGCGGGCTCTGCGAACAACGCTGCCGTGGCCGGCGCCTGGACGCCGGCCCTGGTGTTCGGCATTCCCGGCGACACGGTGACCGCGATCGCGATCGGCGTGCTGATGCTCAAGGGCATCACGCCGAGCCCGCGCGTGTTCGTCACCGACGGCACGCTGATCTACGCGATCTTTCTCGCCTTCGCGATCGCCAATCTGATCATGCTGCCGCTCGGAATCGTCGCGATCCGCGTCGCTCGCCATGTGCTGGCCATACCCAAACGGATTCTCATGCCGATCATCCTGGTGTTTTGCATCATCGGTGCTTATGCGGTCGACAATACGCTGTTTTCGGTATGGGTGATGCTGGTGCTCGGGCTGCTGGCCTATGTCATGGAGGATAATGGCATTCCGATTGCGCCCGCGATCCTTGGCATCGTGCTCGGCAAGGTGATCGAAAAAAATTTCCTAATCACCATGATCAAGCATGAAGGCGATCTCATCGGCTTTTTCGAACGCCCTGTCGCCGCCGTGCTCGGCATTGCGACGTTGCTGCTCTGGACTTGGCTGATCGTCACCGCCGTCAGAGGTGCGGGGCGCGAACGCGTGGTCACATAGGGGAGGGTGGGCTGACGCCGAGGCGATCGGCCCATGGGTGCAGACTATCCATGATGCCCGGGTAAAGCGTCAGACCATGCTGCAGCGCAGCCCTCTTTCGCGCGAGCGCAGCTTCGCCCGGCAGCCTGACGGGATCGCTGCCAGGCACCGGCGGTGTCGCGCGGCAAGCGTCGGCGACCCAACCTGTCTGTCTGTTGAAGTTGGCAAGACCGCCGAACGCGTCCGGATCGAACACCTGCAAAAAGATGGAAGCGCCCCAACCGGCTTCGCCGTCCGCACGGCCATAGCCGCCGAGCCCCTGGGTGAGCGCCTCGATCATCAGAGCGAGGCCGTAGCCTTTGTGACCATACTCGATGCCGCCCAACGGCAGCAGCGTGCCCGGTGGATCGGCGAGCACGTCGGCCGGATCGTCGGAAGGGTTGCCGTCCGCATCCTGAGCCCACTGGCCGGGATAGCGCTTGCCCTGACCTTTAAGGCGCGCGGTCATGCCGTTGGTGGTGATCGAGGCGCTAACATCCATCAGGATGGGATCGCCGTCCGTAGGGATGCCGATCGCGATCGGATTGGGTGTGAACACCGCGCGTTTACCGCCGAACGGGGCGACGCTGCATTCCGACGGGTCCGAACTCGCGATGATCGCCATGCAGCCTCGCTCGGTCGCCCGTGGCAGATAGGCGGCGAGGCAAGCGATATGATGGCTGCGACGGATGACCAAGGTAGCGCTGCCATGGACCTTCGCGCGTTCGATGCCGAGATCGAGAGCTGCCACAGTCAGCCAGACGCCAGGGAGACGGCGTCCGTCCCAGGTGACGACGGCGCCGCGGTCCGCGATCGTCTCCGGATCGCCCTCGACGGTCATCAGGCCACGGTCGATCGCATCAAGATAGGCACCGGCGAGTTGTAGTCCGTGGGTGTTGTGGCCCATCAGGTCGGCTTCGACCAAGAAGGCGCCGACTGTCATGGCGCGGTCGGCGCTGAGACCGGCCGCCTGGAACAGGCTGGCGGCGAATGTGCTGAGGTCGGCAGCTTGATAGACGGCCGAGGTTCCACTAGTCATGCGAAGATCCGAAAAAGTGACGAATGCCGGTCAGAATAGGAGAGGATGTCCGAAGAGGATGCATCTTCGCTGCCTAAGACAGTCCTTTAATGCTCATTGCCAAAACTGTACCAGTTCGCCCTCTTTCAGATCGCAATCGCCTCGGAATACGTATTGTTCTTCCTAAGTTGAGCAAATCTGCCCCGAACTTTGCTCGGCCCGCAGCGACCAAGAGATAGACCGAGGTTCAAACGGTCGGAAAAACTAAGCCAAAATCCCTTTGGCAACTTTTCCGGCGACATTGGTTAATCGGAAGTCGCGGCCGGCGTAACGATAGGTTTCGGCCAGGGCCTCTGGCGGGGTCGCCCGGAAAGGATCCCAGACCAGCGCGGCGGCGGCGAAGGCGGCGCCGGTCAGCA